>JBEKJF010000293.1:0-8177 GCA_050011375.1 Candidatus Sulfotelmatobacter sp.
CAGGGCTTCGGCGTCATCCTGTTTGCTGACGGCGGCGACCTGCACGAAATATCCGACAGTGGGAACCGGAGTCATAGGGTCGGGTGCGGCGGCCGTTTGCGAGGTCTGCGATTGCGTAGCGGGAGATGCAGCGGGCGATGGTGAGGCATTAGCAGGAGCAGCGGATTCGGTGTTCGCTGTGGCGGGAGTCAGTTGGGCATTGGCGTCCTTCTGCTCGACCGCTTTATAAAAAGTCATTGGTGGTGCGGGTTGCGTGGATGCTGAGCCGGCGGGCTTGGGGCCGGTGGAGGTCGCGGGCAGCGGAGTTGTACCGGCGCTTACGAGCGCGGCGTCTGACTTGCGGCCCAGCGTGTAGCCTAGCGCGAAAAATACGGCGCAAATTATGACCAGGCCGAAGAAGAGGCCTAGAAGTTTCGTGGTTCCTAACGTGATTTCAGTGTCTTGTGAATCCAACGGTGTACCTCGGGGGCTAAAGCCCACATCGATCGTGACGATTTACGCGGCGCTAAAGCGCCGCTCTTCCACATGTCGAACCGCGCTAAAGCGCCGCTCTTCCGCGTGACTCAGCGCCGACTCGTCCTGCTCCACTCAGAATCTTCATGCCGCCGCTTTGTCGTCGCCTTTGCTCAGCAGTTTCTGCAGGCCTGAGAAAAAGTCGACGGGGACGGGAAAGATCACCGTGGTATTTTTCTCGACGCCGATTTCGGTCAAGGTTTGCAGATAGCGAAGCTGTACGCTGACCGGTTCGGTGGCCAGGAGATGGGCCGCGTCTACCAGGCGTTGCGCGGCCGAGAACTCGCCTTCCGCATGAATAATCTTCGAGCGCTTTTCGCGCTCAGCTTCGGCCTGCTTGGCCATGGCGCGCAGCATGGATTCCGGCATATCGACTTGCTTCACTTCGACGTTCGTCACCTTCACGCCCCAGGGTGAAGTGTGCTGGTCAAGAATGCTTTGCAGGCGGAGGTTAATTTTTTCGCGGTGCGCGAGCAGTTCGTCGAGTTCCTGTTCGCCGAGCACGGAGCGCAGCGTGGTCTGGGCAAACTGCGAGGTCTGATAGACGTAGTTGGAAACTTCAACCACTGCCTTATTCGGATCGATCACGCGCAGAAAGATGACGGCATTCACTTTAAGTGTGACGTTGTCGCGAGTGATGATGTCTTGCGGAGGAACTTCGAGCGCTTCCTGGCGCAGCGAGACTCGCACGATGCGGTCGACTGGAGCAAACACGAGCACGACGCCCGGACCTTTCGCAGCGCTCAAAAGGCGTCCCAGACGGAAGATTACTCCGCGTTCGTACTCGGCCAGGATTTTGATTGAGCTGAACAGGTAGAGGACGACGATGATGACGACGACCGTAATGAAGGTGACACCGATCTCCATACCAATGCCTCCGCGCCTGGAACGCACAAGCGCCGCTGAGGCGGATTGTAACGCAATGGCGAGGCGCGGGCGCGGAATTCGGATGTGGGCGGTTGCTTGCGCTGGTGCGCGAGCGGATTAGAGAGCAACCGGCGTAGGCGTGGGATGTGCGACGGCTGCCGGTTCGACTTGAAGCAAAAGGCCGTCAATGCGGCGCACCACTACGGATTGGCCAACGGATACGTCAGAGGATGAGACGGCGTCCCAGAGTTCGCCGTGGACGAAGATCTTTCCGCGAGGGGATAGCGAGGTTTGCGCGATTCCGGTTTCACCGATGATGCCTTGAGCGCCGGAGACCTTCTTGTTACGGCGGGCTTTGATGGCGATGCTCATGAGGAATGCGGTGATCAATCCGAGCGGAATGCTGACGGCGAGTGCGGTCAGCAGGTGTACGCGCATTTCCGGGATGGGCGAATCGACGAGAAGCAATCCTCCAAGAGTGAGCAGCGCGATGCCGCCGACCGTGAGGACGCCGTGGCTGGCAAACTTGGCTTCGGCGCCGAAGAGTGCGAATGCGGCGAGAATCAGGCCCAGCGCGGCAAAGCGCGTCGACGGTTCCGGGAACGACTGCGCCGGGATGATTGAACTCCGCATAAAGGGCAAGCGCTCCGATGGCGAGCAGGATGAAGGCGAGGTTCGGGTCCATCAAATAGCCGAGGATTTGTTCTTTGATGGTCATGCCGAAGGGCGCGATCGGCTGGCCTGAAAGTTTGAGGGTAACTTCCTGGCCGTTGAAGCGCTTGAAACTTTTGCCATCCAACTGGCGGAAGAGATCTTCTTCGCTGGAAGCGATGTAGTCGATCAAATGCTGCGCGAGGGCTTCCTGGTCGGTGAACGACTTGGATTCGCGGACGGCGCTTTCCGCGAGTTCGACGTTGCGGCCGCGGCGAGAAACTACGGAACGCATCAAGGCGGCGGCATCATTTTCGATTTTCTGCTTCATCTCATCGTCGGTCTTGACTTGATTTGGGCCGAAGAGCAGCACGGGATGCGCCGCGCCGGCATTGGTTCCGGGGGCCATCGCTGCTACATCGGCCGCCTCCAGAATAAAGATTCCGGCCGAACCGGCGCGGCTGCCACTGGGCGCGACATAGAGAATGACGGGAACTTGCGAGCTCGTGATCTTCTCGATGATGTGGCGCGTGGATTCAACCAGGCCGCCGGGAGTATTGATCTCCATCAGTACAGCTTGGTCGTTGCGGCGCTGGGCTTCGTCGATGGCGCGGGCGATGTATTCCTCGGTAATGGGCTGGATAGTGTCATTGACGACGATCTTGAGAACTTCGGCGCAGGAGATCGAGCTGAGAACGAGAGTTGCAACCAGGCTGAGAAGAATCCGAGATGTTGAACCGCTTTTCATTGGTCGCCTGCCGCTTACAACAATATTTTTACTCTTATTTGTGACTGACTGCGGACATTTCTTCGGCTTCGCCATCGCCTGGATTTCCGTGGGACGCTACAGTCCAGCCGGGGAGGTTGGTGCTGCCGGTGATTAGGCGCGCGCCTCGCTCATAGGTGAAATATGACCATGCCCACTGGATGAAGACGAGGATGCGGTTTTGGAAACCAATTAAGAACAGAATGTGGATGAAGAGCCAGGCTAGCCATGCGAGGAATCCGGAGATGTGAATCTTGCCGAATTGTGCGATTGCGGCTGAGCGGCCGATCGTGGCTAGGCTGCCTTTATCGTGGTAGTGGAATCGAGAGTTGAGGTCAAAACCCCTGCCCCCTCGTTCCTCTCGGGGCAGGCTCTCTCGCACAGAACGCGAGAAGGACGGGGCACCCGATTCGATTTCTCTTTTAATCAGTTTAGCTACGAAGGTGCCCTCTTGCATTGCTACCGGCGCTACGCCAGGTAAGAGTTTGCCGGATGCGTCGTTTAGTGCAGCCAGATCTCCGATGACGAAAACTTCGGGGTGGTTCGGCAGGCTGAGATCTGGATTGACGAGCACGCGCCCTGCGCGGTCGACTGGGACGCCTAGCTTTTTTCCCAGCGGTGACGCGGCTACTCCTGCGGCCCAGAGGATCACGGCCGCGTTCATCTTCATTTGTATTTGTTTTGTTTCGCCGGGGCTTGTTCCACCTACGGTGCTGCGCATGTAAATTACGCCGGGCTCGATCCCTGTGACCATCGTTGAAGTGAGCACCTCGACTCCCAGGCGATTTAGTTGTTCCAGCGCACTCCGCGAAAGGTCCTCTGGATATGCGGGCAGGACATGCGGGCCGCCTTCGATGAGGTGAATGCGGCTGCGGCTGGGGTCGATAGTGCGGAAATCGTGGGCGAGCGCGTGGCGGCAGATTTCTGCTAGGGTTCCGGCGAGTTCGACCCCGGTAGGGCCGGCGCCGACGACCGCGAAGTTCAACGGGTCGTTGTCGCTGTTACTGCCATTGCCTTCCGCGGCGGCCCGGCGTTCGGCGAGTTCGAAGGCGAGAAGAACGCGGCGGCGGATTTCGAGCGCGTCCTCGATGGTCTTGAGGCCGGGGGCGCAGGCTTCCCATTCATCGTGGCCGAAGTAGGCGTGGCTGGCGCCGGCGGCGACGATGAGGGAGTCGTAGGGAATTTCCTGAACTCGAGGGTGCGAATCACTCGTCGCGTTGCCCCGCGCTTCATTCTGAACATCATTTTGCACAGCGGTTTGCACCACGCGGCGTTCGAGGTCGAAGCCGGTGACCTCGGCCAGTAGCACTTCGACATTTTTGTGATGGCGCAGGATCGAACGAATCGGGGCAGCGATTTCGCCGGGTGAAAGACCGGCAGTGGCCACCTGATAGAGCAGTGGCTGAAACGTGTGATGATTCTTCCGATCGATGACGGTGATACTTACGGGCGCGCTGGCCAGCGCCTGGGCAGCGTTCAGGCCGCCGAAGCCTGATCCCACGATTACGACGCGATGTGCGGCTTGATCTAAGGTGTTGGCGTTCATTCTCTTGCCGAAAGTTTTCTGTCCGATCGTTTCTTGTCGATCGCTTTCTTGCCGATCGTTTCTTGCCGATCAGGCTTCTCCTCTATAAGATTCAGCGCGATGGCAATTCGGTCCATAAGATCGGCGGAATCGAATCCGGCTGCCGTGCGGTGGCTGTTGCCGTCGATCGCCGATTTGTTGTTTGCGGCGTTGCTGGCGCTGCTGGCTTTCACCGACTTGTCCGTGCGGTTGCTGGGCGACGCTGGAATTGGATGGCACATTCGCACTGGGCAACTGATTTTGGCGTCGCATGAGATTCCACGGGTTGATCCGTTTTCGTCGATGGCCGGGCAGCCCTGGTTTGCCTGGGAGTGGCTTTATGACGTGGTCGTCGGTTGGCTGGATCGCGCGGCCGGGTTGAACGGAGTGGTGCTGCTCACGGCTTTGATTATTGCGGGGTTGTTCGCCTGGACTTTTCGGCTGATGCTGCGACGGGGCACTAATGTTTTGGTTGCGCTAGTGCTGGTGCTGCTGGCGGTTTCGGCGGCGATGATTCATTTTCAGGCGCGGCCGCATGTGGTGAGCTGGTTGTTCACAGTGGCTTGGTTCTGGGTTCTGGAGTCCGGCGAGAAAAACCGTGCGGGCGCTCATTCCGATTCTTTGTCTTCTGCTTCTGCTTCTTCGCGCTCGTGGCTGCTCTGGGTTTTGCCGCTGCTGATGTTGGTTTGGGTGAATGTGCATGGCGGATTTCTGATTGGATTAGTCCTGCTCGGGATTTACTGGGTCGATGCGGTGTGGCAGTGGTTCAGTCTGAAGGAGGATCGGTTCGAGAGTGCTCTCCAGAAAATCCGGATGGGGCGGCGCGTTCGCAATCTGACTATCGCCGGCATTTTGAGCGCGGTGGCAACGTTGGTGAATCCTTATGGTTTTAAGTTGCACATTCACATTTATCAATATCTTACGAATAGTTTTCTGATGGACCACGTTGACGAGTTTCAGTCTCCGAATTTTCATTATGTGGCGCAGAAGTGTTTTGCGGGATTGTTGCTGCTGACGATGGTGGCGTTCGCGGCGAAGAGACGCAAGGTCTCGGCTAGCGATGGCCTGCTGGTGTTGTTCGCGGTGTACGCGGGGCTTTACGCATCACGAAACATTCCTGTCTCGTCGCTGCTGTTGATTCTGGTGATTGGGCCTTGGTTGTCGGATGGGATGGAGAGGCTCGCCGAAAGGGTCGCGTTCCGGCGCGGATTAGCCTTTACTCCGTTCCTTCAGCGAATGAAGGCGGTTGAGATAGGACTGCGGGGGCATCTTTGGCCGGCAGCGGTGATCGTGATGACCTGCTGGATCGCAGCGCATGGCGGCAAGATGGGCATTGAACAGTTGATGGACGCTCACTTTGACGCGAAGCGATTTCCGGCACGCGCGGTGGATTACCTGCAGACGAGCGGTGTGCGCGGCCCGCTGGTTAGTCCCGACTATTGGGGTGGGTATTTGATTTACCGGCTTTATCCGCAGATACGAGTGGTGGTCGATGACCGGCACGATTTTTATGGTGAAGCGTTCTTAAAGTCTTACTTGAAGATGGTGCACCTGGAGCCGGGATGGGAAGATTTTCTTCGGCAGCACCCAGCAGGCTGCGTCGTCGTTCCCAAGGAATCCGCTTTGGCGAACATTCTTGCCGAAACCGCCGACTGGCGACGAGCCTACGCGGATGAAGTGGCGGTCGTGTTTGTACCTGTCTCGCGCTGAGGAAAAAAGAAGCATCCCCGAAGCGCCCCTGTCATGCGGCTGAAGTTGCAAAACCGTTCACATTGACAGGGCGGGTAATTCCACGATATGTTCAGCGGCGCGGGGCCTACTACCGTGCATCGTTGGCACCCCAGAATGTCCTGCCATTCGGGGTAGCAAATCTTGCAGTCATTCTTCACTAAAGGACAATCCTGATGAATTGCATTCTCCCTAATTTTCGCAATCTCGATTCTCGCAGTCTGCGGTCTTGGTTTGCTTGCCTGCTAGTGATGGGCTTCTGCGTGACGGCGGTTGCCGTCCACGCCCAGGATGCTCCAACGGTCACGTTAACAAAGATCAGTGCCGACCCTTTCACAGTTGCTCCCGGCCAACATGCCACGGAAGTTGAGCCGCACGTGCTGGCCAACGGTTTGACTCAGGTGGCTGCGTTCCAGACGGGACGCATTGATCCCGGCGGCGCGACCGCGATTGGCTGGGCAACTTCTTCGAACGGCGGCACGAGTTGGACCCATGGATTTCTTCCCGGCCTGACGGTTGGAAACGGCAACGGGCCGTACAGCGCAGCCAGCGATCCAGCGGTGGCTTACGATGCCAAGCACGCCGTATGGATGATCGCGACTTTGCCCATCTCAGACACTTCCGAGACTCCGGCTGTGGTGGTGAACCGGTCGACGGATGGCGGCTTTACGTGGAACGATCCGGTAAGCGTCGGACCGAACGTGGTGAGTTCCGACAAGAATTGGATCGTTTGCGACAGCACATCGACCAGTCCGTATTACGGCAATTGTTATGTGGAGTGGGACAATCCCGATCTTGGGGATCAGGTGATGATGAGCACCTCGACTGACGGGGGCCTGACCTGGTCGACGGGCATCAAGGCAGGGGGCGGCTTCTTCGGTATTGGCGGGCAGCCTCTGGTGCAGCCGAACGGCACGGTAGTGGTGCCAATCGAAACGAACGGAATTTCCTCCTACACCTCGACTAACGGAGGCACCAGCTGGAACGCCCCAGTGAGCGTCGCCAACATTCAATACCACACCGATGCGGGAGGAATTCGCAGTGGCCCGCTACCTTCCGCGGCGATCGATGGCGCAGGCACGGTCTACGTGGTGTGGGAGGATTGCCGTTTCCGCACGAGTTGCTCGACCAACGACTTGGTTTACAGCACATCGAGCGACGGCAGCACATGGTCGGCGGTAACGCGCGTTCCCATCGACCCGACAACCAGCACGGTTGATCATTTCATTCCGGGGATTGGTATTGATCCCACGACCTCCGGCGCAACGGCGCACGTTGCGATTCATTACTACTATTACTCGAACACCTCGTGCACCAAGGCGACTTGCCAGCTTTATGTGGGATACATTTCTTCGCACAATGGCGGCTCGACCTGGAACGCTCCGACTAAGCTGGCTGGACCGATGCAGCTGGGATGGTTGCCCAACTCGCAGAACGGCCTGATGGTGGGCGATTACATTGCCACCGCTTTCAGCAACGGCGTACCGCATGGAGTGTTCGCGATAGCCGGAACGAAGTCGGGGACAAAGTTCAACGAGGCGATGTACACGGCGCAGGGGCTAACCGTGCCTGAGACGGGTCCACAGTTCTCTTCTGCGAAAGACAAACCGCTGCATAACTTGTCTGATGCAATCGAGAAGGAGCGTCCTGAGAAGGGCGTAGTGCCGCCTTCGAAGCGCGCTGCTAAGAAGAGCGCGAAGTAGAGTTCTTCTGAACTTTAGCCGCCGATGCTGAATCGGCGGCTTTTTTGTTTTATCCGTTTCAGTCCGGGTGTCATCTCTGCAATCGAATTCGTACTCCTGCTAAACTCTTCTCGGTGTCGCGCCTTACTCACCTTGAATGCACTCGCTGCGGCGAGCATTATCCCGCCGACCGTCCTCAAACCGTTTGCCCAGAGGATGGCGGCATTCTCTATGCACGCTACGATCTGGCGAGCATCAAGAAAATATTTTCGCCGGCATCGTTGCTGCCGCTTGCTCCCACCATGTGGCGCTATGACGCCGTGTTGCCCGAGGCCGCGCCGGTTTCGCTCGGTGAGGGTTTCACTCCCATGCTGCCGAGCCGCGAGTATCCCAATGTCTTCATTAA
>JBEKJF010000294.1:0-6373 GCA_050011375.1 Candidatus Sulfotelmatobacter sp.
CCCTGGCTTAGCGGTCTTCGTTTGCTTGCGACTGCGGCGCTGTTAGTCGCCGCGATGATGCTCCCGATGTTCTTACTTCCTCACACGCGGATCCCGCATCGGAATCAAGGCTGGCTCGCGTGTCTCATTGGAGTCGGTGTGGTCGTTGTCTGGCAATTGATAGTGCGTAGGATTCACCGCAGCAGGAGCCCTGCGCCCTAGGCGACGTGGCCAGCGACCGCTGAATCAGGATGTGGAGTTCTCCGTCGAGCTTGCCGGAGGGCAAGTTAAGTTGAAGGCGAAGGCGTAGATCTGTGCGGCTTTCGATTTACATACTTCCTGTGAAAGCGCCGGCCTCGGGTGAGGCCGGCGCCTAAAAGCCGTTCTTTGGTCTCATCGTTCAGTCCAGCCCGAAAGCTAAGAGTGACCCGGTGAAGCTGTAGATGTCACCTATCGGGAAATAAACCATGCCCTTGGCTACGGCTGGCGAGCCCCCCCCGAGTGTGCCGGAAATGGGATAGCTCCACAGCAGGGCGCCTGTGCTGGCGTTGAGCGCGTACAACGAGTTGTCGCTCGAGATGCTGGTGCTCTGGGTCGTGATATACACCACACCATTGGCGACGGCTGGCGATGAGGCGACATTGCCGATGGTGAGATATTTCCACAGAAGAGCGTGTGTACTGACATTGAAGGCGTACACGTACCCGTCGTAGGAGCCGACATAAACAACGCCGCCGGCGACGGCCGCCGAGCCTGCGATCTGACCGCCCGTGGTGTAGCTCCACAGAAGCGTTCCGGTCGAGGCTTTCAGAGCGTAGAACTTGTTATCGTCGGAACCGATGTAAACCACTCCATTCGCGACCGCGGGCGTAGCCTCGATAAAGGCGCCGGTGGCGAAACTCCATATTTTGGCGCCCGTGGTGGCATTCAGCGCATACACGCTGTTGTTCTCGGATCCCAAATAGACTACTCCGTCCACCACGGCGGGTGCGCCCCAGATCTGCGTGCCTGTGTCATAGGTCCACAGAAGTGCTCCGGTCGTCGCGTTCAGCGCGTACAGGGTACCGCTATAATCGCCGCAGTACACCACACCGTCGGCCACTGTCGGCGTGGCATACGAGCCGTTGATCGTGGGGTAGCTCCACAATTGGGTGCCGGTGCTGGCGTTGACCGCATAGATCACGCCGGGTACGCCGGGATACACCGAGCTGAAATAAACCACGCCGTTCGCCACGGCGGGCGACGAGTATATCCAGCTGCCGACTTCGGTGAAGTAGCTCCACAGCTTGGCGCCGGTGGTGGCGTTCCACGCGTACAGATTGCCGTCGTACGCGCCGGCATAGACCACGTTATTCAGCTCGGCGGGCGAGGAGAACACCGGTACTCCGGGGGAGTAGCTCCACTTCAGTGTCAAGTTCGGAACATTCTGCACGCTGAGCGTTTTCTCGTACGTGTTCCAGCGGTGCATGTTGGTGCGAGTGAACTCGCTCCAGTTGTTGATGGCAATGCCGTCGGATTGCTGGCCCCATGCCAGGCTTGCAAAACAGATGGACAAAACGATTGTCGAGACGCGGATGCGCAACATGACGAACCTCCAGTTATTTTGAGATTTGTGGAACTCGGCCCGTCGAAGCATTCAGTCGGACGGAGGAGAATGGAACAAGGGGAGGGAGAAACGACCGAACACCGCAACGTTTGCACAAGGGAATGCGATTGTCAAGGGCCTCTATTTAAAAAAGTCGCCATTTTCCTAACTTGGGACTCAGCCCTGATCGAGCACGCTTGAAAAAAACGACTGCTCATTGCTGATAGAATCTTCGGTCGCTCCGCACTCATACTTCATATGCGAGGCCAATCATGTCCCGCAGCAGTTCCCGCATCCAGAGCGCCATCCTCAGCGTTACCGCTGCTTTCCGCGCAGGCTATCATCCACGGTAGGTTAACCGTGAAAAGACGAAAGGCGAAACAATGGTGGACAACAAAACCAAGCCCACAAAAGTAAGCGTAGCGGGATTTATCAATGCCCTCACGGACCCAGCCAAGCGTGCAGACGCGAAGGCCCTCGTCAAGTTAATGCAAAGTGCGGCTGGGGAGAAGCCGAAGATGTGGGGGCCATCGATTATTGGCTTCGGCAGCCACCACTACAAATACGAGAGCGGGCGTGAGGGCGATATGCCGCTGATCGGTTTTTCGCCGCGTAAGGCTGCGACCGTTCTATATGGCATGAACGCATCCAGCGACTCCAAGGCGCTGCTCGCAAAGCTCGGCAAGTACACCACCGGCAAGGGCTGCCTTTACATTAAGAAGCTCGCTGATGTGGACCAGGACGTGTTGAAGACTATCGCCTCCAAAGCTGTCGCTGCCACGCGAGCGCGGAGCCCGAATTAAGCAAGATTGCTGATAGAATCTTCGGTCGCTCCGCACTCATCTTTCATACCCGAGGCCGATCATGTCCCGCAGCAGTTCCCGCATCCAGCGCGCCATTCTCAGCGTCACCGACAAGACTGGACTCGTCGATTTCGCGCGCCAACTCTCCGGCCTTGGCATCGAACTCATCTCTACCGGAGGCACGGCCAAGCTACTGCGCGATTCCGGCATCGCCGTCAAAGACATTTCCGAACTCACCGGCTTTCCTGAAATGCTCGATGGCCGGGTCAAGACGCTGCATCCGAAAGTTCACGGTGGCATCCTGCATCGCCGCGAAAACCCCGCGCACACGGCCGCGGTTGCCGAGCATGGCATTCAGCCGATCGATATGGTTGTGGTGAATCTTTACGCCTTTGAAAAAACTGCCGCCAAGCCAGGAGTGGCTTTCGAGGAATTGATCGAGAACATCGACATCGGCGGACCATCGATGATCCGCTCGGCCGCCAAGAATTTTCACGATGTTGCCGTCGTTACTTCTCCGGCGGACTATCCGGCAATCGCCGATGAGCTCGCGCGCTCGGGCGGATCACTTTCGCTCGAAACCAAGTGGCGGCTGGCGCAGAGGGCATTCGCCACCACTGCGGCTTATGATTCCGCAATCGCGTCGACGCTGGAATGCATCCCGGACATCAACCATTCTCAACTCGCCACGTCGTCTCCAGAAACTTTTCCGCACACCTTGCGCCTCTCGTTCCAGAAAGCGCTCGACCTGCGCTACGGCGAAAACCCGCACCAGAAGGCCGCGATGTACTCGGACGGCTCAGGCGTGGGTGTCGCGAATGCGCGCCAACTTCAGGGAAAAGAACTTTCTTATAACAACATCGTCGACCTGCAAGCCGCGTGGGACCTGGCGCAGGAATTCAATGATTCCGAAATCGATGATTCCCGAATGAACGATCCCTTTTGCGCCATCATCAAGCACACCAATCCCGCCGGGGCGGCCACTGGCAAGACTCTCGCCGAAGCGTACAAACGCGCGCTCGAATGCGATCCGGTCTCGGCGTTCGGCGGGGTGATTGGGGTGAACCGTCCCATCGACGGCGAAGCCGCGGAAGAGATGCACAAACTCTTTCTCGAAGTAATCGCCGCGCCCGGCTTCGACGACGCCGCGAAAGCCCGCTTCGCGAACAAGAAAAATCTTCGCCTGGTCGAAGTGAAAGCCGCGCCGCAGAAGTGGATTCTGAAGAACGTCTCCGGCGGAATTCTTTTGCAAGACAACGACGTGCGTCCGTTACAAGACGTCGACCTCAAAGTCGTCAGCCAGCGTGCCCCTACGTCCGAAGAAATGCGTGCGCTGCTGTTTGCATGGAAGGTTTGCAAGCATGTTAAGTCGAACGCGATCGTCTACGCGCGCGATGGGCAGACCGTCGGCGTGGGCGCGGGACAGATGAGCCGCGTCGATTCCGCGAAAATTGGCGCGATGAAAGCGCAACTGCCTCTGCAGGGAACGGTCGCCGCTTCCGATGCCTTCTTTCCGTTTCCCGATGGCGTTGAAGAAATTGCGAAAGCAGGCGCGACCGCGATCATCCAGCCCGGAGGTTCGCAGCGCGACCCTGAAGTCATCGCCGCCGCCGACCGCCTTGGGCTCGCCATGCTCTTCACCGGAGTTCGCCACTTCCGCCACTGATCTACTTTTCTTACCGAATAACTACCCAACCCCGCCTCCTATCACAAATCACCACAAACCAATTGTGGCTTTCAGGCGTCCGAGTGTGTGAACGTTTTCCGGAACCATCCATAAAAGGCTCCGGATGGAGAAACACATGCTGTACCAGAAGTTTTCGCCCACTCTCGTCACTTCACTCCTTTTCATCACCCTCTCGGCGGCAACCGCAATCCAAGCCGCCGCCGCAGCCCCGCTCAGAACGCCCGTTACCCTCAACGGCCCCAACGGTGCATCCCCTTATGCGGGCCTGATTCTCGACGCCGCCGGTAGCCTCTACGGCACCACCTCGAATGGAGGCGCTCATGGCTATGGCGCCGTCTTCGAACTATCGCCCACCGCCAACGGATGGACCGAGACGGTGCTCTACAGCTTTTGCCAGAACAGTTGTTTGGAGGGATCAGGCCCCTGGGCCTCATTGCTGCTCGATTCTGAAGGGAACCTCTACGGCACTACTCAATTCGGCGGCGCCCATAGCTCGGGTACCGTTTTCGAGTTATCGAAGGCCGCCAATGGAACGTGGGGAGAAAACGTGTTGTACAGCTTCTGCTCCTCTGCGAATTGCGCCGACGGCTCGGTTCCGGATTCCCCTGTGATATTCGGTGCGAAAGGACAACTGTATGGCACTACGCTTGAGGGCGGACAAGGCTCATGCCTGGGCAATAACTCCGGGTGCGGTGTCGCGTTCGAGTTAACCCCCGGCGCGAACGGCCAGTGGAACGAAACCGTCCTTTATACCTTCACCGGCGGAGATGACGGCGGATCGCCCGTCGCCGGGCTGGTCTCCGATTCGTCAGGAAACCTTTATGGCAACACCTGGCTCGGCGGAGCAAACCTGTCAGGAGTTGTCTACGAGCTGAGCAACGTCTCCGGTGCCTGGACGCAATCCGTGATCCATCAGTTTTGCGAGTACCAATCCTGTTTGGACGGCGGCTACCCCAAGGCCACGCTCACTTTTGGTCCTGACGGGGATCTCTACGGCACCACCGGTGCCGGTGGCAAGCAGTCAAAGTCAAACGATGTTGGCTACGGCGTAGTATTTCGACTCGCGTCGACCGGTGGCGTCTGGAGCGAAAACGTCCTCTATGCCTTTAGTGGCGCAGACGGCAACTATCCATTCGGAGGAGTGGTCTTCGATTCCAGCGGCAATCTCTACGGCACGACGGTCGACGGCGGCGCAAGTAACCTCGGCACCGTTTTCGAACTTTCACCGTCAGGCAATGAATGGAATGAAACCGTCTTGCACACTTTCAGCGGATTACTTGATGGGTCTGAGCCCTATTGCACCCTGGCGATCGATTCGGCTGGCAACCTGTTCGGCACTACCGACCGCGGCGGCGCGGCGGGAGACGGCACTATCTTCGCAATCGCTACCCAGTAGAAGCATAATCATCA
Organism: Candidatus Sulfotelmatobacter sp.; assembly: GCA_050011375.1. Classification (GTDB taxonomy): domain Bacteria; phylum Acidobacteriota; class Terriglobia; order Terriglobales; family Acidobacteriaceae; genus Sulfotelmatobacter. The sequence continues at coordinate 5,465 of JBEKJF010000294.1, forward strand.
AAAACGGGGAGCGATCCGCTCCCCGTTTATGTCATCCCGCTCTCTTGCGTTTACTTGGCCCTTTTCCTTCGGTCGGAGTAACACGAATCGCACACCGCACTGATCGCGAGCACGAAGTTATCAGCCGTTGTTTTTTATCGTTAGAAAACTCTTTACCAAACTTGACACTCCATCCTCCGCGGTCCCTGTACTTCCGGACCTGCCACTTCCCGTCGTGCACACTGTTTTTCTACCATCCTGCGCGTGGCGGAGTTAGAATTAGAGCACCCCACCCCCGGCGGTTTTGCATCCAAGAATTATGCCTTCGGGAAGTGCACGAAGCTCTAACAGAGACGTTCTAATAGAGCCAGCTTGTAGATCGAATGTCCGATGAATTAATTCCAGCTGAGTCAGGTCGAGCATGAATCGAATTTTTCGCGCCATTTTAGTGATCTCAATTTTCGCAGCGGCCGCGGTCGGGCAAAACGCTCCTGCCGGGGCGAAGCCCGCGGACTCGAAAGAATCCCAAGGCAAGTCGTCGCCGTCTTCCGCGCGCAAAGTGGACCGCGCCGTGGCGTACTACCACTACACCCTGGCGCACATGTATGAAGAGCAGGTTGCGGTTTACGGCCGCAGCGAATTGGCGACCAAAGCGATGGAAGAGTACCGTCTGGCCATCGAGGCCGATCCGTCGTCTGAGTTCCTGACCTCCGGTCTTGCCGAGCTGTATGTGAAGACGGGACGCATCCGCGACGCCGTGTTGCAGGCGCAGGATATTCTCAAGCGCGACCCTAACAATCTGGAGGCGCACAAGCTGCTGGGCCGGATTTATTTGCGGTCGCTCGGCGACATGCCGGGGGGCGGCAACGGTTCCGATAACGTGCTCAAGCTTGCTATCGAACAATACGAACAGATTGTGAAGATCGAGCC
>JBEKJF010000295.1:0-6367 GCA_050011375.1 Candidatus Sulfotelmatobacter sp.
CATGCATTTCGTGCGTTGGGGTGCTGAAGCGCGGTTCCTTGTTCGTCGCTTTGGTGGCACGAATGAATTCGTGCCCCTCCCGATCTAACTTAACAGCACGATTGAATTCGCGTCGTTCCCGATCCACCTTGGCGGCGCGAACGAATTCGTGCTTTGTATCCCAGAGCCTGACCGTACGAAGGAATTGCTCTTCACGATCCGATCCCGCCAAAAAAACGGGGCTGACGGTTTATGTATGAAGTCCGTCAGCCCGAAGATTGCGAGCCCTAGGTTCGGCCCAAGTTACTTACGGTTACTTTGGTGACCTTGCAGCCACCTGCGACATCGGATTAACTGCTATTTCACATCGGCGGTTGTTGATTGCCGCTGCATTTGCCTTGCAGTTGTTGTTGTGGTGGGCACGTAATGATCGGGCCTCCGTCCGGGGTGGGAACCTGAGGAACGGCGGCTGCGACGTATGTGCCCACTAGTCCTAGCATCAGGATCGACATCCTGAGCGAGTGCTTCATGGTTGACTCCTTCCGCGCCATAGTTGCCCAAGAAACAGGGCAATGGTGGCGTGGAGAGGAATTATAAGGCACGAGTCAAGCCCCTCCGCAAGAATTCCTTCACAATACAGTTCGGGTGAGCCATGAGGAGATGCCTGTCGCGGGCTACCTCGTCGCGCTTGGCCTGTAAATACTGGGGAAATCGTAGTTCTAAGGTGTTTTCTCCATGCATTTTTGAGTGCCAGTGAGGGGCGGCAAAAGCGCCTTTTCGGCTTCCGGTCGTTTACGAAATCCGAAACAGCGGGCCGCGAGGGTATATTGCGGGAAATGTAACCTTGAAGTCTGCAGGATCTTTTTACTTCTTGGATTCAACTCGATCAATCATCGCGGAGATGCTTAGGCCGCCCATGGGAGCGGCGCCTGCGGCGTTCGCCATGGCTTTCGCCGCTTTTGCATTTTCTTCTGGGAGCGGCTGCGCTGCCTGCGTGCGCGATAGAGCGCGGTCGACCATCCCCTCGAACATTGGAATCAAGGAATCGGCAGGCAGCGGGTGTTGGATGTCTGACAGGCTCTGCTCCCAGCGCTGAGGCCGCAATAAGGTGAACGATGCGTCGCGGGCGGGACTCTTTGCCAGCGTGTAACCCAGCCAGATGAGCAGCGTGGCGTTGTAGGCGCCCATGTTGATGAGGTTCATCGCAGTATTGCCCAGGTGGTCGCCGGTCCACGAGGCGATCAGCGTCAACTCCACGACGGCAAATGCGCCGAAGCCGAGAGCGATGCCGAAGCTGTGCTGGCGGCGGCTTACTCCCAGATAGCGGGCAAAGAACAACAGAAAAAGCACCATCCCAACCTGAATAATGCGGACGCAGCGCTGGGCCGTCATGATGGCCTGCACCCACGCCGCCAGTTCGTTCGAACTGGTGGAAACCGAAACTACTCCCGCTACCAGAAGCATGACCAGGCCTGCCCACTTAAAAAGCACGGTGCCGAGGTCTCGCAAAGTATGGAAGGGCCGGAAGACGTCGAGAAAAGCTTCGTGGATGACCATGAAGCCCAGGGCGACGCTGATGGCGGTGCTGATCCAGGAAATGTAAAAAATTGCCGAATAGTAGTACCGGTAAGTCGGAAAGATCACGGCGAAAGTCATGATCTGGGTGACGATATAAGCGAAGAAATACTTGAACGGGCGCTGCTGGCCACGGCGGAGCATGGCGACAGCAATCGCCGTTTGGAGAACGGGATGCGCGAGCCAGAGTGCATAGTACAGAATTCTGATCTTTTCGCTCATCGGAACTCTCTTAAACCCCTACCCTTTCGAGCCAGAACCAGCGCCTGGAGCCGAAACCGCGGCAACCGGGCTGAGTTAGATTTCTCTAGTGATAAGAGAAGTTAAACTGTTTGGCGCAACTGTTCAATGTACTCAGGTAACCGAAAGTAACGTTACCTTCGGGCCACTGGCCTTGACTGACCTCGGGTGCTTTGAGGGAAGAAACGGGGTAAAACACGGAGAATTGCTGTGCGGAGGATTCGCCGTTGCGGCGCTTGCGTTTTAAAAACCCGTCCCGCAACGGCTGAAGCCAGGATTGATTTTGAGGCATTGACGACGCAGTGGAACAGGCTGAGGAAAAACTCTTCGTGCACACAAGATGCGACCACTGGGGCTAGAGCCTCGTTGATTGCGGGGGGGCCTTACGCGGCGCTGAAGCGCCGCTCTTCCACGGAACTGCATGCATTTTTGCGTTTTTCCACAGGCTGCCCTTCAAAACGAGGGGTGGCGTCGATTACTCGCCGAGGAACAAGAAGTAGGAGCAGTTCCACAAGGCGGTGGGCAGGCTTCCTCGCGGACGGGCGGTGAGCACGATGTTGTATTCCCCGGTGCTGCCCAGGTCTATTTCCCGCAGAACGTCTTTTTTGAAAACATCTTCTCGGAGCACATCCCGCAGATTTCCGGTTTGAGGCCGATCTGGCCTTTTGGAATCCGGCTGCGCTTCGATCACTGCGAGCCGCGCTAGAAATTCGTGCACATCAGTGCCGCGGCCGTGGCCTGAGAGTGCGAAGGAAACTTCGGCATCCTGCGACGAGAAGTGCCAGGCCAGCGAGGCTGCCAGGTTCACGGCTCGTTCGTAGGCGGGACCGGAGATGAGACCGGCCGGGGGATTGTCGAAGACGATGCACAGCTTGCGCTCGTCCTCGCGGCTGAATTCACGTACTTTCAGCGAGCCAGACTTGGCCGTTGCCTTCCAGTCTACGTGGCGAGCCGAGTCTTCCGGCATGTACTCGCGAATGCGGTACAAATCGGAGCCGCGTCCGCGCTGAAAGCTTTCCCACTCCCCGCGGACCAGAGGCAGAATTTCAAACAGTTCATCGGGTGGCTGAATCGCCGGATAGACGAGGATTTCGCGCACGAGCGCAACCTCGCGCGTCTTGGTGAGGAAGGCGAAAGGAAACCGAGTGGCCACGCCGAAACTCGATTCGCAATATCGTCCGCGACGATCGAAACACAACTCGAGGTCGGCTGAGAGATCGGCTCCCGGCGGGAGATACGGAAAATAAATCATGCCCTCGAAAATTCCCGGCGGAGGAGGAGTTACCTCCACTCGCCTTACACGCCAGTCGCGCAGGCGCACCCACTGATTCTCGGGAGCGCGGTTGAGCGGAAAAGTGAACGTGGTTCGCTCCCACTTCCATTGCTTGCGAATCTTCTTTTCTTTCTTCTTGTGCGCCGGGACCACTCGAATGGAAAACGAGGGCAGCATGCGCCGCGGGTTGCGGAGGACGACTCGCCCTAGGACGGGGCGGCCGGCAAACATATGCTCAGGAAGACGAACTTCGAGTTCGAGGCCTCGCAGCACCAGGGCGGAAACTAAGCCCGACACCAGGATTGCGGCCAGCATCGCCGCCACTACGATGTAGAGCAAATTGTTTCCAGTGTTGAGCGCGGCAATGCCGATTACGAGTGTGACTAGCACATAAATCACACCGGCTTTTGTGACTTCGTAGTGAAACGTTTGGCGCAAACGCTCAAGCGCGACGCGACGCGCCAGGTACGGTACCGTGACCAAGCCCACGAATGCTGCCATCAACAGCGCGAGCGATGCGAGAATTACTGACGCCCACAGATTGCCGGCTTCACCCCACGCTGTTGAGATCAACGCGGCTCCGAAGGCTAGACCCAACCCGACGAGCGCGAGCAAGAATTTTATCCACACTTCCGCCGAGGACGACTGCAGCCAACGCTGCATCCGGCTGGAGTGAGGTTTTATTGACTCTGGCTGTGCGTATGCGGAAGACACCATTTCGAGCCTAGCATCCGCTTAGAGAACGATCAATCGAGATGGGCTTGCAGAAAACGCTATCGTAACCAGCAGTCGTCAGTGATCAGTGGTCGGTGGTCAGTTAACCCCGCCTTCCACCGGACGATTTTGTTTTTCGCTGGCCACTGAACACTGACCACTGACCACTTTCTTCTTCAGTTTCCTACGCTGACCAGGTATTGCTCGATTTTGCCGTCGGGCATTTCGAAGGTTGAAATTGAGAGGACTTTGTCTGCGAACTTGGCGCGGTAGGCGCGGGCGGTCATGCCTCCGCGCAATTGCTCTGAGGTTTGCTGAAAGTCTTGCGAGGCTCCTAAGGGGCCGAGGCTTGAGGCGAAATCCTGCAGGGCTTGCTTGTCGAAATAACTGTTGGCATTGTCGGTGAACAAGGAGCGGTCGATTTTTCCTTGTTGAAGTTGCTCGAGGACTTTGCGCGCGCGTTCTACTTTTTCGGCGATGAGGGTGGTGTTCCCTGTGAAGAGTAGCGGAGCGATCTTGCGTGCAATTTGGCCGCCGGCGTTCACTGCGTCCTGGTTGGTCAGTACGATAATCGCTGCGTGATCTTCCGGAAACACGATGTTCTCCGCGGTGAAGCCGGACACTTCGCCGCTGTGTTCGAGCATGCGGCGGCCGGCCTGATTGCGCACTGTGATGCCCAGCCCGTAGTTGGTTGCTGTGCCATTCGTAAGCAGAACGTCTTTTTGCATCTCTTGATACGAAGACGGTTTCAGGAGGCGCTGATTCATCATTGCGATATCCCACTTGGCGAGATCTGAAACCGGCATCGCGAGTTCGCCGGCGGCGAATAGCCAGCCCTTGCCTTCCCGAGGCGCGGGCCGCAGCGGACCTAGCGCGTAGCGCATGTAGCCTGTGGGATCGGTATCGGCGAGGTGATCCTGATCGATGTTCACTACGCTCTGCATTCCGAGCGGTTCGAAAATGTCGGAACTCAGGAAGCGCAGCAGCGGCATTCCGCTGGCCTTTTCGACGATCACGCCAGCGATCACGTAGTTGGTATTGCTGTACTGCCATTTCGTACCGGGATCGAAATCGAGCGGCTTGCGCGCCCACCGGGTCATGATTTCATCGGCGGTGATTGGCGTGAGCATGAAGGGCGGGACGTAGTCTTGCGGCCAATAGTCCTGATAACCGGAGGTGTGGGAAAGCAGTTGCCGGATGGTGACTTCTTTGGCACGCGTGAGATCGGGCACGAAGCGGGAGACGGGATCGTCGAGCGAGAGCTTGCCCTGTTCCGCCAGCATCAGAATCGCCGTCGCGGTGAATTGCTTGCTGATGGAGCCAATTTTGTAGCGCATTTCAGCCGTGGCTGGAGTGGGAGGCTCGAGACGCGCATTGCCGTATGCGTTGGTGTAGGCGACGGTGCCATCTTTTATTACGGCCACTGAAGCGCTGGGTACGCCGGTGCTTTCGAGCACCTGACGGGCGATTTGATCGATTTGGCTGCGCGTTTGTTCGGAGAGCTGCGAGGGGGATTGGGCTGGCGCCTGAGTCTTCATCGCAAGTGCGACACCGATGCAGGCTACGGCGCGGAAAAGGCCGCGCCAGAAAATAATTTTTGGCTGATGATTCAATCTGTGCATGAGGACAACCTCCGTGCAAAAGCGGGAGTTTAGCACAGGGCGACTTTCAGCTAGGGACGGAGGATCATTTTGCCGCCCTGTGCTCGACATCGGCCACGAGTTTTCTCGTAGCCGGAACTTCAATCCCATGATGGTCGGCGCCGCGCAGAATCGGCCCAGCGATGGCTTCGAGCTCTGGAGTCTTGTGCTGTTCGACATCCTTCTGCATTGAGCTGCGCATGTTTGCGGGCATGGCCGCGACACCTGAGAGCACCATGCCGGGATCCACTTTCGCTCCTTCGGCCACGCCGACAGCGCAAGTTTCTCGCACGCACGCTTCGCCCAAACTTCGCCATTGCGGATCGGAAAGAACTTCGCCAACGGTTTTATCAGCGGCGGTGGTGCAGAGCGCGAAGGGCGCGAGAAAGACGAGCTTGCCCCACATCAGGGTCGGCTCATCGTCGATGAAGCGGCAGTTGAAGCCGATGTGCTGAAGCTGATCGAGAGTGCCGGCCAGCAAATCTCGGCCGGCTGACAATACATTGAGCCGCGCGAAAGGAGTTCGATGGACGATGTGACCGGGGCTGACGCGCTCCATTTCGCCGGCGATGGTCGCCGGAATCACGCGCTCGGCGCCGTAGCGGGCGCGCAGCAGCGGGACGTGATCAATGCCATTCAGCAGCGGAACGATGCCTCGCACTCCGTCAGGATTTTTGAGAGCAGCGAGCGCCGGTTCTAACTGCGTCGCCTTCACCGTAATCCAGAGCGCGTCGACCGGAGGCACTTCGGTAGCGACCGCAACATCGACCGTAAATTTGCCGAACGGACTTTCCAGGTGAAGTTGTTTCGGATAATTCGTAACGGCCTCGGGCCTGACGATGAGCGTGACGGAAGCGCCTGCGTGCGCCACACAAGCGCCGATCATGCCGCCTACGCCGCCGGCTCCAAGAATCGCGTGACGCAGAGGTTGGGAGATTTTATCGGG
>JBEKJF010000296.1:0-6323 GCA_050011375.1 Candidatus Sulfotelmatobacter sp.
CCGGGCTCGTCGACCACAGCATGCCCTGAACGCCAAGTCCCGAAGAAAGAAGATCGCCAAGAATCCCAGGCCCCGAAGCGTTACAAGGAAAGTAAGCGAAGAAATTCGGCGACTGCCAATGCGTAACTCCGGGAAGGATTAACTTCTCAACGTCTTTCAGCAGCGCCTCGAAAGGCTCGCCCTGTGTTGGAGCGTTCGGCGGCAGCGATGCGCGAATCTCTCCCGGCTTCACCTGCGAGAGCACCGGGAACGACTCGATGCGGGAGTGGTAGTCGGCGATCCAATCCACCACGGCATGGCCGTGGCGGCGGAATTCGTCTGGGGTCATGTGAAAAGACTTTTCGTCAGGCACTAGCGTTACCTCGGAAGGAATGCGACTTGTTCAGGCCAGCCGTCCAAAATACAACCGCGTCTTGTACTCGAACGAAGCCCGCCCGTCGACCGCATTCGCATCAAAGATGCGCCGCAACTCGCGCAGCATGGGCGCATGTTGAGCGTGCTCCGGCCCCGGCGCATAAGACGACGACAGCAATCGCCCTTCGACGCCGGCGTAATCGAATTCCTGACGCATTTCGAACACGCTTTCTTGAAACGGAGCAGGAGCGAAGAACTCATTCACCGCGTCGGTCGTCCGCTCGTGGCGAACTTCTTCGTAGTCGGTTCCGTAAGTCAGCAGCAACTGTTCATAGTCGCGAAGAAACTTCGTCGAATCCGTGAGCCGCTCATTCCACAGCAGCACCAGCCATCCGCCGGGCTTCAGGATGCGAACGAACTCGCGCCTAGCTCGCTCACGATTGAACCAGTGCGCGGCCTGTGCCGCAGTGACAAAGTCCACGCTGTGATCCGCCAGAGCAGTCGCCTCGGCTGTTCCGGCAACGCTGGTGAAGTTCGGGAACGCCGCCGCCAGCAGGCGTTCGCCCGCCTCACGCATCTCCGCATTGGGTTCGACGCCGAAGACTGTATTCCCATTCTCCAGCAGCATGCGAGTCCAAATCCCAGTTCCAGAGGCGATGTCGGCAACCACGTGGCTCGAGGTAAGGCCGCACTGGGCCTGCAATTCTTCAACGACTTGTGCCGGATATCCCGGCCGGTAACGCACGTAATTCTCGACTCGATCGGAGAAGCGAGCGGTAGCATTAAGCGCAGGCATAAGGGTTAAAAAGTGGCAAGATTTTTCATCTTGCCAGAAAGCCATTTTAATTGCAGGATAGGTATATTGTCCTTCCCCGCCGGGCCCCCTGTGCCGCACGCCCGAGCGACCTCGAGAGAGTGAAGCGAACAAGAAGAGAAATCCTCCTCCAGCATTAAGTGCGATACCATTTCCAGTAGCCATGAAAGTTTCGATTACATGAGAGTCGTTATCAAAGTCGGCACCAGCCTCATCGCTCCCGGCGGTCAGATTGACGCGAACCTGCTGCGCGCCATGGTCGATCAATTCGACCTCAACAAGAACGAATATCTGATCGTAACCTCGGGCGCAATTGCCGCGGGCATGTCCGGCCTCGCGCTAACCAAGCGCCCCAGCGGCGTTCCCGGCATGCAAGCCTGCGCAGCCGTGGGTCAGAGCAAACTGATGCACACTTACGAGCGCCTGTTTTTCGGCAAGAAGGTGGTTGCGCAGCTTCTGCTTTCAAGCGACGACTTCACGTCGCCGGTCCGTTATCGCAACCTGCAGAACGCTCTGGCCGAGCTGCTTTCGCTGGGCGTGGTTCCCATCGTGAATGAAAACGACAGCGTCAGCGTGCGCGAACTGGAAGGCGCTTTCGGCGATAACGACGAACTCAGTTCGCTGCTGGCCACAGCCGTGAAGGCTGACTGGCTCCTGCTGCTGACGAATGTTGACGGCTTCCTCATGCCAAACGGTCGAAAGAAACCCAAACTCGTGCGTGTCGTCCGCAAGCTCACTCCGGCTCTAGAAGCCCAGTGCAACGGCAAGAGCGCCCAGGGACGCGGTGGCATGATTTCCAAACTGCGCGCCGCCAAACTCGCCAGCGACGGCGGTGTGCACGTCGCAATTGTGAATGGCCGCCATCCACAAGGAATTACATTGGCCATGCAACGAAAGGTCGGAACCTATTTCCCTCCCACGAACGGAAGATACTGATGGCGACGACGGTTACGAATTCGGCCTCGACGCAGGAAAAGCTGCTCCGCGCGCGCGCTGCGGCCGCGAAACTCGCACTGCTCTCAACCAGCGAGAAGAACACTTTGCTGCTGGCGATTGCCGACGCGATTGAAGCCCAGGCCCAAACGATTCTTGCGGCGAATCGCGAAGACGTAGAAAGTTCCGGCCTCGAGGGCGCAATGCGCGATCGTTTGGTGCTTACTCCTGCGCGAATCAAGGAGATGGCGCAAGGTGTGCGCGAAGTCGCGGCGCTCGGTGATCCCATTGGCGAAACCCTCGCGGAATGGACTCGCCCGAACGGCCTGCGCATCCGCAAAGTGCGTGTGCCGCTGGGCGTAGTCGGCATCATTTACGAGTCGCGGCCGAACGTGACCGTCGATACTGCCGTGCTCGCGCTCAAGACCGGCAATGCCATCGTATTGCGTGGCGGCAAAGAAGCGGCGCACAGCAATCAGCGCCTGGTGGAGATTCTCGCAGCTGTGCCGGGTGTGCCTGACGGTGCAATCGAACTGCTCGATTCGAGCACACGGCAGTCCGTGACAGAACTCATCAGGGCTCGTGGCTTGGTGGATGTAATCATTCCGCGCGGCGGCGCGGGGCTTATTGCATTCGTCACTGAGAATTCCGCGGTGCCCGTGATCGAAACCGGAGCAGGGAACTGCCACATCTTCGTCGATGAATCCGCTGACTTCGATATGGCCGACCCGATCGTGATCAATGCCAAGACACAGCGGCCGTCGGTATGCAACTCGGCAGAAAAACTGCTGGTGCACGAACGCGTCGCCGCGGAATACGTCCCACGAATCGTGAAGAAGTTGATCGAGGCCGGAGTAGAAGTCCGCGGAGATGCCAGGTCGCGCAGCCTCGCCGCCGGGCAGAACGTTGAGCCGGCGGTAGAGCAAGATTGGCATGAAGAATATCTGCGGCTGTGTATGGCGATCCGCATCGTCGCGAACGTAGATGAGGCGATTGCCCACATCAATCGCTATTCCACCAAGCACTCCGATTCCATCGTGACCCGCGACGAAGCCAATGCAAGAAAATTCCTCCGCGGAGTAGATTCAGCCGCAGTCTATTGGAACGCCTCAACACGTTTCACCGATGGCGCCGAGTTCGGCTTCGGCGCGGAAATGGGCATCAGTACCCAGAAACTCCACTGCCGCGGCCCTTTCGCGCTCGCAGAACTCACTTCTTCGAAATACGAGATCGTCGGGACGGGGCAGGTAAGATAGTCTCCCTCCGCTGAAACTCCGGTGGCACGGGGCCGGTCGCGTCAGGAAATGCCAGATAGTAGTCGTGGTTCCTGCTCACGTCGCTAAGACCGCTTTTCCCAAGCGGCGTAATCCTAAAACGCTTGAACCTCTTGCGCGTTAGCTTCATCTGTCTAGCGTGGCACCCGCTGTGCTACCTTACATACTTTCGCTGCGGGAGCCTCATGAGATTGTTCTCATCCGTTCTTCTTTCTTCGCTCGTCCTGTTTGCGCTTCTGTCGCCGATAGTCAGCGGCCAACCTGCGCAGCCCTCCGCCGCAACTCCGCCCATCTTCGGCTTCCGCGATTCCGCCGCCGAAGCCGCAACCGAAGCTCGTTTCCTAGCCGTGCCCGATCCCAAGCTCGCCGAAGAACACCTGCGCACACTTACCCAGGCGCCGCACATGGCAGGTACCGTGGAAGACAAAGCAACCGCAGATTACGTAGCGCAGAAGTTTCGCGCCGCTGGACTCGACACGGAAATCTTCGAATACAAAGTGTGGATGAACTATCCCGCAGAGATCAGCGTCGACATCACCGCGCCCGCCGGAGTCGAAATGCATGGGCCCACGCGTGAGCACGTCGATGGCGATCCCTATGACGGCGACCCGCGCGTGGTGATGCCGTTCAGCGGCATGTCGCCTTCCGGCGACGTCGAGGCCGAGGTGGTCTATGCCAACTACGGCACGCCGGAAGATTTCGAGAAGCTGGAGAAGTTAAAGATCGATGTGCGCGGCAAGATTGTGTTGGTGCGCTACGGCCAGAATTTTCGCGGAGTAAAAGTATTCATCGCGCAAGAACACGGCGCAGCGGCAGTGATCCTCTATTCCGATCCGTTCGACGACGGCTGGAGGAAAGGCGATAAGTATCCCGCTGGCCCATGGCGGCCCGATACCGGCGTGCAGCGCGGCTCGACGGGCTACATGTTCGAGTTTCCCGGCGACCCCACAACGCAAGGATTCGCATCCCTGCCTACTCTTTCGGAGAGCAAACGCGTTTCTCCCGAGAAGTCCGCGCAGATGCCGAAGATCCCTGTCACGCCACTCTCCTACCACGATGCCTCGCCCATTCTTCAACATCTTGGCGGGCCCGACTCGCCGCGCGAATGGCAGGGCGCGCTGCCTTTCACATATCACGTGGGCCCGGGGCCGGTGCGCGTGAAGATGCACCTCAAACAGGATTATCAGTTCCGCACTCTCTGGGATGTAATCGGCCGCGTGCGCGGCAGCGAATTTCCGGATGAATGGGTGATTGCCGGAAATCATCGCGACGCGTGGGTCTACGGCGCAGTCGACCCCAATAGCGGCACGGCGGCGATGCTCGAATCCGTGCACGGAATCGGCGAGCTGTTGAAGACAGGCTGGAAGCCGAAGCGCACCATGATCTTTGCTAGTTGGGATGGCGAAGAAGAAGGCCTCATGGGTTCCACCGAATGGGCCGAGCAACACGAATCGAATCTCGCGAGCGCCGCTGCATATTTCAACATGGATGTCGGTGACTCCGGCCCCAAGTTTGGCGCCTCATCCGTGCCCAGCCTGAAGCAGTTTGTGCGCGACGTCACCAGGGCCGTTCCCAGTCCAAAAGGCGGAACGGTCTATGATGCGTGGCAAAAGTCGGATCAGCCGGGTGCAACAACAATGCAGTCCCGCGCCGAAGCCGTCGAGGGCAATCGAGGCGCGCCAGCCGCTCCCACTGCCGGAGAGGTTCCGGTCGGCGACCTGGGCAGCGGTTCCGATTACAGCGTTTTCCAGCAGCACCTCGGCGTGCCTTCGACCGATATAAGTTCCACCGGCCCGTACGGCGTGTATCACTCGGTGTTCGACAACTTTGCCTGGTTCAAGAAGTTCGGCGATCCTGATTTTGTCTACGAGCAGCAGATGGCGAGAGTGTTTGGACTAGAAGCGCTACGTATGGCCGACGCCGACGTGCTGCCCTACGACTACAACGAATATGGAAAAGAGATCGCCGTTTATCTGGACGCAGCCAGGAAGCGGGCAGAAAATAAGTTCGGCGACCACGCGCTCGATCTGAGTGCGGCAACAGCGGCGGCGAAACATTTTCAGGAAGCCGGAGCAAAGATTCTGCTCAAGCAAAAAAATCCTCCGCGAGACGCCGCTCGCTTGAATCAGGCTCTGCGCAACGCCGAGCGCGCTCTGCTCGTGCCGGAAGGTCTGCCGCACCGCCCTTGGTTTCGCCACGCCATCTATGCTCCCGGCGAATACACAGGCTATGCCGCGGTCGTGATTCCGGGAGTGAATGAGGCGCTAGACAAAGGCGACGCCGAACGAGTGCGCCAGCAACTCGCGCTTCTGACGGCGGCTCTGGAACGCGCGGCTAAGGCTCTCGATGGATACCGTTAGTTTATTTGACTAGTCATCTGACTAGTCATACAATGCTTACAGAGGTGGTTCTGTGGGTTCCTGGCAATTGCAAGAAGCGAAGTCTCGGTTTAGTGAATTCCTCGATGCCGCTCTGACGAAAGGCCCGCAGGTAGTCACACGCCGCGGCGTCGAGGCTGCCGTCCTTGTGCCTATCGAGGAATGGCGTCGGCTGCAACAATCAAGGCGTCCTAACATTAAGGAACTCCTCCTCGGCCCCGGACCGCGTTTCGACATCGTTCTTCCTAAGCGAACCTCGTGGAAGCGCCGGACGCCGATTGACTTCACTCATCCGGATTTCAAGTGACCCGCTTCCTGCTTGACACCAACGTCATCTCTGAACTGCGTAAGATCAAGCCCCACGGAGCGGTCGTGGCCTGGATGGAAACTCTTCGTGTGGAGCAGATTTTTCTTTCAGCGGTAACGATGGGAGAATTGCAAGACGGTGTGGAACTGACGCGGAAACAAGACCCCGCCAAAGCCCGTGCGATCGAGTCTTTCTTGACCTCGGTCGAATTGTCTTTCGCTTTTGTCCCAATGGACTCGGCCTGCTTTCGAGAATGTTCGCGT
>JBEKJF010000297.1:0-6321 GCA_050011375.1 Candidatus Sulfotelmatobacter sp.
GTTCCTTCATGCCATTGCGGAAATCGCGCTCGCGGATCCCAGACACCGGAGTATCAATGGTCACGAACAGCGCGGAGAATCCCGCCACGCGCGCTCTTTCAATGGCACCCTCGGCAGCCCCTCTTCCACCCATCAAATAGAGCTGATAGAAAACCGGTGCCGACGAACCGGCTTTAACGTCCTCGAGCTTGTGTCCGGAAATCGTCGAGAGAATGTAGGCGGTGCCGGCGCGGCCTGCGGCGCGCGCTGCAACCACTTCTCCTCCGGGATGCATGAGCCGGCTATAGCCAACCGGCGCCAGCAGAAACGGAAGCGAAAGCTTGAAACCGAGAACAGTGGTGCATAGGCTGCAATCCGCGAGCGCAACCGCGTGCCGCGGCCGAAAGGTGACGTCATTAAATATCCGGCAATTCTCGCGGAGCGTAACTTCACCCTCGGCGCCACCATCCAGGTAATCAAACACTGATTGCGGCACCCTTCGGCGCGCGATCGACCGGAAGTCCTCGATGCAAATTACGTTGGGCGATGCTACGGAGCGGGCGGCTCTTGTCATCTGCTCTCCCAAGATCAGAACTGTAAAACCAAAACTATAAAGCAGCCCGCTATGGTACCACCGTGCCCCTCCACCGGGATGGAAATCCGTGGCGAAAACGTTAGTAACCTTGGATGTTTTGGCTTCTCGATACAGAATACAGACGGATAGACGCCGTCCCCTTCCGCTCGGGCTGGGCCGGCGCAGCTTTATGTCTTGGCTTCGGGGTAATTCATGTCTTCCATCAAGATTGAAAAAGCAGGGGTTAGTTTTGCGGTTGGACCGAAGGCCGGGCCGATCGGGGTTGAAGTTCGCCTTAATCATGACACGATCGCATCGCTTCGAGGCGTTCAGGTGCGCTTCGAATTGCTGAACGGAATCAGCCTTGCGCAAGCGAAGAAACTTGTAGATGTGCTGAACGAGAACGTTATTGGAGTGCTGGCCACTACCGCGTCGGAAGACCAGACGAAGGCGACCGCAGCCAGCGAGCTCGCAACGCAACTCTGAAACCGCGGACGGCAGCTATGGACGAGCCCAACAGCGAACGGTTTGGTCGGTACGAGATCCTGTCTGTGTTGGGACGGGGAGCCATGGGTGTGGTCTACCAGGCGCGCGACCCTAAGATCAACCGCGTGGTCGCGCTAAAAACCATTTCCATGGGCGATCAATCGCCGGAAGACGCGCAGGAATATCGCGAGCGTTTCTTCCGCGAAGCCGAAGCCGCGGGACGCGTGTCGCATCCTGGGATCGTCACTGTGTTCGATATCGGCGAGGAACCGGAGACGCACGCTCCTTACATCGTAATGGAGTTCGTGGGCGGGCAATCCCTCGATAAGCTGCTGGCGCGAAACGACCATACGTTGCTTCCGGATACCGCGATGCAACTCACCCTCGAACTGGCGGAAGCGCTGGATTGCGCACACAGTCAAGGCGTGGTTCACCGTGATCTGAAGCCGGCGAACATTCTGATGACGGAAGACGGCCACGCAAAAATCGCCGACTTCGGAGTCGCCAAACTAAACCTCGCTAATCACACTCTGGCGGGCCGCGTATTAGGTACGCCCGCTTACATGTCGCCGGAACAACTGAGCGGCGACGCGGTCGACGGGCGCTCAGACTTGTTTTCTCTGGGCGTGATCCTGTACACGGTGCTGACCGGCTACCGGCCATTTCAAGGCAACAGCGTCCTCACGGTCAGCTATAAGGTGGTCAACCGCGAGCCCATTCCGGCAACTGTGCTCAACACTGACCTGCCGCCGGGACTCGACTACATCATTGCGCGAGCCATGGCCAAAGACCCAGCCCAGCGCTATCAGACTGGACGGGAAATGGCGCGGGACCTCCAAGCGCTGCGAGAAGGACAAGAACTGCCAAGCAAGAAAACGTTCTTGGGATCAGAGGCAGGCGAGCAGGCAGAATCGGATGGAACCACTACATCGTCAGCTCTTTCTCCGCTCAGGCTTGGACCTAAATCTCCCTCTGGCACTCGCCATGTGCCGGTGCCTGAGCCCGTTCCCGTGGAGCGCCGTGCCGCGGAAAACTTGCTGGTGAGCATGCGTAGCAAGTCTTTAGCCGGCGCGTTCCTTCTAATAGGAGTTTTTGTCTTCGGAATGCGAATGGCGAACTTTCTTCGACCGCGTACCGTACCGCAGGCGAAGTTGGCAAGCGCCATGGCGCCCCAGCCATTGCCGCTCAGGCAAGAGGCTGCCCCGGTTGCAGCGACGCCGACTCCGGCACCCCCGGCGAGAGAGACACCCGTCGTAAAGAAAACTCGCAAGGTACGAGCCCGACCCAGTCCGCCGTCTGCAAAAGTGGCACATCTCACTCCATCCGCAGCTATTTCGCCGGTCATACCGGCTAGTTCTGAACCCACCCCTACAGTCCCTCCGGCGATGCTGGAAATCGAGGTCGAGCACAAATTCGCCGAGGCGCATCTATCCATCTGGGTGGACGATGCTCTGACGTATACACACACGCTGGAAGGCACCGACAAGAAACGCCTGGGCGTGTTTCATCAGGTGCAGGGACATGAATTCCATGCCATGCAACTTTCGCCGGGAAAGCATGTGCTGCGGGTGCAGGTAACCTCGGGTGCGGCGGACACGGGCGCGGCATCCACCAGCGTGGCAAATTCCAACGCGGCTCCCACCGACCAATCCGGGACGCTGACCGGCGAGTTTGTCAGCGGAAAAGAAATGATGCTGCGCATCCGCTTCAGTAAACAGAACAAGATGGAGTTGAGCCTGGAATAGCTTTGCCACCACGACGTGCGTAACACGATTGACGCAGGGAACCCCGCCGTACTACGATAATCTCGTTATGATTTCCCGCAGCCATCGTCACCATCATCATCACCACACCACGATGAGCGTGTCGGCGGAGGACGGCGGATAAGAAACTTAAAGCAATAATCCGAAATCCAAGCCCGCTGACGCGAACCTCGCGGCAGCGGGATTTTTGTTTCTGTTGCGGGGTCCGAAAGCGTAGGCACTGGGAAATAAATAGGGAGGCTTCCGTGGAAATCGACTTCGACAAGATGCAAGGCCTTGTGCCCGCGGTGATTCAGGATGCGGCCACTTCGGAGTTGCTCATGCTCGGCTTCATGAACCGTGAGGCATTGCAGGCGACTCTGCTCACGGGCTTCGTGACGTTCTACAGCCGCACCCGGCAAAAGCTGTGGACGAAAGGGGAAACCTCCGGCAATCGACTGGAAGTTGTTGCCGCGTGGACGGACTGCGACCACGATACGGTGCTGATGCGCGTTCGGGTGTTGGGCGAGGGGAAGGTCTGCCACACGGGATCGAGATCATGCTTCACCGAGGAACTGCCGGTGGGCGCGGCGCAGCAAGCAGTCGAACAATCCTTGAAAATAGAAAAAGAGGCGCGGTGATGAAACTTCGTCTGGGCATTCCCAAGGGAAGTTTGCAGGAAGCCACGCTCAGCCTGTTTACTCGCGCGGGGCTGCGCGTGTATACGAATGCGCGCTCTTATTTTGCGGCGACCGATGATCCTGAAATCGAATGCATGCTGATTCGCGCCCAGGAAATGGCGCGCTACGTCGAACACGGTGCGCTCGACGCGGGCCTCACCGGCCTCGACTGGGTGCTCGAGAGCGGTCTTGAAGTCGTCACGGTCACCGACCTCATCTATTCGAAACAAAGCATGGGGAAAGTGAAGTGGGTGCTCGCTGTACCGGAGGATTCCAGCTTCCTGAAACCCGAAGATCTTGCCGGCCGGATCGTTGCCACAGAGCTGGTGAGTTTCACAAAGAACTATTTTGCCAGCCGGAACGTGCCGGTGCGAGTTGAATTTTCATGGGGCGCAACGGAAGTGAAGCCGCCGCTGCTCGCCGATGCCATTGTAGAAGTCACGGAGACCGGCAGCTCGCTGCGCGCAAATCATCTCAGAATTATCGAAACCGTGCTCGAGTCGAACACACAACTGATCGCGAACAAGGCGGCGTGGGCTGACCCCGCGCGGCGGCACAAGATCGAGAATCTGGCAGTGATGCTTTCGGGAGCCATGGCCGCGCACGGCCGCGTCGGGCTGATGCTGAATGTCCGCAAACCGGAGTTGGCGGCGGTTCTCGCTCTGCTGCCCGCTTTGAAAAATCCGACCGTCGCGCCCTTGGCCGATGGCGAATGGGTCGCGGTGAATACCATCATCGAAGAGCAGACTGCATGGACGCTGATTCCGAAACTGAAAGAAGCGAACGCGCAGGGGATCGTCGAATATCCGCTGAACAAGGTGGTGATGTAATGCGCCTGCGCATTCTTGAGGGACCTAAGCGGGACAGGTATGTGCAAGCGCTTGAGCAGCGCGGCGCGACCGATCTCGCGAAGGTTGAGCCCGCGGTGCGGCGCATCGTGCGCGATGTGCGGCGCAATGGAGATCGAGCCTTGCGCCGTTACGCAGCCAAGTGGGACGGCCTAGGCAAAAGTGAATCGCTGCGCGTGCCTGAAGACGAACTGCATGAGGCTTGGCAGAAGACTTCCTCGCAATTACAAGACGCTCTCAAGCAGGCCGCGAAAAATATTCGCCGCTACTGCGAGTGGCAGAAGCCGGAAGAGTGGCGGCGCGAAATTCACCCCGGAGTTTCTGTGGGCCAGTTGGTTCGTCCACTGGACTCAGTGGGCTGTTACGTTCCCGGCGGCCGCTATCCGTTGCCCTCAACCGTGCTCATGACTGTGATTCCAGCGCAGGTTGCCGGTGTGCCGCAGATTCGCGTGGTGTCGCCGCGCCCGGCTCAGGCAACTCTGGCGGCTGCGGCGTTTCTTGGAGTGCGCGAATTCTATCGAGTCGGTGGAGCGCAAGCTGTCGCTGCCCTCGCCTATGGGACGAAGAGCATTCCGCGTGTGACCAAGATCGTCGGACCCGGCAACCGCTACGTCACGGCAGCGAAACAATTGGTTGCATTCGATTGCGCCATTGAGTTTTTGGCCGGTCCTACTGAAGCCTTACTCATCAGCGAAAAAGGTGATCCGGTTTTCATCGCGTGCGACATGGTCGCGCAGAGCGAACACGATCCCGACGCGCTCTGTGTCCTTATTACGAACTCGTCTAAATTAGCGAAAGCCGTACAGACCGAAGTGCAGCGGCGCACAGCGGACAATTTAATTGCGGCTGAATCGCTCTCTCGCCGTGGCGCGGTCCTCGTGGTCGATTCGCTCGACGAAGCGATCGAGACCGCGAACCGCATCGCGCCCGAGCACCTCACGTTGCCGGAATCTCTGGCACCGAAAGTTCAGAACGCCGGCTCGGTCTTTTTCAACGAGTTTACGCCCCAAGCGGCTGGAGATTACATCTCAGGCCCGAATCATGTGTTGCCTACGGGAGCGATGGCACGCGTGCGCGGCGGCCTGAGTGTGCTGGATTACGTCCGCATCATCGCGTGTCAGGAAGTTTCCCGCGAAGGCATGCGGCAAATCGCGCCACCGGCCATCGCGCTCGCTGAAGCCGAGGGTCTGCGCGGCCACGCTGAATCCCTGCGCGCGAGGTGCTCATGAAGCTCGAAGCCCGCGCCGCCGTGAAGAGCTTGCACGCCTATCGCCCGCCCCTGGCTGGCCGTCAGGGACTGCGCCTTGATTTCAACGAAAGCACCATCGGTTGTTCGCCGCGCGTGTTAGCCAGGCTGCATTCGCTCGACGCCGAAACGCTCGCGCGCTATCCCGAGCGCGAGCCCGTCGAACGCGAAGTGGCTAACTTTCTCGGACTCGATGCAGCGCAGATTCTGCTTACGAACGGAGTCGATGAAGCCATTCATCTGCTGTGCTCGACCTACCTCGATCCAGGGGACGAGGCACTCATCGTCGTACCCACTTTTGCGATGTATTCCCTTTTCGCTCAGGCCCAGGGCGGGCGCGTAGTACAGGTTCTCGCCTGCGAGAACTTTGCATTTCCTTTAGAAGACGTGCTCTCGCGAATCAACCCAAAGACTCGGCTCATTGCGGTAGCGAATCCGAACAACCCGACCGGCGTGGCGGTTGCTCATGAGGTTTTGCTGAAGATCGCAAAAACCGCGCCCCATGCGGCTCTTCTTGTTGACGAAGCCTATTTCGAGTTCCACGGAGAAACGATGCTAAGCCACACTCCGTTGCCGGAAAACATTCTTGTCGCTCGAACGTTCTCAAAGGCCTACGGGTTGGCCGGCCTTCGCATCGGCATTCTCGCCGGAGCTGCCGAGCAGATTGCGATGGTGCGCCGCGTCGCTTCGCCCTACAACGTAAATGCAGTCGCACTGGCGGTGTTACCGGAAGCGATTCGAGACCAGGAATTTGTTGCAGACTATG
>JBEKJF010000298.1:0-6318 GCA_050011375.1 Candidatus Sulfotelmatobacter sp.
GTGCCGCTGCTCGCAGGCCGCGCATTCACCCTGCAGGATTCGGCGGAATCGCAGAAGGTGGCCGTGGTTAACGAAAGTTTCGCGCGCCATTTCTTTGGTGATCCGCAACAGGCACTTGGGCACCTTGTCGGCTACGGCGGCGCGACGCCGAAAACCGATACCGCAATCGTCGGTGTCGTCAAAGACTCGAAGCATACAAGCCTTCGAGAACCCGTCGCGCCGACTTTATTCCGGCCCTATGTTCAACTTTCGCAGGCGCAAGCGATGACCTTCTATGTGCGCACGTGGCAACAGCCTGAAAGTGCGGAGAGTACGATTCGGCGCGCCATGCAAACGTTGGACTCGAACCTGGTGCTCGATACTTTCCGGACCATGAACGAGCAGGTTGACAACAACCTGATTGCCGAACGAGTAATTGCGTTGCTGGCTTCCGGGTTTGGAGTGCTCGCGGCTCTCATGGCTGCAGTGGGCTTATACGGTGTTCTGGCCTACTCGACGACGCAAAGAACAAGCGAGATCGGCATTCGCATGGCGCTTGGGGCTACGCGCGCGTCGGTAGTCAGGATGGTGCTGCTTGAGGTTTTGTGGCTGGCGGGAATCAGCATCGCGGTTGCCTTGCCTGTGTCATTGCTGCTGATGTACGCCGTGCGCAGCCAGTTATACGGCATCTCCGGCAGCGACCCGCTCACCCTAGGTGGCATGACCGTACTTGTAACCCTGGTTGCACTCGCCTCCGCTATGTTGCCCGCGCGACGCGCAGCACGGGTAGAGCCAATGGCGGCATTACGCCACGAGTGAAACAAGTTCGTAGGAAGCTGGGAGTGAAATGATTCGACTTAATAATATCGAGCGCAGTTACAAGACCGGCGCGGGTCAGACATGGGTTTTGCGGTGCGTCAACCTTGAAATTCAGTCCGGGGAATTCATCACTGTGATGGGGCCGTCGGGGGCAGGGAAGTCGTCGCTCTTGAATGTGCTCGCTCTACTGGACGATCAGTGGCAGGGCGAGTACTGGTTTCGGGAGCAGGCTGCGCACTCCATGAAGCGGAAAGAACGCGCGGAGCTGGCTAAGAAAAATATCGGCATGGTCTTTCAGAGTTATCACCTGCTCGACGATCTCACGGTTCTGGAAAACATCGACCTGCCGCTCTCCTACAAAGATATTCCGCGCCAGCAGCGGCAGAGCCTTGTTGCCGACGTGCTTGATCGCTTTCAGATAGTTGCGAAGAAAGATCTCTATCCCAGCCAGCTCTCTGGGGGGCAACAGCAATTGGTCGGGATCGCGCGGGCAGTCATTCATAAGCCGGCGCTGCTGCTCGCCGATGAGCCAACCGGAAATCTCCATTCTTCGCAGGCCCAGGAAATCATGGAACTCTTCCGTGACTTGAATCGACAGGGCACAACGATCATGCAAGTCACGCATTCGGAAACGAACGCCTCTTATGGCACCCGCACCATTCAGTTGCGCGATGGCTGGCTGGTGGGCGATACGGCGAATCCAAATTTGCAAGCAGCGATGGAGCCGAGTGGGGCGGCGATGAAGCGATGAAGATTTATTTCCGCGGACGGTGCTTTCGTATTGCAATCATGGTGGCCCTTCTCTCGGTGAGCATCATGCAGGCGCAGATTCGCACTCCCGCTATATTGCAAATGCCGCACTCGCATAATCCACTCGGCCCCTACGTTGCCGATACTGCGCCTGAGCCCGTGCTGACAAATTCTCCGCGTCTGGATCGACTCATTCATGACGGGAAGTTGCAACTATCGTTGAAAGATTCGATTGATCTTGCGCTGGAAAACAATTTGGATTTAGCGATCGCTCGCTACAACTTGCCGATTGCCGATGCGGACTTGCTTCGTACAAAAGCTGGTGGCAGTTTTCTTGGTGTCAACACCGGTGTGGTGCAGGGAACCCCGGGAGGAGGGGTCGGGGGCTACGGTGCCGGAGCGCCGGGAGCGGGCGCTGGCGGCACGACCGGCGGGGCAGGCGGCGCTGGCGCGGGCGCATCTGGGCTGGTGCAATCCACACTGGGCGGAGGGACTCCGGTGTCATCGTATGATCCGGCGCTTTCGGTGATTTCTGGGCTTGAGCATCTGACTTTGCCTTTGTCGAGTACGCAAATCTACGGTGTGCCATCCTTGCAGTTGAATACGACTCAAGTGAACGCCACTTACTCGCAAGCTTTTCCTACAGGCACTTCGATTTCTTTTGAGTTCAACAACAACCGGCAGACTACGAACAGCATTTACACCTTCCTGTCGCCGGCTTTGAGTACTTATTACCGCTTTACTTTCCAGCAGCAACTTCTCGCTGGATTTGGTTTCGGGCCGAACCTGCGCTATTTGCACATCGCCAAGAACAACAAGAAGATCTCCGATATCGCCTTCAAGAACCAGGTCATCGCCACAGTTACTCAGGTCGAAAATATGTATTGGGATCTGGTGAACGCCTATGAACAGGCGCGAGTGGATGAACAATCGCTGGCCTTTGCCAATCAGACGTTGGAGAATGCCAGGAAGCAATTGCAGTTGGAAAGCATTCCGCAAATGGATGTCATGAAAGCAGAGGCCGAGGTTTCCAAACGCGATCAGGACTTGACCGTGGCGCGTACGACCCTGCAGTTGCAGGAATCGTTGATGAAGAACGCGCTGACCAAGAGTCTCGACGATCCCGTCCTCGGAGAAATGCCGGTCGTGCCGACCGATCTTATGCAGACCAGCAATACCGAAGCTGATGCGAGTGTGCCGATTCTCGATTTAATTGGCCAAGGGCTGCAGAATCGCCCGGAGTTGCTGGAGACCGACATCGATCTGGCCAACCGGCAGATCAGCAGAAAGGCGGAGCGCAACGCGCTGTTGCCCAGTCTTTCGCTCGTCGGCTTTTATGGCGGCAGTGGTCTTGCGGGAACACCTTGCTACCCTGTTGTTTCCCCCTGCGTTCCATCTACTGCCCCTACCGATCTTTCGGGCGCCTGGCAAAACACCTTCAACGATTCTTCGCCAGATTATTTTGTCGGACTCAACCTGAACATTCCATTTCGCAACCGCGTCGCCAAGGCTGACCAGTACCGTTCGGAGTTAGAGTATCGCCAGGCTAGCCTACGCAAAGAGCAGTTGAAAAAGCAGATTCGCATCGAAGTGCGCAATGCACAGTATGCGCTGGAACAATCGCGAGCCAGGGTTGACTCAGCTCGTAAGGCCAGAGATCTGGCGGAGCGCACCTTTGAGATTACGAAAAAAGAGCAAGACCTGGGATCAGGTTCCAGTTACCAGACTATGACGGCGCAGCGCGATCTTTCGGTGGCTGAACTTGACCTGGTCACGGCCATGACCACCTACCGGAAAGCCAAAGTAGAACTTGATCGCACAACGGGCACGACTTTGGAACATAATGGAGTGCTGATTGAGGATGCCGTGACCGGCACGGTCGGCGCCTCGTCTCCATAGATCATAGCTCATGCCCACTTCGGCCAAGCCGCAAGATTCACGATCGGTGCCGCCTTCCCATCCACCCGAGAAACGCACACCCCGCGTTCTGGTAGCCGACGATCAACCTCACATCCACGAGGCTCTGCAACTTCTGCTTCGTCCTCACGGCTATCGATTAGAAAGCGCCAAGTCTCCCGCCGAAGTCAGGGAAGCACTGTCGGAGAATTCTTTCGACGCTCTGCTGATCGATCTCAACTACACACGGGACACGACTTCGGGCAAAGAAGGTTTGGATCTGCTTTCGGAAATCGTTGCACTCGACAGCAATCTACCGGTGATCGTGATGACAGCGTGGGGCAATGTCGAACTGGCGGTCGAGGCCATGCGTCGCGGAGCGCGAGACTTCATCCAAAAACCCTGGGAGAATGATCGGCTCCTCGCAATCCTGCGGACGCAAGTCGAATTGCACCATGCCCTTCAGCGCGCCGAACGGCTCGCGGCCGAGAACAGGCTATTACAGGTGCAAGGCCGGCCGGAGTTCATCGCCTCGGCGGCGTCCATGCAACCTGTGTTAGAGGCGATTGCGCGGGTCGGGCCTTCCGACGCGAACGTCCTGATTACCGGCGAACATGGCAGCGGCAAAGAGGTGGTCGCGCAAACCTTGCATGCGCTTTCGTTGCGGGCTTCGCGGTCGATGGTTGCGGTGAATACTGGCGCGCTGGCGGAGGGACTTTTCGAAAGCGAGCTTTTTGGACACGTGAAGGGCGCATTCACCGACGCACGAACCGATCGCATCGGACGCTTTGAACTGGCCGATGGCGGTACGATTTTTCTGGACGAAATTGGAAATGTGCCCATCCGTCAGCAGGCAAAATTGCTGCGCGTGCTCGAATCCGGCGAGATCGAACGGCTGGGATCCTCGCGGGCAAGAAAGATCGACGTGCGGCTGATCTCAGCCACCAATATCGATCTTCAGGCCGCATGTTCCTCAGGCCAGTTCCGAGAAGATCTGCTTTTTCGCCTCAACACGGTTGAGATTCATGTGCCCCCGCTCCGCGAGCGCCGCGAAGACATTCCCACCCTTGCCATCCATTTTCTCCGGCGCTACGCGTCGCGCTATCGCCGCGAAGTCGCCGGCTTCGACAATGCCGCACTGCAAGTCATAACGCAATATGCCTGGCCGGGCAACGTTCGCGAACTGGAACACACGCTGGAACGTGCCGTCCTGATGTGCCGCGGAAATGAGATTCAACCCGCGGACCTCGGATTGAATCTGCAGCGTCCGCAAGCGCAAAATTTCGAAGAGCTCAGCCTGGAAGCAGTCGAGACGCTGCTCATCCGCAAAGCTCTGCAACGCTTTCAGGGAAATATAAGTCAGGCCGCGGAAGCCTTGGGGCTTAGCCGGGGCGCTCTCTACCGGCGCATGGAGAAGTATGGGCTCTAGTCCGCGGACCAGCGGCAAGGCCGGAACAAGAAAAATTCCCCGAAAGCGCGCTCGCCTCCTCTACGAACATCGCATCAGCCTTTACTCCTTGATAGTAGCTTTACCAGGAATTGTGGTCAGCGGCATTCTGATCTGGCTGCAGCCCTGGTCTTTGGAATCGAAGGTTGAGCTGTCGCTAGCGGAGTTGTTTGTCTGGTGGTTGCTCTCGCTGGCGTTGCACGAGCAAACCGTCCGCCCATTGCAGACCTTGGCCAACGTGGTTGCAGCCCTGCGCGAAGAAGACTATTCGTTTCGAGCTCGCGGAGCCAATCCGGACGACGCGTTGGGTGAGCTTTCGCTCGAGGTCAACGGGCTCGCCGACCTGCTCGCAGGTCAGCGAATCCGCGCCATCGAAGCGACCGCACTGTTGCGACGTGTCGTCGAGGAAATCGATGCTCCCTTATTCGCATTTGACCCTGACGGTGTGCTTCAACTCGTGAATCCCGCGGGTGAAAAACTTCTTCAGCAAGCCGCAGTTCGTCTATTGGGACGAACGGCTGGCGAAATTGGGTTAGCCGATTGCCTAAGCGCGACGAACGAAGCGCTGGTGGCTTTGCCGCCCAATACTTCCAGCGCTCGATGGCTGGTACGGCGAAGCAAGTTCCGCGAAAAAGGTGTGCCTCATACTCTGGTAGTCTTGTCAGACGTAAGCCGGGCGCTGCGGGAGGAAGAGCGGAACGCGTGGCAACGTTTAATCCGGGTACTCGGGCACGAGCTCAACAACTCGCTAGCGCCTATTAAATCGATCGCGGGGACCCTAGGCAGTCGCCTCGCGGAGACTCAACTCGATCCCGAACAGCGCCGGGATTTTGAGCGCGGTCTCGCCATTATTGAGGAGCGCACAGCGTCGCTCAATCGATTTTTACAGGCATATCGACAACTAGCGCAGATGCCGCCTCCGGTAATAAGAAAAGTTGCGCTGCTTCCAATTGTCGAGCGAGTCGTTTTTCTCGAGACTCGGGTCATGGTGGCCATCTCTCGTGGTCCGGATGTCACGCTGATGGTGGACTCAGACCAGATCGAGCAGATGCTCATTAATCTCGTGCGCAACGCCGTTGAAGCAGCGCTTGAGCCAGGCTCAGGAGATGCCGGCCCCGCGAACTCCGAGACAGGACCTGATCGCAGCGGGCCGCAAGTAACCTTGAGCTGGGCGCTCGAAGATCACAGCGTGGAAATAACGATCGACGATAATGGGCTGGGACTCCTGAATCCGAGCAACGCGTTTGTACCCTTCTACACGACCAAGCCGGCGGGAAGTGGCATTGGATTGGCGCTCTCTCGACAGATCGTCGAAGCCCACGGAGGCTCAATCGAGCTGTCAAACCTGAACGGAAAGAGGGGCTGCCGGGTCCGAGTAAATCTGCCGCGGAGTTGAAGGAAATCCCCCCCAGCTGGGGCATCCCGGA
>JBEKJF010000299.1:0-6298 GCA_050011375.1 Candidatus Sulfotelmatobacter sp.
CTCGGCCCGCATCGTGAACAATACCGGTGTGGCCGGAGTCGCGAGCACGAACGCCGCCCCCGTCCAGGGCACCGCGTCTGTGTACCTCTCGGTTGGTCAGGCATTGCCAAGTCCGGCGCCTGAAACTATTCAAGAAGTGCGCGTGAACACGTCGATGTACGACGCGCAACAAGGCTCGACCAGCGGCGCGCACATTGACATGAGCACCGCGTCCGGAACCAACAACATTCACGGTACGGCTTACTGGCATCGCGGCACTGACTGGCTGAACGCCGCGCCATTCTTCAACAAGCAAGACCCCAATATTATTCTCGCCAACGACGAGGTGCCGCAGTTGCATCGCGAAACCGTAGGCGGCGCTGTCGGCGGCGCGTTGATCAAAGACAAACTCTTCGGATACGTCAGCTACCAGCACCTGCACGATTCCGACCAGGAAATCGGCCTCTCGCGGCTGATGGTGCCCATCGATTTCAACCCCGCGTATCTGTCATCACCCGTGGCGAATTGTGGCTTCGTCAATCGTCAAAGTCCAACTTTCGCTGGTTGTTTGGCCGCCCTCGCCAACAACGATTTCGGAGCCGGAATCACGAATCCTGCCACGCAGATAAGTCCGGTCGCGCTGGCGCTGTTCCAATATCAGTTTCCCAACGGCCAGTACCTGATTCCATATTCCAACGGCGTCACCCCGTCCCCGGATTTTCCAGAAGACGCCACCATTCCCGGCACAGCCTATTTTCTGGCGCATCAGGCGGTGGTAGATCTTGACTGGAATAAAAGTTCCAAGGACACGCTCTCAGCCAAATACTATTTCCAGCTCGACCCCACCACGGCGCCTTACGCCTACTCCAACGTTGCCGGATTCACGCAGCACCTCGATGCCGGCAGTCAGGTCGCTTCGCTCACGAACACACAAAACCTGCGACCGAATTTAAGCGTTGTCGAGGTCCTCGGCGCTCTTCGCGAGAAAGTCTACAGCACGATCGCCCAGCCGTTCAGTCCGCAGCAGTTGAACATCAATACTTTCGGTTCGCCCTATTTCCCGGGAATCAGCATCGTGAATATTCTCACCGGATCTTCCCCTGTGCCCAACGACTTTCTCAATATCGGCCAGGGTGCGGCTTCTCAGGGAGCTTTTACCGGAGTATTTCAGAATCGCATTATGCCTTCCGCCAACGCCATCTGGATGAAAGGCAAGCACACCTTCACCTTCGGCGGCAGCTACTCCTACACACAGCTCAACACTCGCGATGAGAGAACGAATCAGGGCATTATTGCCTCCGCGGACTTTGGGCAGTTCCTGCAAGGCTTCGTTACTACCAACGACGATTTCACAACCACAAAGTTCTTGCAGGGAAATGCCAATCGCTATTTTCGAGCCGGGCAATCGGGCGCTTACATTCAGGACAAATTCCAGTTCCGCTCGAATCTGAGCCTGACTGCCGGGCTGCGCTGGGATTGGGATGGCGGCCTCACCGAAAAATACGGCCGCATTTACAACTTCGATCCTTCGCTTTATTCCTATGACGACGCCACCGATACACTTACGTCGAACGGCATAATCATTGCTGGCAACAACAAGCTGTTTCCCACCAAAGGTGTCAGCAACACTACTCTGACCGGGCGGCAATGGGGATTTGCTCCGCGCCTGGGCGTCGCCTGGAGCCCGAAGAAATTCAACGACAAGCTCGTCGTCCGCGCCGGAACCGGACTCTACTATGACCGCGGCGAACTATTCTCTTATCTCTCACCAGGATTTGCAGAAGGCGTGATCAACGGCGGACCGTTCGGTGTGAACCAGACTCCACCCTACGTCAACGCGCAGTCTTGCGGCAACGATCCTCTCGCCGCGCCATCCATTACCTATTACCTGGACTACATTCCAACTTGTCCCGCCGGCATCGCTGGCGTTCCCAACTACTCGCTTTCCAGCCCGTGGGGTCCGACTCCTGGTCCCGTCCCGACTGGCAACCCGATGGACGTCAACAATTACCTGCCTTATACCACTGCGCCCGGAGTCGGTATACAGGCGGGAATCCTGGACGGGGAGCAGCTCTTTTCCTTCGCTACCTATAACCGCGCCAATAAGTTGCCATACACCATCAACAACACGCTCGACTTTCAATGGCAGCCGCGCAATGACCTTGCCATCGAGATCGGCTACGTCGGCAATCTGGGCCGGCATGGAGTGATCCCGATTCCTTTCAACCAGCCTGGCGTCGCCTCGCCGACCAATATCCTGCATCCCAATTCGCAGAATCCCCAGTCCTATACTTACGGCTACACAGTTCAGACGCCGGGTTGTACAACATCGCCGTACGCCTGCGCCATCAATTTGCCGAACGGCCAACAGATGGTGGCGAACTACGAGGGCGGCAATGTAGACCTGCGCGTTCCTTACCTCGGATACTCCGCGGAATCGGAAAGCTATACCGCAGCCGGCGTTTCGGCTTACAACGCGCTGCAGACTCACGTTGAGAAACGCATGAGCCATGGATTGCAGGTCGGCTTCTCCTACACTTATTCCCACGCATTGGATGAGCAAAGCGGCATGGGATTGTTCTTCAACGGCAACAATCCGTTGAACCTGCGCTCGGCTTATGGATCCTCTGACTTTGACCGAACCCACGTGTTCAACTTCAGCTACAACTATGAATTGCCGAAGTTCTTTCCCGCATCGACTTTGAAAGGTAAGGCTGCGAACGGATGGGCCTTACACGGAGACGCCATTCTGCAGAGTGGACAACCTTACAGCGTGATCGACTACACCGGCGCCGTGGGCAGTATCTTCTACAGCGTTTACGACGGCATTACCAATCCCATCGTGCCACTTGCTCCTGGCTGTACTGCCAAGAGTGCTCGCACCAGCTATTCTGGCGCCAACGCTTTCCTCAATCCCAACGAGACCGCGCTCAATCCCAGCTGTTTCACTCTGCCGTTGCTTAATCCTGGTGATCTCGGAGGAGCCATTCCTGCGGGCGACAGTTTCGAAACCAACTTCACCACCGGCCAGCGCAACATCTTCCGGCAAACCTGGCAGAGACAGGCCAACATTTCATTGGTAAAGATGACGTCACTTACCGAGCGCGTCACCATGAAATACAGCTTCGACGTCTTCAACGTCACCAATACCGCCAGCTTTGACGTTCCCATCGACGATGTCTCGCAGAACCAGTACTACAACCAGTTCCCAGTGGCCGGAACCACGCCGTTGCCCAGTCCATGCCCCACTCAAACCAATTCCAGTTTCTACAACTGTCCGGCCTCGCTCGGTGCCGTTAACAAAATCATAGGTCTTCCGCGGGAGGTCCAGATGACTTTGCAGTTCAGCTTCTAATTCGCTACTCGACGCCTGTGAACGAATGTCATGGGCCGCTGCTTCGTGCGTGTTTGCGCATCTCGTTCACTCTTCGCCGATGTCCTCGTTCCACACTTCGGAATTGTTGCGGATGTACTCGCCCAAGAGCGACGCGCACTCTTCGGAATCGAGATCAATGACTCTTACTCCGAGAGAACGGAGCCAATCCATCCCGCCCTGAAAATTGCGGCTCTCGCCGACCACCACCGCGGCAAAGCCAAACTGGCGAATCAACCCGCTGCAATACCAGCACGGCGCAAGCGTAGTCACCATGGTGAGATTGCGATAGCTACGCTGGCGACCTGCATTACGGAACGCATCAGTCTCGCCATGCAGCGATGGATCCCCGTTCTGCACGCGGCGGTTGTGACCCGAGCCGACGAGTTTCCCCGCAGCATCAAAGATCGCAGCTCCGATCGGGATGCCCCCTTCAGCCAGTCCTGTGCGGGCCTCCGCCAACGCAACTGCGAGCATTGCAGCGTGATCCAGCTCAGACATGACTTTAGATTATATGGGCCAGCACAAGGGCCCCTGCGGGTGCCGATGGCTGGCGTCCTTGACCATGCAAGCCAAGAAGCATAAAATCGCGCTCTTCCCTAACTAGTTGCGGCCTCCAAATGTTCAGCGCGAGAGGTATGTCATGAGCGCGAGAAAAATCATATGGATATTGCTGGGCGTAATTGTGGGCGGCGTGGCGTTGGCAATTTCTACGGTAGTGTTCTTCGTGTTCGTGGGGTCCGGAGTGATCCTGGCGATCGTGCGGCGACTTCCACACCAGGCTGACTGGGCGCGATCCGCGTGGTACGTAATTATTATTGCGGGGATAGTGGCTGCTGTGATCTTTGTCCCGTTGGTTCGATCCCACCCGCCGGTCAGTTGCGAGGATAGCATTCGGGGATTTTTGGGCCAGACAACCGACAAACCCCGCACCGCTCTGGAACGTGCGCCAGCTGATGCCCAGTTGGATTTCCAGCATGCAGTTGACACGGAAGGTCTGGAGTTGCTGCAGCACGCGGCCGCTGCAAAGAAATCCGGCGTGGTTTTGAACTCAGCCAGGGCGACTCTCTCTCTGCTCGCCGGAGACCTGTCGGGCGATGACGCTGCAAAGCTTTCCTCAGGTATTGATTCCTTGCAGGGATCAGTAGACAGTTTGAATCAAGATGGTTTTGAAGCGAGAACTGAGAAATTGAATGCTTTCGTTGCGGAAGAAAGGGAGCAAGCCAAGAAGGCTCGTGATCCACAGGAATTCCTCGAGGAGTTTGAACTTCTCAAGACCGACAAGAAATGGTCGTTCGAGGATATCTATTCGAAAATGGTTACCCTGCAAGATCTAATCGCCCGATTCGTCAATAGCAAGGTGAAGGAAGGACTAGCCGCCCCGACGTTCCGGCTGACCGCCCGTCTTGACGAACAAGCCAAAACCGTTGTCTATGAGGAGCGAGTGGGGATCGCTTTGGCGGGCAACGTTGTACTGCGGCAGGTTGATTTTTCGGAACTGCAGCTCAGCGGGCAATTTACCGGGATGCGCCAAAATATCCTGTACTCCTTTGACAACGCACAGCCAGTAAAGGCAAATTCGGGATTAATCTCCGTGCCCGAAGGAGTACGCCGTCTCACGGTACTCAACCAAGTAGTCGCACCAGCCAACCTTCAGGATGCGTGCGATGCGCCTCGAGTTTTGCCCTTCCGCCGTTTCTTCGTGAAATGGCCCGACGCGTCACCCACTTCTATCGGATTGCAGGTAAACATCGCAAACCTGGCCAACCGCGCGGGAAGTGTTCCCTATTACTTCCCACTTTTGATCGACAAGAAGCTGAACATCGATGAGATTGAAATCCCGGCATATTCGTTTTTCGATTCAAACTATGCTATGAAAGAAGATGCGAGGGGTATGCCCGGAGGCATTAGTCCGGACCCAGCGGTAAGCGCTGCCAGTTCGGCTGTGAGCCAGCCGATTGAAGTCGAATTGCTTCCCGATCATCGGGTTCTTCGGAACTTTCCCGTGCAGGACGTAAAACGGTATCTGTTTCCGCTGAACGCGCTGGTGTTCTTCGGCTACTTGGCTCTGGGCTCACTGTTCAGCTTGATAGTTGACCCCAAGAAGAAATAAAGGTCATATCGAGTTATGGTAAGGCGGCGGGAGTCAAACTTTTACAAACCATTGATTCTACGTAAGTTATTGGTTCTTCAAGAGGCGAAAAGTGCCAAAAATGCCAGTTCGCCGGGTCGGCGGGTACAAAAACTGTACAAACCCCAGATGGAAGTAAGCGGAATTGAAAAATCCCTCTGTGCTGCACAGAATTCTGCAAATGCAGAATTCGGGGCACGCTGCCGTCACAGGGCAACAACGAGATTGCCGTCCTACTGCTGGGAGGCCGGATCACCCTGCTCCTAAACACAGTTTGGTTGCGAGGCATTTTCATTGCGGTAGTGATCGGCTTGTATCCTTTCACGTCTCGCCTTGCTAGATTTGATCTCATGTTGCTCCAAGACGACGCGAACCAATTGGCTGCGCGTCCGGACGAGGGTCTTCGAGAAAAGCGGCTGAAGCGTGGCTTTTAACGAGTTTTCCGACACTCCAATCCGCGCCGCAACTCTTTGTTGGCAAGACCCTCGAACACACAGGAAAGGACCTGCTGTTCCCGCTCCGTGAATGACCGGGTTCGATTGTCTTGTTGGGCTCCGACCTCAGTTCTGAGGGCGGTTTGCAATAGCTCTCGATCCAACCACACCTTGCTGGCCATCACTTTACGAATTGCGTGTGCCAGGCCGCTGTATTGTTCAACAGCCTTGCGGGCGTCAGCCTTTATTCAAGTGGAACAATATCAAGCAACGCGAAGAATTTACCTTTTGCTCAGAGTAATACCAGGCCGACAATCGATAGGCCGCTAGTACTATTGCGCCTCGCTCGAAGGGACTTGAGTAACTTTCATCGGTAGTCTT
>JBEKJF010000300.1:0-7015 GCA_050011375.1 Candidatus Sulfotelmatobacter sp.
GCGATCGATCTGGGATTTATCACTCCGCTGGAAGCCGAGGCCGAGCCGTCGGCGTCAGGCCAGCCTGCTCGCAACTCGGAACTCGGATCTCGGATCTATTTCTGCAGCGTGGCCGGCGTTGGACTCGATAGCGAAGTAGCTCGCCGGGCCAACGGGTTGCCGCGCTGGCTCCGCGGACATGGCGGCTACGCTTTGACTCTGCTTCCGGCGATCTTTCGTTTTGCTCCGCTTGCCGTGAAGATTTTCACGTCTGACGAAGCCGGCAACTGGATGACTCGCAGCGACCAGCCCACGATCCTGGCTGCTTTCGCGAACACGTCCACTTATGGTGGCGGGATGAAGATCGCGCCCCACGCGCAGATGGATGATGGCCAACTCGATGTCTGCCTGATTGGCGGCGTTGATCCATTCAAACTCGCATGTATGTTTCCTACAGTTTATTTTGGCCGGCACCTGAATATTCGTGAAGTGGAGTACTTCAAGGTAAACCGCGTGCGCGTGGAAACCGAGATTCCGCTCGATATTTATGCCGATGGCGAGTATGTCTGCCGAACGCCGGTGGAGATCGCGGTTGAGCGCGGAGCGCTGCGGGGTATAGTTCATTCGCGATAGGCAAATTTTGGAGGAGCCCATGGGGCAGACGACAAGCGCCATTTCGAACGGCCGCAGCGCATTCCAATTGAAAGTAAGCGCTCGCGGCGGATTGATCCGCTCCTTCTTTGGCTCTAGTTTTATGTATTGGGCTGTCGTGTTATCCGGCAAACCGACGCCGCTGCGCTTCTCGATCATCACAGTGCCGGCTCTGGGACTGGTGGCTTGGGCGATCGTTATGGTTCGAGTCACGCGCAAACTCCCATCATCTGACGCCGAGTCAGCCCATTGGAGGACCGTTCGTGGTGTTCGCTCTCGTTCGATTGGGACGTTTCGACCTGATACCGCAGTCGTTTGGGGTGATCGTTGGCCTGCATTATCTTCCGCTGGGAAAAATTTTTCTCGCGAAGCAGTATTACTGGACGGGAGGAGTCATGGTGACCGCAGCG
The DNA here is from genome assembly GCA_050011375.1 of Candidatus Sulfotelmatobacter sp. GTDB lineage: Bacteria > Acidobacteriota > Terriglobia > Terriglobales > Acidobacteriaceae > Sulfotelmatobacter. Next base: position 1,041 of record JBEKJF010000300.1, read on the forward strand.
CTTGGCTCATTTCTGATACCCCGCGGCCAAATCCGGGATATCGTCGGATGCGCGGCGGTCGGATTAACGCTCTGGGTCAGTTGCTTTGCCATCCTCTGCTGGATCGCAGCGGCAGTTCGCGGCCGAATCCAATCGAGCCCGTAATGCAGCGATGATTAAGTGGCTAGGCGAATCGATCGAGAAAAACGTGTAACGTACCGGAGGCTAGAAACTGGAAACTTGTTCTCTCTCCCGGTGCTAAACTTTCCCTATGCCTGATCAACGTTCCCGAACCGGACTCTGGATTGTGATTGGAGGGGGAGCATTCTTCCTCTTTGTGCTGGCTGTGTTTTCGCTGGTTTATCTGACGCTGCATTCAGGCAGCAATCAAGCTGGATTTGGCGGCTTTGGCGACCGCATCGGCGTGGTGGATCTGGATGGCGTGATTCTCTCGCCGCAGCCGGTGGTCGGCCAACTGAAGAAGTTTGGCAACGACGATTCCATCAAAGCGATCATTCTGCACGTGAACTCGCCCGGCGGGGGCGTGGCTGCTTCCGAAGAAATTTATCGCGAGGTCAAGCGCATCCGCGAGGAAAAGAAAAAACGCATCGTTGTCTCCATCGAAACCGTGGGCGCAAGCGGCGCTTACTACATCGCATCCGGATCAAGCAAGATCTATGCGAATCAGGGCAGCATCGTGGGATCAATCGGCGTCATCGCCGAGTGGGTGAATTACGAAGATCTGCTGAAGTGGGCCAAGCTGAAAAGTATTGTGTTCAAGACCGGCGAGTTCAAAGATACTGGCAACCCAGCCCGCGAACTCACTCCCGCCGAGCAGGCCTACATGCAAGGCCTCATCGACAATATGTTTGGACAGTTTGTGCAGGCCGTGGCCGATGGGCGCGGCATGAAGTTCGACGATGTGAAATCGATCGCCGACGGCAAGGTATGGACCGGCAAAGAAGCGCTGTCGATGAAGCTGATCGATGCCACCGGCGATTTTGAGGCTGTGGTCAGCGAGACGGCGAAATCTGTCAACATCTCGGGCGAACCAACGCTGGTGCGTCCGGAAAGAGATCACAAGACGCTGCTCGATCTAATGACAGGCGACGTCTCGCAGTATCTTCCCGACGCCACAAAAATGCTGGAGCAGCATGTCGGGTTCTATTATCTGTGGAAGTAGAAACCGATTCCGTTCGCGCGATGAATGTAAGCCTCCAGTACTTTGAAAGGCTCTGTCGGTTCAACCGCCCTTTCGGCATGCGATGGTTGCTGCCGGGCATCCTTCTCTTTCTTTCCTGCGTCTGCATCGAGGCGCAGCCAACACCACTGAAGGTGTTGATCTCCGCCGACATGGAAGGCGTGGCCGACGTCATCAGCTGGAAGATCGACTCGCAGCCGGCGAGCCGCGACTACGCGCAGATGCGCCGCCTCATGACTTCAGAGGTGAATGCTGCTGCCACTGCGGCGTTTGACGCCGGAGCGACAGAAGTCACTGTTGCCGACTCGCATGGTGATTTCGCCAATCTCGATCCCGAAGCCCTGGACCCGCGATGCCAACTCGTCCGTGGATGGCCGCGGCCGCTTGGCATGATGCAGGGCCTTACGGCCGATACGGCGGCCGTTGTCCTCATCGGCTATCACGCGCCTGAGGGCACTCCCGATGCCATTCTTGCTCATACCTTCACTGGGAGCATGGAACTTCGACTCAACGGCAAGGCCGTCTCCGAAGGCAGTTTCAACGCTGCCGTGGCCGCCGAACTTCACGTGCCTGTTGTTTTTCTGTCGGGTGACGACCAAGCCGTAGCCGATGCCAAAGCAAATATCGGCGCGATCGAAACCGTCACCACTAAGAAAGCCCTGGGCTTTGGCTCTGCTGTGATGACGGCGCCCGCCACCGTCGCCCAAGCCATTCATGCAGGAGTGTTGCGCGGCATACGCCGCCGGACTGAATTTCATCCTGCCGCGCCGGCTACGCCGATCACCATCGAGTGGCGTTTCAACAACGTGACGCAAGCTGAATTGGTTAGCTATCTGCCTAGCTCAAAGCGCATCGATGGCTATACGGTTCGGTTTACGGTTGGCAGCATGGTCGAGGCTTCGCGGCTGCTCACCGTGGTCGATTCCATCTCCGCCATCTCCCGCGAGTAAGCTCCTGACCACCGTCCCAAAACGGAGACTTGCGTACAACCCCTGAAATTTGAGAAGGTTATGCAGGTTGCCCATGTGGAACCGGGGCCGTCGCTCACCTTTGGCGATGCCTCACCGCAAAGGCCGGGCAGGGAGCGCAGAGGGACTATGACGAAAGCCGATCTGATCGATGAAGTCTCGCGTTTAGCGGAACTTACGCGCAAAGACAGTGAAGTGATTGTGGAGACCATCTTTGATAGCGTGGTGCGGTCCCTGCGCGCCGGCGACAAGATCGAGATCCGCGGATTTGGCAGCTTCCGAACCCGGCAGCGCAAGCCGCGAATGGGCCGCAATCCCAAGACTGGCGAGAAGGTCGAAGTGCCAGCCAAGACGATCCCTTTCTTCAAGCCCAGCAAGGAGTTAAAAGATCTGGTGAATGAAGGAATCGCCGACGCGGCAGCTGCACCCTCGGCTCCGGCAGCACCGCCATCGGCGTAGAAATGCAGAAGTCAGAATGCAAAATGCAGAAGTAAGAACGGATCCGCTTCTTACTTCTGCATTTTGACTTCTGAGTTTGTTCTCACTCTTGGATTCCCACCACGCTCATCATGCGGCCAGTGCAGCCCTTCTCGGCGCGATAGGAAAATAATAAGTCAGTCCGGCAGTTGGTGCATAGCGGGGAAGCTTCGATGCTCTTCGCCGGCACACCCACGGCTAAGAGTTGTTGGCGATTGGCTTCCACCAGATCGAGAAAAATCTTCTTGGGCAAGACGCTGTGGCCGGGAGCGCGCGCCGTCAGGAACAGCATGGGATACTTTTCGCGGACGGGATCGGATTCCTCTACCTCGCGGAAAAGCTTTGCCGCGTAAGCGAATTGCGATTCGAACTTTTCGCGAACGTCCGCGCCCACCTCATAACAGCAGCCATGAATGCCCGGGCCAATCGCGGCTTTGAGATCGCGAGGCTGGCTGCCGAAGTGTCGGCGCATCTCTCCCACCCCCTTTTCGACAATCCGTTTGACTGTGCCTCGCCAGCCCGCGTGAAACACTCCAACGGCGCGATGCCTGGGGTCGACAAGAATGATGGGCAGGCAGTCGGCGGTTTGAATGCCGAGAAATAGATTCGACGTTGCCGTAATCATGCCGTCACCGGCAAGCTGGGATTCGAGCGGCGAATCCACGAATCGGATGATGTCAGAATGAATCTGGCGCAGCGTGACCAGCGGCCAAGTCTCTCTCCCAGGACCAAGCTCACGCGCAAATGCCGCGCGGTTACGCTCGACCGCGGCTTTGGAATCATCTTTGGTGAATCCCAAGTTAAGCGCGCTGCCCCCGTATGCAGGGGAGAATCCGCCGAGGCGCGTGGAAAATCCGTGAACAAGCCACGGAAACTTACTCAGATGTGAGGCGCTAAGAATGTTGAGTTCTGTTTGCTTGGGAAGGCGAGTCGGCACGCATCCATCTTGCCCGGCAGCCCACCCGCGCGCCCAGCGTTGCCGCACTCCCGCCAGAAACTTCCGCTTGTCCGCTCGCATTTGCCGCACCAGAGCTTGATTGCCTGTATCTTCGTGCGCGGCCGCCCAGAGCACCATTTCTGTGAGCACGGGCGCGAGGTCGATTCCTTTCGCGGTTAACAAGTAAGTGATTTTGCGCGCATCTTTTGGATCACGCTCCGCGACGACGATTCCATAATCCTGGAGCTTACGCAGGCGATCGGCGAGAATGTTGGTTGCGATGCCCTCATAGCACTCGAGGAATTCTTTATAACTGCGAAAGCCGCGAAGCATCATGTCGCGGATGATCAGGAGCGACCAGCGGTCACCCAGCATCTCCACCGAAGCGTTCAGCGGACACTCGGACCTCCGTTTTGGACTTGTCTTCTTCCGAGCCATCTTCCAATGATTCTCAAATAATCACTTGCAATTAGCAAGTGAAATATGGATACTGTTCTCCACGCAACTGCGGGAAAGCGTACAGCTCCGCGCTACTTCGTAATGACACCCGGGAGGAAGCATGCAATCGGCTAGTCAATCTGCACCTGTCTCGAAGGCCGGTCTCTGGACCGGGCGGATCCTGAGCGCGCTGGCAGTGTCGCTGTTTGTCTTCACTGCAACGTTTAGCTTGCTGAAGCCTGCTGCCGCCACGCAGGGATTCGTTCATTATGGCTATCCAGAGGGAGCTTTGCTGCCCATTGCCATCGTGGAGTTGGCCAGTGCGATCCTGTACGCCATCCCGCGCACATCCGTTCTCGGCGCAATTTTGCTCACCGGCTACCTGGGCGGCACAACCGCTACGCACGTCCGGGTCGGCGAGCCGCCCATCATTGCAATTGTTGTCGGCATCGTGGTGTGGTTGGGAGTGTACTTGCGCGATCAGCGGTTGCGGGCGCTGGTGCGTTGAGGAGTTCGTATTTGCAGTAGTTTGCGGTATCTTGAAGGCCTTCGGTTCGGGCGTAGTGCTTCTTCGCCACCAGAAAGCCTGACGAGCAAACGCCACAGGAGAAAACGATGAGCAAAGTACGAGTACTGGTCGGGACACGCAAGGGCGCGTTCATCCTGACTGCAGACGGCAAGCGCGACAAGTGGGATGTGAGCGGTCCGCATTTCGCGGGCTGGGAGATGTATCACGTGAAGGGATCTCCCGCAGATCCGAACCGGCTGTATGCGTCGCAATCCAGCGGATGGTTTGGGCAAATTATCCAGCGCTCCGACGATGGCGGCAAAACCTGGCACCAACCCGGAACGCCGCCCGGAGAGCCGCCAGCGCCGGGTCCGCCGAAGGCCGTGAGCAACAAGTTTCTCTACGATGCGTCGGACGCAACCGGCAAGCCTCTCACCACGCACCAGTGGTATGACGGCACGCAGCATCCCTGGGAGTTCAAGCGAGTGTGGCATCTGGAGCCGTCACTCACCGATCCCAACACGGTTTACGCAGGAGTAGAAGACGCCGCCATCTTTCGCTCGACAGACGGCGGCGAGAACTGGCACGAACTTTCTGGACTGCGCGGCCACGGCACCGGCCCTAAGTGGCAACCCGGAGCCGGAGGCATGTGCCTGCACACAATTATTCTCGACCCCGGCAATCCGCAGCGCATGTGGATTGCGATCTCCGCCGCCGGCGCTTTTCGCACCGACGATGGCGGCAAGAGCTGGAAGCCGATCAATCGGGGACTGCGTTCGCAATACATTCCGGACCCGAACGCCGAGATCGGCCACTGCGTTCACCACATCGCGATGAACCCGTCGCGCCCCGGCGTCCTGTTCATGCAAAAGCATTGGGATGTTATGCGCTCAGACGATGCCGGAGAGAACTGGAAAGAAATCAGCGGGAACCTGCCAACCGATTTCGGATTCGTGATCGACGTTCACACGCACGAGCCGGAGACGATCTATGTCGTTCCAATTAAGAGCGACTCCGAGCATTTTGTTCCGGATGGCAAGCTGCGCGTGTTTCGCAGCCGCACCGGCGGCAACGAGTGGGAGGCGCTGACGAACGGCCTGCCGCAAAGCAATTGTTACGTCAATGTGTTGCGCGACGCCATGGCCGTCGATTCGCTCGACAAGTGCGGAGTGTATTTCGGCACCAGCGGCGGCCAAGTCTACGCCTCGGCCGATGCCGGCGATAGCTGGGCTCCGATTGTGCGAGATCTTCCGGCCGTGCTTTCAGTGGAAGTGCAGACGCTACCGTGAGCAGAAAAAGAAAAGCACAGCGTTACTAAGTCGAGGGTGTCTGCGCTGGATCGGGCGTGTTGTTGCAACGAGAAAATGTCGTATTAACTGCGACGAGACTTTGTCACCCCGTATCGATTAAGTAACGGCCGCGAGAGCGGGGCGGCCGGAGAGGTTGTAGATGCGTGGCATCTTGGGT
>JBEKJF010000301.1:0-6263 GCA_050011375.1 Candidatus Sulfotelmatobacter sp.
GGAGAATGGATGGTATCGCCGGTGCGCTGGCTGGGAAAGTACGCCAGGAAAAGATCGATGTAAGGGAGCTTGCCTTCGGGGTCGCGATATACGCGCTCCATGAAATCGCCCTGTCCCAGCACTTCGAGAGTCTTAGGATCCAAAGTGACTTCGCTACTATCCCACTGTTGCAGTTGGGCAGGAAAAGAAGAAAGGGGCAGGCGCGGAGGGTAAATTTCAGTGCGCCCGCGGGCCTGCAGGAGGATGGCGGTGAGCGCAATCAACCCGGTAGCGAGAGTGAAGCGTAGCCAGCCGCGCGGCTTCATGAATTCGTGCCTTCCTCGCGCCAGAAGATACGAATGACGCGATGCAGAAGATAGAGCATAGCGAGGGAAACCACAAAAATCAGCCATCCGGAAAACTCATGAAAGAAGCCCTGCGCGCGTTCCGGATCCCAATATTGTACTAGCAGGCCAGTACCGACGATGCGCAAACTGTTGGCGGCCACAGCGATTGGCACCGAAGCCAACGTCAATATGATCCTAACAGCGACTTTGCGCTCCATTAGATAACCGTAGATAACGGCGAGTGTGGCCAGCGACATTAGCGAGCGGATGCCGCTGCAGGCTTCCGCTACTTCGAGAGCCATCGCCGGAAGGATAATTACATTGCCCTCCCGGAGCACGGGAACGCCCATCCAGGGCAAAGTTGTGCTGGCTACGACCGATGCCAGCTTTTGCAGCGGGAAGGTGAGCTGGTTGAAGACGATGGCTGGAATGGGGATCATCAGGAGTAAGAACGCCCAAGGAAAAAGGAGGGCGCGAAAGAAACTCCAGCCCAGAAAGAGAACGATCAAGCCGGCGAGTGCGATCAATAACGACAGACGGGAAAGGAATAGTTCGGCGCCCATCTGACCGACGATCAGCACGCACAGCCCGAACCCCAGGAACAACAGGCCCCACCAAGAAGGCTGCGGATTCAGCCGGCTGAGGCGGGAGCGCTCCTGCCAGACTACGAATGCAGAAAAAAGAGGCACAAAGAAACCGTGGGAGAAATTGGGATCACTCCACCATTGTCCTACCAGGTGGGACAGGGTTGGAAAGTACAGCCAGAGCAAGAGACCAATGATCACCGCTGTTTGCCACGGTGGGAGCGGTGGCGAGACCGGGACGCGAGTTGGTGCGCTGGCGGGCTCGGATTGCAGCACTTGGCTCACTGGGACCAACCTTAGTCTTTAGTCTCTAGGGGGATAAAGTTCAGCATATGCGAAGCAAGGACGTGGCTGCAATGCTAAAGCCGAGAGGCAGGGTAACTGGAGTGTTTCCAGGGAGGTTCAGGATGAAGATCAGGACGAAGAGTAGATCGAAGCCGGGCCCATGAACTCGGCAGAGATTTGCGAAGGAGTTCGGCTGCAGATCGCGTAGCCTCAGGGTTACTCGGTGGGAGTTGGGATTATTTCCTCAAGAAGAAGCGTGCAGGAGGAACTTTTGGTTACCTTCGTTTGGGTAAATACTTTCCCTTTTGTGCGAAAAGATGGTAGGTTAGGCGCAGTAGGTTTACTCCCTCCCGAGGCTTGATTCTGGCCCCGTATACTTTTGAAAACATGGCGTTAAACTTGGAATTTGAGGATTTTCCGCGAGGCAATGTGATGGCATTCGCATTGCAGTTGAGGACATCCTACCGTCCAGTATTACTTTTTCTTTTCGAGAGAAAAGGCTGATTGAATGAAGTCAGACGTCCGCCAAAATCCCGGAAGCGGGCCGAGCGATGTTCGCGAGCCGATGAGAATGGGCTTCATCGAAGGTGTGAGTGCGAGCACGCGAAGCGTGGAAGCGGTAATGCGGGAGGTTGCGCAGAGCGAAGTTCCGGTGTTGCTGCTGGCTGAGCGTGGAGCGGGCAAGAAGGCGACGGCCCGGCGGGTTCACGATCTTTCCCAGCGCCGGGGGCAGTCGTTCCGCGTGATTTCTTGCGCCACGCTGGAGTCCGACGAACTAGGCGACAGGGACGGCAAAGCCGGTTTGCCGGGGGCGGGCACTGTTTTTTTGGAAGAAGTAGCCGACCTGAAGGCTACAGGTCAGGCGTGGTTGCTGCAAGCCTTGACTCATGACAATGGGAACGGCAGCCCCTCCCGGGCAGCGGGGGTGACTTCAGCCTTGGCGCGGCTGATCTGTGGAAGCGCCCGCGACCTGGAAGAGGAAGTGAAGGCTGGGAATCTGCGCGAAGATTTGTATTACCGGATCAGCGGAGTGTGCCTCCGGCTTCCGCCGCTGCGCCAGCGCCGCGAGGATATTCCCGTGCTGATGGAACATTTTCTGCGGAAATATGGGCAGGACTTTCAGCGGCCAGTGCCGTCACTCAGCCCAGAAACGCAGCGCTTGTTTGAGGAGTATTCCTGGCCAGGAAACGTGCGAGAGCTGGAGAATGCCGCCAAAGCGATTGTGGCACTGGGAGATGAAACTGTCGCGATGGGCGGGTTGCGGGCAATGCTGCTGCGGCCGGATCTAGGAAGCAACGGCAACCGGGTTTCGCTGAAGCAGGCTTCGCGCGCGGCCTCGCGCGAAGCGGAGAAGGAAATTATTCTGCGGGTCCTGACCCGCACCCGTTGGAACCGGCGGCGGGCCGCGGTGGAGTTGCAGATCAGTTACAAGGCTTTGCTCTACAAGCTAAAACAGATGGGATGCTCGGAATACGGAGTGTCCTAGCTCCAGAGGAGTGGGCATGAAGAAAGTCATGAAGGTGGCATGCTTGGGGCTGTTGGGGTTCGCGACGATTGGCGTGTGGGCCCAGGAGGACTCCGACAACAGAGCGGCCACGCCGGAAAAATCGGCGGCCCCGGAAACTCGCGCACCTGCGCCGCCCCCGGCGCCGGCAGATTACGTTATCGGTGCCGACGACACGCTGCGCATCGCGGTCTGGAACGAACCGAATTTGAATGCCACCTTGCCCGTGCGGCCTGACGGCAAGATTTCTCTGCCCTTGTTGGACGATGTGCAGGCCGCAGGCCTTACGCCGCTGCAACTGAAGGAGTCGATTAAGGAGAAGCTGAAGAAATATGTTGCGGATCCGCGGGTTACGGTGGTGGTAACCGCAATGAACAGCCAACGGATCTATGTCTTGGGCGAAGTTACGCATACCGGCGCGATGCCTCTGCTGCCCCATATGACCATGCTGCAGGCTCTCTCCAGCGCGGGGTTCACCCAGTTCGCCAATCTCAAAGCAATTTACCTGCTGCGCACGCAAGATGGCCAGCAAACAAAAATACGCTTTAACTACAAGGACGCGATCAAGGGAAAGGAAACGGACCAGAACCTTGTGCTCCGGCCGGGAGATACGATAGTGGTTCCGTAGGAATTGCCGCTGCGGTTGGTAAAACAGACGGGGATTGGTGAAACAGAGGGTAAGAGGCATACGGATGAAAAAAGGCCAAATCATTTTGGCGCTAGCGCTGAGCCTGTTCGCAGTGGGAGTGGCCGGTGCGCAGAGCGACGAGAACCAGCAGCCTGCGCCTTCTCCAGTGCCTGCCTTCGGGCAGGAAAATCCCGCTCCGACCGTGAGTGAGAATCCGCCGATTTCGGCGATCGACCAGCCGGGGTTGGATCCCCATGTGGCACCCCAGAGTTTTCTTTTGCCGGGTTTGCATTTCAGCGAGTCCGTAGATTCCAACGTCGGAAACTCGCTGGGTGGGTCGTCGACCGGGATCGTGACCCGGGGTTTGGGAAGCCTCACCCTGCAAAGGCTTTGGAAAAACTACGACGTGGCCATGGATTACATTGGCGGAGCGGCTTATTACGGCCGCACAGGAATAGGGCTCGAACAACTGCAGCAGCTCGATCTCGACAACCGGATCAACTGGAAGCGCGGGCAGTTAGCAGTTCGTGACTCGTTCAGCTATCTCCCGGAAGGCACGTTCTCCTCCGGAGCCTACGGTGGGGCGGGAGCTTACAACATCGGTTTAGGGAGCCTGGGTGCAGGCATGCTCGGAGCCGGCGCATTCGGCGGGCAGAGCAGTGCCTTCGCAGGAGGGAATGACATCTCGGTAGGCCAGGTCCCGCGCCTCACGAACTTGGGGTTGGCGGACGTGGTCGAGGAACTTACGCCGAAATCCTCGGTGACCATGGCGGCAGGGTATGGGATCGTGCATTTCTATGGGGACGTGAATTCTACCGACACTGGTGTGAATGAAAACATTGACTTTATTGGCAGCCGCGAGTTCACCGCCCAAGCCGCATATGACAGGGTTTTAAACCCAAAGGACCAGGTAGCGATGAGTTATGGCTACCAGGGGTTTGACTTTTCGACCGTCGGCACCGCATTTCACTCTAATGTCATACAGGCGATGTACGGGCACAGGATTTCCGGGCGGATGGATTTTCTGATTTCGGCTGGACCGCAGTTTACTCATATCGCCGCCAACGAAACTGGGTGCGATGATCCCTTTGCCACGGCGCAAACTTGCGTAGCGGATGGAGGCGTCTTCGTCACCGTACCTGAGAAGGCCAACCACATTGGCGCTGCTGGCCGGTTTTCGCTTCGCTACCGGTTCCCGAAATCCAGCGTTTCGCTCACCTTCCAGCGATATGAGACCAGTGGCTCGGGGATTTTCGCAGGTTCGCAGAGCAACATTGCGCATCTCGATTTCCGGAGACCCTTGACACGCGTCTGGGAAATCTTCTCGGATGCTGGCTATTCCAAGAACGACCGGTTGCAGCTTGCCGGTTCGGCGGTCAATGCCAGCTCTTTCACAAGCGGCTTCGGCGGAGTGGGGCTTCACCGTCAATTCAACCGCAGCCTGCGGGGCTTTGTGAGCTACCAGTTCAATGTGTTGTCTTTCAACAGTGGATGTCCCCTGGGAGCAACAACTGCGTGCAGCAATCTGTCACAGCGTCAAGTGGGTTCGGTGGGTGTGGACTGGTCTCCCCGGCCAATCCGGCTTGACTAAAATTTTTGGCTGGCCGTTAGGCCGGCGGGATGGGTACTGAAATGATGGAAAACCGCGAATTGACAATGGACGATTATCTGGCGATGTTGCGTCGCCGGCTAAAGGTGATTCTGATACCGGCGCTGCTGGCGCCGCTGGCCGGATTTGCGGTGTCTTACGTATTTCCCGCCAAGTACACCTCGCAATCGTTGGTGCTGGTGGAAGCGCCGAAGATTCCGGATGCCGTGGTTCAGCAGGTCTTCACCGAGGATCTGGCGCAGCACGTTACCACCATCCAGCAGCGGGTGTTAAGTCCGAGCCGGCTGCGGCCGATGGTGGACAGGCTCGGCCTAGCTAAAGGAGGGCAGAACGCGGACGAAGTAATCGGCAATATTCAGGTCAGCATGACAATCCAGCCCGTGGTCACGGATCTCTCAGGGATCGGGATTGGGGGTAAGAGAAAGCCGGGCCAGGGTGGTTCGGCTCCCGCCTTCTATGTGAACTACACCGCCGCGACGGCCCGCGAGGCCCAGGAAATCTGTACCGATCTGACCTCGATGTTGCTGGAAGAAGATCTCAAGTCGAGGCAGGACGCAACCCAGGGCACAACCGTTTTCCTGACCCAGCAGGTGGCGGACGCAAAGCAGAATCTCGACGATCTGGATAAGAAGCTGGCAGCGTTCAAGAACCAGCACATGGGGCAGCTTCCGGGCGACGAAGACAGCAACATGAAGATCCTGATGGGGCTGAACTCCCAACTGGACGCCAACACGCAAACCTTGAACCGGGCGACCCAGGACAAGGCCTACACGGAATCGTTGCTGGCGCAGCAGTTGGCGGCATGGAAAGCTTCGCAGTCCACAAACAACCCCCAAACCCTGCAAACGCAGCTCTCGCAACTGCAGACCCAGCTCATTGATTTGCAGGCACGATATACCGCGGACCATCCCGATGTGATCAAGGTTCAGGCGGATATTGCGCAGGTAAAGAAGAAACTGGCGGAGGCCAACGACACATCGGCGACCTCAACCGATGCCCCATCCGAAAAGGGAACCGGATCGGAGCCGCCGGAAATTCGTCAACTGAGGCTGCAGATTCACGCGTATGAAGATTTGATTAAGCAGGGGACGGGCGATCAAAAAAAACTTCAGCAGTCGATCTCTGTGTATCAGAGTCGGGTGGCATCGAGTCCGGCGGTGGAAGAAGAGTACAAAGAGCTGGCGCGCGACTACGACAACGCGCAAAAGGTCTATCAGGACGATCTGGCCAAGCAGAGCACATCCAAGATGGCGACTCAGGCGGAGCAACAGCAGCAAGGGGAACAGATGGCGCTGCTGAATCCGGCGACGTTGCCGGATTCGCCAAG
>JBEKJF010000302.1:0-6246 GCA_050011375.1 Candidatus Sulfotelmatobacter sp.
CCGCCGCGCGCGCAAACAATCGCCCGCACGTCATCGCGCACAAACATTTCTTCCAACTCACGCGTGCGACGCTCGATCGATCCCGCAAAATACAAATCCTGCTCAACGATGGAGTCGAAATAAAACGGCCGATAACCCGCGTACCGCAACGCCTGGCACCCAGCCTCAAGCTCACTGCGCGTGATGTTGCTGGCGGGCGCCACAATGCCGACCGTATCTCCCTGCCGAAGGGCCGGAGGCTTGATACGGGGAGTGGTCGAAGAAGACATTCGGCAAGGATTGCGAACAAGAAAACTACATTCAGAAAAGTAAGCCTAGCTCAGAAAAAACTCTCCGCGGCAAACCAGTCGCGCCGGCCCGCGTAAGTACACCAACTCATTTTCCAAACGCACGCTCTGGATTCCTCCCGGAGCATGCACTCGAACCGGCGATTCTGCCTTGCGCGACGCGATCGCCGCCACCGCCGACGCGCACGAACCAGTCCCGGACGATTGCGTCTCACCCACTCCGCGCTCAAAAAAACGAACGCTCACGTCATGCTTTCCATCAACCGTGACCACCTCAACATTCACGCCCTGCTGAAACTGACCACTGTGCTGAATCTCCGCAGCTTGCGTGCGCCAGTCTTCGGCAAACCCCGGCGCAAAAACAACATAGTGCGGATTCCCCATCGAAACCGGAATCCCCCGTACCTCGCCAGCACCCAGATTTACTGCCAGCTCCGCACCTACGGCGGCCTCGCCCATTTCAGCTTCAAACTCGTATTCAGATTCGCGACGCGCGGTCAGCACGCAAGTCTTCAGCCCGGCTCCGGTTTGAATCGTAATCTTCTCCAGCTCGCGCTCTGCGCAAACATAAGCCGCCACACAGCGCGTGCCGTTGCCAGAAATTTCCGCATCGGACCCATCGGCATTAATCAGCCGAATTTCCACGTCCGCCGAGGCGTGCGGATACATCCACTCCACGCCATCTGCCCCCACGCCTTCGTGCCGATCGCACATGCGCCGCGTGAGGCCAGCCATGTCCGCAGGAGGTAAATCGCCCGCGATCACCTCAGCATCAACCAGCAGAAAATCATTTCCGCACGCGCTGGCCTTCACAAATGGAATCACCACTCCCGGCAGGCTCACTCCAACTCCACTGGTCCCAACGAAGTCACGCTGCCCAGCACTGGCGAGGCTCTCAGTTCGCTCAGCAATTCCTTCTGGTCACGGTTACAGCCCACCGCGTCAAACTGCAGCCGGACATGCTGGCTCGTGCTGCCACTCACAACGTTCAACATCATGCGATGTTTACGCTCCAGTATGCGGTTCACCTCCTGCGTGATTTCATCCACGCTCCCGCCCGTCACCTCATAGCTATTCAGCAGTGTCTTCAGGTTAAACGTCAGCTCCAGGTGACCCAGAGAGAACAGCGCAGCCACCACTACGATTGTGGCAAACACCGCCGTCAGGTAAAGGCCTCCACCAGTCGCCATTCCCACCGAAGCCACCACAAACAAAGTCGAAGCCGTCGTCAAGCCGCTCGTCAATCCTCGCGTATGCAAGATCGATCCCGCGCCGATGAAGCCAATACCTGGGATGATCTGCGCCGTGATGCGCGTGTGATCTCCCAGATGTTCCACCGCGAGCGCATCCGAAAGAATAGTGAACATCGCTGCGCCGAGGCAGATAAACATGTTGGTACGCAGTCCCGCTGGCCGATGCTTCAGTTCCCGCTCGAGCCCTATGATGCCGCCCAGGATCGCGGCCAGCACCAGACGCACTATTGCGGACGCGACCAATCCGCTCGCCATCTCGCTGTGCATCAAATTCACAATGTGCGGCCAGTTCATGGTTTCGACTCTTTGTTCGGGAAAGGCTTAGCGATGGCCGGATTTTAACACCGCAACGCCCGCGGCCAGCGAGTTCCAGCGTTAACGCACCTGATTACCGGGTCGGCTCAAGGCCCTGCGTCTGATTGCGTCCTTGAAACACTCCGGCGCTCGGCTGCCCCGTTGTGTGAATCACGACCAGCGCCTTCAAGTGCCGATCTTCCGCAGCCGCCCACACCGGATCACCGTCGAATCCAATCGCATAATCCGCATTCGCTTCAGGATCGGCGAGCGCCCGCTCCCACAATCCATCCGGATCAACCGGTCGCATCCACACGCGATGATTGCCTTCGTTGACCGTCCGCCGCAACGGAATCCCCGCTTGCTCGAGCGCCCCCGAGTGCTCACCCAAATACATCAGCAAAGTGGAATCCGACGGCAATGACTTGAGCCAGCCGGCCAGTTGCCGATCCAGCGCAGCCCTCCCGCGCATGTTGCTCTCAGCCTCGCGATAACAGATCGGCTGCGCGCGCCAGATCGCAGCATAGCTCGCAAGCACGATCACGAATACACCGGCCATCGCCGCTACGGGCGCCCATTTTCCCCACGAAACTTCAGCCTGCCAAATCTTGATTGCGGATTGCACCAGGAACGCAATCCCCAGCGGAACAAACACCGCGAAGGCCGGAAGCAGTTGCAATCCGTAGCGCACGTTGTACTCGGAAAACGGCCACCACGCGGGCACGAAAATCGGCACGCTGCCATAAGCCAGCGACAGCGCGTAAAAAAGAAGCGGCACCCACAGCAGCAACGCGACACGTCCGCGTCCGCCAAATGCCGCCGCCAGGCTTCCCACGAGAGCCAGCGCCACCCACAGCCGTCCTACCCAGTTCGACTGCCCGACATCGAGTTCTGCCGCCTTCAAAAAATACGAACCGGCCGCAAACAGATTTCCTTTCGCAGGATTCACCGTCGCCGTCTTCTGCTCGATCGCCTTCGCCGAGTAAGGCCCCTGCGCAAACTCCAGGGGATTCCGGTAAACCACAGCGTTGTAAGCCAGCCAAAGCGCGGGACCAGCCACGGCCAGCAAAATAAATCTTGCGATTGTTTTTCGCGAAATCGGCAAGGACGTGGGTGCCCCATTTCTCGCGTCTTTTGCGAGAAGTGGGGATTTCACCGCAACTGCTACAGCCCCCGCCACCAAAACTCCAGCCAGGAACCAACCGTCATACCGCGTCAAACAAGCCGCAAGCAAACACAACCCGCACTTAGTCAGTGATCGATTAGCCTTCACGCCGCCGCGCGCAAACTCAGCGAAATAAACCACAGCCCAAATGAAAAATGCCAGATACAGCGACTCGCCCATCGCCGTAGCCTGCATATAAATCAAATTAGGATTCGCGCCATAAACCAGCGCCGCTTCCCATGCTCCAAACTTCGCAACTCCATTATCCGCGGCGCCGTCCACGGTTCCGGCGCGCCAAAGCATCCCGCGCACCAGCCGGAATATTCCCAGCACTCCAAACACGAACCCCGCCATCGATGGAATCGACCCGCCCGATCCGCCCTGCCACATCCGCATCGATACGATGAACGGCATGATCAGCAGGTGCGGCAGCGGCAACCACACCGTTCCTAACTGCAGCAGCCCGGGAGTTTTCGAATCGAACACGCGCCGCGCAATGTTAATGTGCGCCACGGCATCGCCATAAAGCAGCACATCTCCGCTGCGATAGAAAAAGAGAAAGGAGAATACCGAGACGAAGATCGCAAGCCAGATCAGCCGCACGATCTCAATATCGGAATACGGCCTCGCGGGCCCAGTTTGCGGCTTCGGCGGTTGCGGCCTCGGGAGTTTCGACTTCAAAGACTGCGGCTTCATTCGAGGTGGGTAAGCTCGCGAAAAATCTGAAAGCGCGCGTCGATTTCTTCGCGGGTTAAAGATTGCAGCCGCTCCGTGCCAAAACTTTCTACGGCGAACGATCCCATCACGCCGCCATAGAACAGCGCCCGTTTGAGCACTTCGCGGTTCGACGTTTCCTGCGACGCCACATAGCCCATGAATCCGCCGGCAAATGAATCGCCCGCTCCCGTGGGATCTTTGACCTCATCGAGCGGCAAAGTCGGCGCGCGAAACGGATGCCGCCCAATCCCAAACGCGCCTTCGCGAAAGAATATCGTCGCTCCATATTCCCCATGCTTGATTACCAGCGCCTGCGGACCCATGGCCAGCACTTTCTGCGCCGCGCGCGGCAGATTTTTTTCATTCGCCAGCATCTTCGTTTCAGTGTCGTTGATCAACAGCACATCGACCAGCTTCAAAGTCTCAGCCAGCTCCGCTCGCGCGCCATTGATCCAGTAATTCATGGTGTCGCATCCAGTGAGTCGCACGCCGTTCATCTTCCGGCGCACATTGGCCTGCAAAGCCGGCTGAATGTTGGCCAGAAATAAAAACTCCGTGTCTTCGTATTCTTTCGGAATGCGCGGCTGAAACTTCTCAAACACATTCAGATCGGTAAATGTAGTCTTGGCCTCGTTGAGATTTTCGGCATAAGTCCCACCCCAGCGAAATGTTTTCCCGGGAGCGCGTTCGATTCCTCGCGTATCCACCCCGCGCTTTTTCAGGACATCTTCGTGCTCCGCGCCAAAGTCGTCGCCTACCACCGCAACCATGCGCACCTGAGTGAAATAACTGGCCGCCAGCGAAAAGTAAGTCGCCGCCCCGCCCAATATCCCAGTCACGCTGCCCGAAGGCGACGCGATGTCATCAAACGCAACCGAACCGACAACGACTATGCTCATGATGGATTAACTCTGCCTCGTGAGGGACTAGGGAGCAGGGGCAGGGGTGGGGTTAGTGGATAGGGCAGCGAACCGAAGCGACCTCAATCGGCGCGTCCGACTTGCCCTAATCCCCAGCCCCTAACCCCCAGCCTCATCCCTTCACGTACTTCCCGATAATCAACTTCAACTTCTTCTTAGTACGCGCCGGAATCTTCTTCGGATCCGTCAAAATCGCGTGCGCCAGCGCCGACCCGCATTTGCACGACCGCTCCCGCGGCATCGCCGCCACGGTCTCGCGCACCACTTTCGCCGCGTTCTCCGCATTCTTTACCAGCACCGCGACAATCTGATCCACGGTGACCGAGTCGTGATGCGGATGCCAGCAATCGTAATCCGTCACCATCGCCACCGTGACGTAGCAAAGCTCGGCTTCGCGCGCCAACTTCGCCTCCTGCAGGTTAGTCATGCCGATTACATCCATGCCCAGCCCGCGATACACATTCGACTCCGCCTTGGTTGAAAACTGTGGACCCTCCATGCACAAATAAGTTCCGCCGCGCTTGCCGGTCACCGCAGCTCGCTCGCAAGCGGCCTCGACCACGCCCGCCAGTTCGCCGCACACCGGATCGGCAAACGCAATATGCGCCACTACCCCGCCGCCGAAAAACGTATCGATGCGATGCCGCGTGCGATCAAAGAACTGATCAGGAATTACAAATTCCAGCGGCTTGTGTTCTTCCTTCAGCGACCCCACTGCGGAAACGGAAACAATCCTCGACACTCCCAACTGCTTGAACCCGTGAATATTCGCGCGAAAATTAAGTTCGCCTGGAAGAATGCGATGTCCGCGCCCATGCCGCGCCAGAAACGCGACCTTGCGCCCCTCGAGCGTGCCGCAAACGTAAGCATCTGAAGGCGCGCCAAACGGCGTCTTCACCCGCACTTCTTTCACCTTGGTCAACCCAGGCATGGAATAAAGCCCGCTGCCGCCGATAATCCCAATCTCCGCCTGAGCCACCAACCCTCCCAAATCTCATGCCCACAGACAACTCAAACAGTGTGCGCCGAACTCGTGATTATACAAGACGCCCTGTGAACCTCTGTGTCCCCAGCTTGCCCTGAGCGGAGTCGAAGGGTGTTTCAAGCTTTTCTCTCACGTTACAATTCTCTTATGCGTTGCGGAGCCTTGGTTGTCCTAATTCTCGCCACAGCTGCCATCGCGCAAAACGCACCCAAGCCAGCACGCCAATCCGAGCCCAAATCTGCAACGGTTCCCTTCACTCTGGATCACAACCGCATCGTCATCGACGTCAGCGTCCCGCTTTCGAATGGAACAACTCAGAGGGTTCGCGCCTGGGTCGATAACGGAAGTCCCGATCTTCACTTGTCGCCAGGGCTGGCCTTACTCACCGGAGGCTCGGTCTCTTGCGACGGGCAACTCTGCACTGTTACGCCACCCATGGCGATGAGCATCGGCGACATGAAAATCACCCTCGCCGCGGTCAAGCAGGCTTGGGCCGCGGCCGATAACGCTCCGATCGCTCCCGGCTTATCTGCCGAAATCAACATTCCCTCCAGCGTTCTGCGCAACTACGACGTACTGATTAATTTCCCCGAGCACGAATTCACCATCGCGCAACCTGGCGCGC
>JBEKJF010000303.1:0-6241 GCA_050011375.1 Candidatus Sulfotelmatobacter sp.
CTGAACACCTGGAACCGCCAATTGAGTACATCCGCGACGTAGATCGTTTGATCTGCTCCCATCGCCATGAAGTGCCCCCATGCCATTTGGCCGGGCATGTGGCCAGGTTCGCCAAAGGCGCCGAGGATTTTGCCGTTCTGATCCAGTTCAATGATCCGGTCGTATCCACCATCGACCATCCAAACGTGTTGGTCCGGAGTAATCCACAGGCCATAGGGATAGCCGACATCAGTCCATTGCTCGAGGAATTTGCCTTCTGAATCAAAGATCTGGATGCGCTGGTTTTCGCGGTCACCAACGTACACGCGGCCTTGGTTGTCGACGGCAACCGTGTGAGGCAGATTAAATTCGCCGGGGCCAGTTCCGTATTTTCCCCAGGCCTTGAGGTAGTTACCGTTGCGGTCGAACTTCACGATTCGTGAATTGCCATAGCCATCCGCGACGTAGATGTCGCCGTTCTTGGCGAACGCGACATCGGCGGGCTTGTTGAACAACCAGTTAGCCTCGGCGCCGGTGTTGATTCGTCCCAGGACGAGCAGAACATTTCCTGTGGGATCAAGCTTGAGCACGAGGTGGCTGCCGTCATCAGTCGTCCAAAGATTGTCGTCAGCGTCGATGCGCAAACCGTGAGGGTGAGAGAAAAGTCCTTCGCCAATACTTTGGACGAAATTGCCCTTCGCGTCGTATTCCGCCAGCATGGGCTTGGTTCGTTGAAACAGAAATATGTGTCCCTTGGAATTTACCGCTACTCCAGAGGCTTCGCCGGCGACCATCCCTTTAGGAAACTTGAAGAAGTTCGGCACGACACGATAAGGAAGTTCGGGAACGGCTTGAAATGCATGCGACTTCACGGCCGTCTCCTGTGCCACGGCCAGAAGCGGCATGAGTGCAATGCATGCAAGCGCGATTTCGAGCGATGTTTTCATGTTCTTATTTGCCGCTCAGCAAAAGTTTGGCAATCGTCGCTAACTGCATGTTCGACGTGCCCTCGTAGATCTTGCCAATCTTGGCATCGCGCCAGTATTTCTCGACGGGATAATCTTTGGTGAAGCCGTAGCCGCCGTAGATTTCGATGGCGAGCGAGGTCACGCGCTCGGCTACCTGCGAGGCGAAGAGCTTGGTCATGGCGGCTTCTTTGACGAAGTTTGCGCCTATATCTTTCATTCGGGCCGCGTTGTAGACCATGAGGCGCGCGGCTTCGATCTCAGTTGCCATCTGCGCGATCTGGAATTGAATTCCCTGAAACTCGGCGATGGCCTTGCCGAATTGCTTGCGCTCGACGGCATACTTCGCCGCGAATTCCCAGGCTCCGCGCGCCACGCCCAGCATCTGCGCGCCGATGCCGATGCGGCCTTCGTTCAGAGTTTCGATTGCGATCTTGTAGCCTTTGCCCGGCTCGCCCAGCACGTTTTCTTTGGAGACCTTGCAGTCTTCGAGAATCAGTTCGCAGGTGGAAGAGGCGCGAATGCCCAGCTTGTCCTCTTTCTTGCCGACGCTGAATCCGGGGAAGTCTTTTTCGATGAGGAAGGCGGTGATGCCTTTGTATCCCGCGGCGGGGTCGAGCGTGGCGAACAGGACGAAGAGTCCAGCTTCTTTTCCGTTGGTGATCCAGAGTTTGCGGCCGTTGAGTACGTAGTCAGTGCCCTTCAGTTCGGCGCGCGTTTGGAGTGCAAAGGCATCAGAGCCGGAGCCAGCTTCGCTTAGCGCGTAGGCGCCGCAGGTGTCCGTCGCCATCTTTGGCAGGTAGTGCTTCTTCTGCTCAGCGTTTCCCCAGCGCAAGAGAGCATTGTTGACCAGCGTATTTTGTACATCGACCACTACGCCTGCGGATGCGTCGACGCGCGACAGTTCCTCGACTGCGAGAATCGCTTCGAAGAACTTGGCGCCGCTGCCGCCGTATTGCTCAGGGATCTCGATGCCCATTATTCCGAGTTGGAAGAATTCGTGGATGAGATCTTTGTTGAAGATGCCCTTCTCGTCCATCTCTTTGACGTGCGGACGGATTCTCTCGTCGGCAAACTGGCGGATGTTGTCGCGGAAGAGGATTTCGTCTTCGGTGAGGGTGGTCAGGGGCGTGGGCACGGCTTGCAGGGTCGTTTCGGGCATATGAATACCTTCAGGCGGAGAATGGCAAACCCTGAATTCTAGCAGAGTGGACCGAGGGGGTTGTGTCTGAGAACCTTGTGTCTGAGAACCTTAAACACAGGGGACACAGAGGTTCACAGAGTAAAACGTATTCTCTAGCTCCGGCGGGAGTGCACGAGTTTTAGCGCGTCCGCTTGCAGAATACGCTGGATCTGATTGCGCGCGTGTACAGACCATGGTCCAGTGGTGTCGAGCTTCACATAGGCCTGCCAGTGTTTTAGCGCCTTGCGCGGCTCGCGAGTTTTTTCGTAGGCGAGCGCGAGGTTGTAATGCGCGTCGGCGTAGGTGGGGGCGAGTTGAATCGCCATCTTGTAGGTCTGGATCGCCTCTTGCACGCGTCCAGTCTCATCGAGCACGTTGCCCAGATCGAAGTAGGCTAGCGCATAGCGAGGATCAGCCTGCAGCGCGGCGCGGTAGTGTTTTTCCGCGAGAGTGAAATCCTGGCGATTGTAGTGCAGGGTTCCCAGATTAATGTGTGCAGCCGCGTGCTCGGCTTGAAACTCGAGAACTTTCTGATAAGCGGCCAACGCTTCGGTCTGCGTGGCCGGATCTTCTTCGAGCGCAATGCCGCGCGCAAACCACATGGCAGCTTCGTTCTCTTGCGACCCCGGCTCAGGCGTAGGAATCGGCGTGCTGGTGACGACTTTTTCTCTTGACGTGAAGTCCATCACGAACTGTCCCGCGATCGGCTCCAGCAGACGGCCTTCGTGACGGAACGCGACGCGGCGATTGTTAGTCGATGAAGCTCCGGCATCGAGCAGAGGATTGCCCATGCCCGACGCCTGCTTCTGCATGGCTTCGAGCGATTGCCTGATCACGGCGGGCCGCACGCGCATGGCGCACAGGTCGCGAACTTTCTTGATCTTGAGAAGGTCGGAAAAAGAATAAGCCGGACAGGCCGCAATCAGCCCTGCTCGCTCCCAGTTCGCCAACTGGCGCGGCGTGAGGTGCAGTATTCTAAGTAAATCGGCTCGACTGTACACAACGAATAGATGTCTTGCGCGTGGGGCCGCGCAAGTACGTCCCCGAAGACATTATCCAGAACTTGCGGTGGAAAACGCAACTGCAAAAGGCTGTGGAAATCTGTGGAGAACCTGGTTGATTTACATGCAACGGAAATGGTGCAAACCAAGATTCCTCGCTTTGCTCGGAATGACAAAGTTTTTAGGACATTCCATGGCCGCCGGATTTGTCTTTCCGAGCGAAGCGAGGAATCTTGGGTTTCGCCTACACTACCACTGCTGCCTGATACTCCTCGTACGTGCCTTTGAAGTCGGTGAGTTTGTGATCGCTTTCGAAGTGCCAGATGCGGGTTGCGACTTCGTCGATCAAATCGTGATCGTGGCTCACCAGGAAGACAGTCCCTTGATAGCGCTGCAAGGAAATGTTCAGCGCATTGATGGCTTCAAGATCGAGGTGGTTCGTGGGCTCATCGAGCACGAGTACGTTTGGCTTTTGCAACATCAGCTTACAGAAGAGCAGCCGCGCCGCTTCGCCGCCGGAAAGAACGTTGGTGGATTTCGTCGCTTCATCGCGTTGGAAAAGCATTTGCCCGAGCAGGCCGCGAATTTCCTCGCCCACCGCTGCCGGGTTCCACTGATGCAGCCATTCCAGCACCGTGGTTCCGCCTTCGATCAGGCTGCGGTGGTCCTGGGCGAAATATCCAATCGACGCTTCGTGTCCCCAAATCACTTTTCCGGAATCGACGAAAGGCCCATCGTAGCCGCTGGTCTTGCGCAACTCAGCTTCGGGCGTGGTCGGAGAATTCGCCAGCAGGGAATTCACAAGTGTAGTCTTTCCAGCGCCGTTGCGGCCCATCAGCGCGATTCTTTCGCCGCGCGTGATGCTGGCGGTGAAGTCGCGAATCACCTGTTTGTCTCCGTAGGCTTTGCTCAGATGCTCGATTTCAAGAAGGTGCTTGCCCGAGGGCCGCTTCTGCTCAAACTTGATGTAGGGCCGCGCAATGTTCGACTTGGCCAGTTCGGTCACCTGTAGGCGTTCGACTTCCTTCCGCCGCGACTGCACCTGGCTTGACCGCGTGCCAGCGGAGAAGCGCGCGATGAATTCGTTCAACTGCGCAATCTTTTTTTCGCGCTGCGCGTTCTGCGATTCAACCTGCGACCGCACCTGAGTCTTCGCGAGAACCATCTCGTCATACGATCCCGTGTAAGTAATGATGGTCTCGTAATCAATGTCGGCAATGTGCGTGCAGATGCTGTTGAGAAAATGGCGATCGTGCGATATCGCGATAACGACGCCGTCGTAGACATTCAGAAATCCCTGCAGCCAGTGGATTGAATCCAAGTCGAGGTTGTTGGTAGGTTCATCGAGTAGCAACGCCTGCGGATGCCCGAACAGCGCCTGCGCCAGCAGCACGCGAACTTTCTGCCCGCCCTGCAGTTCGCTCATCTTTCGCGAATGCACTTCTTCGGGAATGTCCAGGCCATCGAGCAAGATCGCCGCATCGCTCTCGGCGGTGTAACCGTCTTCTTCGCCAACGATGCCCTCAAGTTCGCCCAGCTTCATGCCGTCTTCGTCCGTCATGTCGTGCTTGGCATAAATTTCGTCGCGCTCCTGCATCGCTGCCCACAGGCGCTTGTTGCCCATGATGACCGTGTCAATCGCGGTGAACGCGTCGAAGGCGAACTGGTCCTGGCTCAACACGCCGAGCTTTCGCGGACGGACGACTGTGCCTTTTTGCGGCTCGAGTTCACCGCTCAGCAGCTTCATAAACGTAGATTTGCCGGAGCCGTTGGGACCGGTGAGGCCGTAACGCTTGCCCGCCGTAAACGCCACGGAGACTTCATCAAACAGAATTTTGGCGCCGTAGCGCATGGAAACATTACTGACTGAAAGCATGATTTCTGATTTCTCTTCTTCGCTTCTTCAGGGAAGCTCTTCAGGACCTGCGGGGAAATTTCCGCCAAAACGGTACGCAGCTGGAGTTAATAGAATATCACGCGGACCGCTTGTAAGGCGGTCAGGCGGTCACGGTCCAGGGATCCACGAGCGTTGCAGAGACATCCTGGAAATGCGCGATATTTCGGGTCGCCAGGATGAAGCGACGAGAGAGGACGATTCCGGCGATCATCGTGTCACGCAGCTCACGAGGGCGGCCCTGCAATTTTCGGGAGGCCATTAGAGCGCTCGCGTGCTCAGCCGCTTCCGTGTCGAAGGGAGCAATTCGATGGTCAAGCCCTTCGAGCAGTTTCTCGAAGCCGTCCGAATAAAGCGTGCGGCGCTTCCCGGCCGCCATAAGGTGCAGTCCGAAGCGGATCTCGAAGACTGTCACGGAAGTGATCCAGATCGAGGCGTGAGGCTGGCGATCAAGCCACGCAATCACTCTCGGCTCCGGGATGGGGCGCATCAGCTCGGAGAGCACATTGCTGTCGAGGACGATCATTCGTCGAACTTCATAGGCTCAATATCATCGCCGTGGAATTCTTCGATTACGAAGTCCGGGCCAGTCTTGGGGAAGAGGGCAGCAAATTCCGTCCCCAGCCCGAACTCGGATTTCTTTTCTTCCTTGTGCACGGCGGTGCGCAGAATGTCGCGGACCTCTTCTTCCATGCTGCGGCCGTTGCGCTTGGCGCGGCGTTGTAGGCGCGCTTTTACTCCACTCTCAATGTTGCGAACCACCAGCTGAGCCATGATTTTGCCCCCTCACGCTGATATCATGATATCACATCCGATGATATCATGATATCTCCAGGTTGAAACCATCCGCAACTCAGTGTCCGCCGCTTAACTCCCTCACAATCGCGCCCACAAACTGCTTGGCATCGCCAAACAACATCAGCGTGTTGTCGAGGTAGTAGAGAGGATTGTCGATGCCGGCAAAACCGGGGCTCATGCCGCGCTTGATCACCATGACGGTGTGGGCTTTATCCACATCGAGAATCGGCATGCCGAAGATGGGACTCGTGGAGTCACTGCGGGCGGCCGGGTTGGTGACGTCGTTGGCTCCGATCACCAGGGCCACGTCGGTTTGCGGGAAGTCGCCGTTGATCTCATCCATCTCGATCAGCCGATCGTAGGGGATGTCGGCCTCGGCGAGCAGAACGTTCATGTGGCCGGGCATTCGTCCTGCGACGGG
>JBEKJF010000304.1:0-6230 GCA_050011375.1 Candidatus Sulfotelmatobacter sp.
CTCCAACTTCCTGGGTCTATGCCCTCGGTCGAATCGAGGCGCGTTTTCCCAGCATCTCCGTAGAAAAGGAGTTCGCCCAGGCCACCGGCCGCGAAAAGACTGCCGGCCTCACCGACCGCCAGGCTCTCTACGCTGTGCTTTCCAAACCCGAAATCCGTTACCTGGTCAGGCAGCTCTGTTGGGTGCTGACAGTCGAGGGCCTCGAAACCTATATTCTCGTCCCGCGCGATTCTGCTGACCTTAGTCTGCTCGTAGAGGCCCTGCGCCCGAACCCTCAACCTTGGGACCTCGACATTGTTATCGGGTCTCTAGGGCCCATCGCTCCGCCGCAACGGTGCAACGGCTTGATGGTCCCCATCGTCGTATTCGACCAGATTTATTCTTTCGACCGCGAAACGCTGATCAAATCAATTCACAAGCCGGAGAAGATCTCGGCCAAGGAATTCTCTCCCGCCGCCGAGGAACTTTTCGACCGCATCATGCAGATGACCGATAACGCCGGCGCCATGGATGAGAACCGCGCCCTGAACTATCTAGCAGTCCGCTACCAAGCCATCTACGCGAAGGCCGCCGAAGAGTTCGCGCTGAATTCTTCGCTAACCGGCGTGCACGTCCACGGATCGCCGCTAAGCGGCACCCGCAGAATCCTCGACGTGATTTTCTCCTACACCAATCGCAACACCGACGTCGTCGACAAATTCTTTGTCCGCGTCGACGTCACCGACGAGTTCCCCTTCCTGGTTACAAAGCTTTCACCGTATTACGACCGTTAAACCCGATTTCAGGAGAGAGGAGATATAAATGGACACGCCGGGATTCATCGCGAGAACGCCTGGGTTTACAGCAGATTCAACATTAAACTTGCGAACGCAGGTCAACCGCGAGCAATTGTCCGAAGCTCGCCAGGGTACGGCAATGATCATCCCAGCCATTTGGGTTGTTTATCCTTGTTATTCGCGACCGGATGGCGGAGTGGGATACTGCTCTAGATGGGTTCCAGACGATGTGGCCTCCTTTGAATTTTAGCCCACTACCGTCGCAGACTCTCGGTGATTCGAATGAATGCCGCGGGCTGGCCCACCTTTGCGCCATCACGGTCGAGGCTGCCCCACCCGTCGCGGCTTTGTTCAGCCCCATGACATCCTTTACAAAACGTCCCGAGACATCCTTTACACTCCGCGCGCTCGTCGCGCGGGAAGTGAGCTATCCGAGGGTGCACCAGCTACGTCGCGCCGTCCGAGGAGTAGAACGTTGCCAAATCTTCGCCTGTGGTGACGAGATTTTGCCGTACCAGGTCGTTGCGTCTAATTAGTGAATTGAGAGGAGACCACAAAATGAGCATGCCAGGATTTACTGCCGATAATTCGCTAGGACAAATGAAATATAAGTACCCCTCATCGCCGGGGCACGCAGCGGCGGCTCTTGCCGTTCTGCCTGCGTTCTACAACCCTGTCCGCTGCTTCACTGATCCCAACACTGGTAAGTTGGTCTGTTACATTCTCTCAACTCATGTCGGTCCGCCGCCCCATTTATGAGGCCTGGGGATATGCTCACCAGCAGAGTTGCCCAGGCTCGCGCCAGCACGAACAAGGCCCGGCGCCCCATTTCTCGCACCCGTTGCGAGAAGTGGGGGATTTTCAATCGCAGCCGGGTGCCCCATTTCTCGCGCTCTTTGCGAGAAGTGGGGCCTCGATGCGACCGAGAGTCCGCTCACGTGACCGACGAATTTCCGTTCCTGGTGACAAAGTTATCGCCATATTACGATCGTTGAGATCCGGCCTTCCGGCTTAAGAATCTGTTACTTATGCCAGTAACATTTCGTCAGAAAAGGAGACATATCGTGAAATTACCCGGCTTCACTGGTGAACAATCGCTCGTAGAAACAAACCTCCAGTACACACTCAATGCAGGCGTCGCAGATCGCACCGCCGAAACCATTACTCCTCAGCGAATAAAACTTAGGAGCGTCATGTGCGACTGCGATGTCTACGATAATTGTGTCTGCGCGCCACCTGCGTAGGCTCGGCAGTGAAGCCGGGTGCCCCATTTCTCGCGTCCTTTGCGAGAAGTGGGGCCGCCATTGCCAGCGAGAGTCCGCTCACTGCGGTTTTTGAATTTCATGTCCTCAAACCAAGGAGACTAAAAATGAACACACCAGGATTTACCGCTGAAGCCGCAATCTATAACCGGCCGGCGTCTTTCCAGATGCCTCCGGCGGGAGCGAACCGCACACCCGGCGGCGCCGTCGCCATGGCGTTGAATTGCCCCGAGGACTGCTACTGCCTTTGCCCGCAGGCACCAGCTACAACTGGCGGCGGGGGAGGAGGTCTCAAGATCCCAGTACAAATCCCAGTAAAATGAACACTCCGAGATTTACGGGTGGATGTGACTGGCGAATTTCCGTTTCTGGCCACGAAGGCGCCACCCTATTGTGACAAATCTGATGATTTCAGACGAGAGGAGATACAAATGAACACGCCAGGATTTACCGCCGAAGCCGCACTCGGCAAGATGAAGGAAAACTACGCTCTGAACCTGGGGCACGCAACGGAAAACGGGAGGGTCGTGCCTCAGTTCTGCTTTGGAAACACCTGCTGCACGTGTTTCGATGAGGGCGGCTTTAGCGGATGCTTCTGCCACCGGCGGCCAGTGCTTTCTGTGGGCTTTGGCAGCCCAGTTGAGCGCTGAACCTGAGGAGATTTGCCGGCGAAACGGTGCGGATTTCCGCGGCGCACCGGGTGCCCCATCCTTTCAAGTTCTCGGTCGGGTTCCCCATTTCTCGCGTCCTTTTGTCTTGGGACTCGACAGTCCTTTGCGAGAAGTGGGGTCTTCAATCCCGCAGCCAAGCCGCTGTTTAACTATGACCGCGAAACCCGATGATTGCAGCAGAGAGGAGACGGAAATGGACACGCCTGGATTCACCGCCGAGGTTTCGCTCGGCAAGCAGGGCCACGACTACGCTTTCACGTCGGGATCCAGCCGAAGTTGGCGTTCAGCGTCGATGGGAAACGACGGGGAGCAGCGCCAGGTTCTCCCCCAAATCCTGGTACCGGACCCTCGAGGACCAGTATGCACACCGAACTGCTGCTACCTGGACATCTACGACTGTGATTTGAGGTGCATAGTTCACCAAGGAAGCGTAACGAGTTGCTGTTCTTTGGATCACACAGACTTTGTCTGCGTCGGAAGGATATAGGGAACCGAGCTGGGCTGGGCGCGCTTGTGCCAGCACGAATCAGGCCGCCCCGCTTGCTGCGATTTTCGGCGAGTGGGCAGTGATGCAGACAGAAACCGGGTGCCCCTCTTCTCGTGTCATTTGCGAGAAAGCCTGCCCTGAGCGAAGCAGAAGGGTGGGGCTTCATTCCCGCAGGTCAGACCTCTGTTTAACTATGATTGTTAAACCCCTTCTACGCGTAACCGCCAACATAGACCACGGGCAGGCGTGTCCTGTGAGGGCCAGGCTCGACACTTTCCGATTCGGCGAATTCAGTCACTTCGACCGCACATCCCAAAACAGGCGCAACGGGCAAAATCCTCCCTCATCCCCATCTTCCTGCAATCTTCCATGCAGTCCAAGGCGTCATATGCGGGATATGCGCCACCAGATTGACCCCCGCGAAGTTGTTGCCGATAGGTGCCCGACGATCCATCAAGCGAACTTTCGGCAGTGAAGCCAGGGGTTCGTAAGTTTTCGCGCCTTTTCGTCATAAGATTCATCCCCCCACCACTGCCAGCGAAAATATATCGTTCTGAAAAAGAAGTCAACAATGGGGGCTGATTGGTTCTCTCCCCCGGGCGAACTATCCCGCAAGGAGCTTGCCTGCAGCACCATTGAAGCTGATGCCAAAACAATTCGGGCCGCCCGAGGGCGGCCCACTTGGTTTGACCTAGAAGCTAGCAGCTAGAAGCTAGCTTCTAGAAGCAGACTTTCAGTCTCCCGCCACCGGCTCCGCCACTTCCGGCTTCGGGGCGGGAGCGATTCCGCCGTTCCCCTTCAAAGCGCCCAGCGGAATGAATCCATTCTCCGCGACCGCCGGCTTCTCCTTCAACACGACTTCGCGGTAAAGCGAAGCCATGCGCGCGTTGTAGGCCTCATCATTCTTCTGCGGCCCGCGATGCCCCGCAACCGGAGCATCTGAATGATCCACGGACAAAACATGAAGCTCGGCGGCAGCCTTCTGCTTCGCATCCCGCGCCCGCGTTTTTTCTTCCCGCGCGTTCTTGGCGATGCCAAGCTTGTCCAGATCGTGCTGCAACTCGGTGGTTACGATATTCTCTCGCAGCGAGAGCGAGTGCGTAGCGTCGTCCATCTGCACTTTCTTTCCGCCCGCAAAAATCTCATGCCGTCCATGCTCTTCATACCACTTGGTAAGCGTGGCCGTCATGTGCATCTTCTCGATAATGTTCCGCCAGCCCACGCCAGTGTTGTAAGCGCAGAACGAGATCTCGCCCTCCTGCGTAGCGTAAGGAATAATGCACTGCTCGGTTCTGCGGAAGTCATAGTTAAACAGATCCTGGAACCACATTCCCGCGATAAACAGGAAGTTCCAGCGATCGCTCGTACGCCGCTTCATGACATCTTCGACCGTCCGGTCCGGACCAACCTTGCCATAATCTTTTCCGGTAATGTGATAGTTCTTATCGAACTTCTTCAGCAGGTCCATCAGCTTGAAATGAGTCGGCGACTGAAACGGATCGTAGTTCTTCATCAAACAGAGTGCCATGCCCAAGCCAGTCAAAAACTTTCCGCGCGAAGCATCGTTCACCTTGGCAATATCCTTAGCCAGTTGATCGCCGTGCAAAAACGCAGTAACCGGCACCGCCTCCTTAGTTTCCTTGTCGATCATCACAGCCATCCCAGTCCCACAGTTAGGATGACAACCGCAACTTAGTTGGCCCCAGTCGTTTTTTACGTCGTTGGCGTGCATCAGGTCGGCCCAATCGCTGAAGGTTCCCATGAAGCTGATGGGGAACCAGTCGCGGCTTGGTTCGCCTAGGCCGGTTTGATTTTTTACGTCGTGGGCTAAGTGAGACAGCGTGTAGCGCTGGGCCTGGCGGCGGTCGTCGGTTACGGCTTCGTCGCGGCCGGTGAAGCTTACTGGTTGGAATGACAAGAAGCTGATCGTCTTTGGATTATCCAGCGCGAACTTGATGATGCGTCCTACTTGTTCGTTGTTGATGCCGTTTACGATGGTTACTACTGGGACGATTTCTACTCCGGCTTTGTGCAGGTTTTCGATTGCTTTTAGTTTTACGTCGAACAGGTTGCCCACCATGCGGTGCGCGTTGGCGGCGTTGCCGATTCCGTCGAATTGCAGATACGCGTAGCGCATGCCGGCTTCTACGGCCTGCTGGCAGAACTCAAAACTTTTTGCGAACTCGATTCCGTTGGTTGCAGCCTGGACTGAGTTGTATCCAACTTTTCTGGCGTAGCGAACGGCGTCGAGGAAGTATGGGCTCAACGTGGGCTCGCCGCCGGAGAACTGCACGCTCATCTGACGACGCGGCTTGATGGTGATGGCGTTGTCGAGCATGGTCTTGATTTCTTCCCATTGCAGTTCGTGGACGAAGCCTACCTGGTTCGCGTCCATGAAGCAGGGATCGCACATCATGTTGCAGCGGTTGGTCAGATCGATCGTGAGCACTGAGCCGCGGCCGTACTTGACGGTCGAAGAGCCGTGATGGTGGAGCTTCTCGTCGTTATGCGCGGCGATGTCGCGGCCGGGGAAAACGTCTTCGAGGTGCTTGGAGAACTCGGTGTCGATCGACATCACGTCTTCGAAGTGGCCGTGCTTCGGGCAGTCTTTCACCATCAGAATCTTGCCATCGCGCTCGATGATGGTGGCCTTGATCTCTCCGACTTTTTCGTTCATCAGAACTTCGTGCGGAAGTTTGCCGTCGAGAATCTGCTGGCGAATTTCCGGCACACACTTCGGGCACAGCGAATCGGTGGAGCGCGGCCAACCCAGCGGCGGCTTCGACTTTTCGTAGGACTTGAGCAGAGGCTTGTCAGACCACTTAGGGGTGGGCGACGCGTTGGGCTTGATACGGTTCAAGCGGTCGAAGACCACCCACGCGCCTTTGGAGGCGACGACTACTGCTTTTTCTACGTACTTGATCGGCTTTCGCATTTTTCGGCGGCTCCTGAATTCGGGCTTCGGGCTTCGGCTTTCGGGCTTCGGCCTTTTCGGAACTTCAATTCGTTCAAGGTCTTGGGTGTTCGGTCTTAG
>JBEKJF010000305.1:0-6226 GCA_050011375.1 Candidatus Sulfotelmatobacter sp.
GTGGGGCTGGTCGATCCGCTTCTTGCTGCCGGATTGTCGACGCCGGTGTTGGCTGGTTGTTCTTGAATTTCAAGGACTGGTTGTTCCATTGTGGTGCTCCTTCAGAAGTTTTCTCTTTCCTAAATCATCGCGTGAAAGTCATCCATCGATTCAGTGTGGCGGCTCGTCTTTCGCAGCCGCCGCACGGCTTGATGCCCATAGCGTAGGTCGCGCGCTTGATGGCATCGCCGAGTCCGATTTCGTCTTCGATTAGAAAGCCCGGCAGCCGCACGCGATGAGGCTGGCTATTTGGGGCCCCTGTCGCTACCGGCTTCGCTGTTGCTTTCTTCTTCATTACTGCGTTCTCAAGGCAGAACTCATTGCTTCGAATGCAGACCAGGCGTTCAGCAAGGGTGGCGCGATTGCCTTACGACGCTCGGCGCCCGCTTGCGTGACGGCTAACTTAATTTGCGCTGCGCTTGCGGTGGAAAACTCCGACCAGAGCAGAGCAATTGTTCCCACCACAAAGGGCACCGCGGCGCTAGTTCCTCCGAATGTTTGCGGCTTGCCATTGGTCGCGAGACTTGTGATGTTTTCGCCCGGTGCCGTCAGGCCATGCCTTCCTATGGAGCTACCTAAGTTGGACGCCGCCATCATTCGTGCTTGCAGATCGCATGCGGCGACCGGAATTGACCACGGATGACGAGTAAGAACTGAACTGCCCACGCTTCCCTGATTTCCTGCCGCAACCACGACGATAACGTTGCGGCGTGCAGCATGATTCAAAGCTTCTTCCAGTTCGCGCTCGCCGTTCGCCGATGGTTGGGAGACGGCGGCGCTTAGATTGATAACTCGAGCTCCGGCCGCAATCGTTTCGACGATTGCCGTCGCCAATTCTTCCGGCTTCGCGCTTGGCATATCCCCGTTGGCCGACGAACTCTCGGCAAATATGGGGCGCACTAACAAAGTGCAGCCTGGACAAATCGCTGGCGCCGCGGAGCCCCGCTTTGCCATCAGCATTCCGGCGACGAATGTTCCGTGCATGCAGGCCAGGCTGCTTGCGGTGGAACACGCGCCGGATTGTTTGCCTGGGACCTGGTGAATGTTATGAACGGCAAGATCGGAGTGATCGAGGGCTACAGGGCCGTCGATGAGTCCGATCTTGATTTCGGCTCGGCCGCTCGTGCGGGCCATCAATGGAGTGAGGTTCACTAAATCCAGAGGTCCCATATCCAGATCCCATGAAACTCCCCGATTGATGGCCGTAAGTAACACCGAAAAAAGGCGTCTGCTCCTTCGTTCGAGTACGTAATTAATTTCCCTGGGTAAGTGACCTGTGAAAACCTGGGTTCGTTCGTCCCAGCCGCGAGTAGCTTCGACCAACTGAATGGACAGGGTGGTCGAGTCGCGACTTAGCGGATTAACTTTCCTCTTGTAACTGGGGATTGTCAAGAAAAAAGTTATATGACTCAACGGGGCTTGGCGGCGCAGACGGCGAGGGGACGATTTACTTTTTCCTTAGGGGTTGCGAGAATCAGGAGCCCCGTCCAGTGAAGCTTGGACGGGGCACTTTCGGCGGGTCAACTCACTCAGTTAACCGTGAAAACTACATTGCTTGTCAGCGTTCCGGTGGGGGTGGTTACCTGAACGTTGCCGGTGGTGGCTCCGGTTGGAACGGCGGTGCGGATGGCGGAGGCGGAGATGACTGTGAATGCCGCTGCCTTGCCGTTGAATTTTACGCTGGTGGTGCCGATGAGATTGTTGCCTAGAATCAGGATTGAAGGTGCTGCTTTGTGCCGCTTAGCTAGCTACCATCGGCGGTCAGCTTTCAACTCTCAGTTCTCGGCTCTCACTTCTCAGATAAAACTGACGGGCGGACTTGGGCGAAGAGAAGCCCCGCTTCTCGCGTAGGAGGCCCGAGCAAGTGCAGCACCCTCCCCGAGCCTCTTTTTGTTTCTTGCTTCGAGCAGGCTGTTTAGGTTACAAACGCGCATGTCTTTTCCTGCTTTACATCCCGCTTTACGCTGCAGCCTTCTCTGCTGGTCGGTTGTTCTCTTCTCCTTTATCTTTACAGCTTCCGGCGTGAGCCGCAGTGTTCAGGGCGGTCAAAGCGCGAACGGGGGACAACGGCCGGCGCCCACAGTTCTGCCTAGTCTGCCAGTGGATGCGAAGCCGGAGAATGCTGGCGCCGATAAGGCGGAGAAGACGCCGGACTATTCCAAAGAGGGTTATGTTATCGAGCAAGTGCGCTCGCGCTACCGGTTTGAGAGCGATGGGACGGGACGGAAGGTGAATTCTTTCCGCGTGCGGGTGCAGAGCGAGGCTGGAGTGCAAGGGTGGGGACAACTGCGAATTGGATATAACTCGGCGAATGAAAAGCTGGATATTGTTTCTGTGCGCGTGTTGAAGGCGGACGGCACCGTTGTTACCGCGGGGCCTGAAGCGGTGCAGGATGTGAACGGGTCGGTGACGCAGTTTGCTCCGGTTTATACGGATTACCGGGAGAAGCATGTCAGCGTGCCGGGGTTGCGTCCGGGGGATGTGCTGGAGTGCGAGGTGGTGAATGTGATCCAGACTGCGCTGGCGCCGGGGCAGTTCTGGATGCAGCATGACTTCAATCAGACCAGCATTGTGCTGGACGAACAGTTGGAGGTGGATGTGCCGGCGTCGCGGGTGGTGAAGTTAAAGAACAAGGCGGGGATGGATCCGAAAATAACGGAGGAAAATGGGCGGCGGATCTACCGGTGGACTAGCAATCATCTGATTCAGGAGGACGAAAAGAAAGACAAGGAAGATAAGGATAAGAAGAAAAAGAAAAAGAAAAACCCGGACGCAGTGGCGGACGTGCAGATGACTACCTTCAGTAGTTGGGAGGAAGTTGGGCGGTGGTACGCGGGCCTGGAGAAGGATCGGCGGGTGCCCTCGAAAGAAGTTCGGGCTAAGGCCGACGAGTTGACCAAGGGGCTGAACTCGGATGTGGACAAGACGGAGGCGCTTTACGATTATGTGGCTAAGAATTTCCGTTATGTGAGCCTGTCGCTGGGGCTGGCGCGCTATCAGCCGCAAGCGGCGGGGGATGTGCTGCACAACCAGTACGGAGATTGCAAAGACAAGAACACGCTGCTGGCGGCTTTGCTGGAGGCGGAAGGGCTGCGGTCTTCGACGGTACTGATTCATGCTTCGCGGAAGCTGGATCCGGATGTGCCTTCGCCTTCGCAGTTCAATCATGTGATCACGATGTTGCCTTTGGGGAAAGAAGAGATCTGGATGGATACGACTACGGAGGTTGCACCGTTCCGGCTGCTCTCCTATTCGATCAGGAAGAGGCAGGCACTGGTGATTCCGCCGGGAGGGGCGCCGCATTTGGAGGAAACGCCGGCCGATCCGCCGATGCGGGATACGGAGGTGGAAGAGATTGACGGGAAGGTGGACGACAGCGGGAAGTTGGAGGCGCGAGTTACAGAGACTTTGCGCGGAGACAGCGAATTGCAGGCGCGGATCGTGTTTCGCAAGGCTGCCAGCAGCAAGTGGCAAACCATGATGGAGGGTGTGAATAAAGGGCTGGGAGGAGAAGTGAGCGGGGTGAAAGTAAGCGATCCCGCGGCTACGCGGGAAGAATTTGTTATGGCTTATGACGTTACCAAGGGAAACTTTGTGGATTGGTCGAAGAAAAAGCTGGACGTGAAGTTGCCGCTCTCGACGATTTCGATGGTGGCGATAGGAAAGGATGTGGGCGAAGAGGATAGCGGCGATGCGGGTGCGGGCGGGGAAAAGCCGGAGCCCTTCAAACTTGGTCCGCCGAACGATCGTATTTACAAAGTGAAACTGGAACTGGCGGCGCGCTACACGG
Source organism: Candidatus Sulfotelmatobacter sp. (assembly GCA_050011375.1). Lineage (GTDB taxonomy): Bacteria > Acidobacteriota > Terriglobia > Terriglobales > Acidobacteriaceae > Sulfotelmatobacter. Next base: position 3,830 of record JBEKJF010000305.1, read on the forward strand.
CCAAGGTTCCGGTCGCGGTGAAAGTTGAGCGCGATTACGGAGCGTATCAATCCAGTTACAAGGTGGAGGGAAATGTTTTTACGGCGGAGCGGAAGCTAACCATCCGGCAAGGAGAGTTGGCGACGGCGCGGGCGGACGATTACCGGGCATTCCGGCAAGCGGTGATGGCGGACGTTGGACAGCAGTTGACGATTGAGAGTGCGGTCGCGGATACACGCACGATTCCTACTGGCATGAAGGCAGAAGATTTTATCCGGAGCGGGAACGAGGCGCGAAAGAATGGGAACTACGGCTTGGCGATTAACCTGTTCAATCATGCCGTGGAGGCGGACCCGAAGAACAAGAGGGCGTGGAATGATTTAGGACTGGCTTATTTTGACGATCGGCAGGATGGCTTGGCGATCAATGCGTTTCAGAAGCAGATTGACGTGAATCTCTACGATTCGAATGCTTACAACAATCTGGGCCGGGTGTACCTGCGCCAGCGCAAGTATGAGGAAGCGGAGAAGTGGTTTAACAAGCAGATTGAAGTGCAGCCGCTGGATAAGTATGCACACGAGAATCTAGGGATTGCGTATCTGGAATCGCATAAGTATGAAGAAGCCGTGCCGGAGTTGGAGAAAGCGGCGACCATAACTCCGGATAGTGCCGGAGCCCAGACGAGGTTGGGCGATGCTTATCTGAGTTTGGGACAGGATGCGAAGGCGATGGAGGCCTTCGACAAGGCCGTGAAAATATCGACAACGCCGGCGACATGGAACACCATTGCGTACTTGTTGGCGCAGAAGGGCGCGCATCTGGATGTGGCGCGGCGTTATGCGGAGTCGGCGGTCTCGTCAACTGCCACGCGGTTGCGGAATTTGACGTTGGATCAACTGAAGCAGGCGGACTTGGGATTGACCTCGGCGCTGGGAAGCTATTGGGACACGCTGGGATGGGTGGCATTTGCCGAAGGGCATTTGGATGTCGCGAAGAAGTACGTTTTGGCGGGATCGGAGTTGGGGCAGGACGCGGAAGAAGGTGACCATATGGGGCAGATCTGCGAGAAGAGCGGCGACAAGGAGGGCGCGGTTCACTGGTATGCGCTGGCTTTAAGCGCGCGCCGGCCGGAACAAGAGACGCGAGGCCGGTTGGCCGCTCTCGCTGGTGGCGACGACAAGGTGGACGCGCTGGTAGCGAAGTATCAAGACGAGTTCGTGGCAGAACGCACTCTGAAGTTTAAGAGCGCGCCAAAACAGGATGGGCGCGCCGATTTCTTTCTGCTGTTGGGTGGTGGAGCGTCTGTAGCGACTGTAGAAGACGTGAAGTTTATTAGTGGAAGCGAGGGGATGAAGGACATTGGGGAGGCGCTGCGGAGTGCAAAGTACAGTCAGAAGATTCCGGATGACACTCCGGTAAAGATTTTGCGGCGTGGGACGGTTACTTGCAGTGCTGGGGAATGCAAACTGGTTTTGGAGTTACCGGAGGATGTGAGGTCAGTAGAGTGATCAGGATTCCTACTGAAAACGAGAAACTGCTGCTGGCAACATCAGGTCCCGCCCTTCGGCGAACTCAGGGCCACGCTCCTCGCCAACGACGCGCGCATGGGGCACTCTCTTTTCTTATGCCGTGAGCATGAAAGGCTCCAACTTTTGAAAGGCACACCATCCACTCTTAGCGTATTGGGCACCGAGCAGGCCAACCACGCTGCCGCTGATCTTGACCGCAAATCTTCGCTCGAGATCGCACGACTCATCAACGCTGAAGATGCAACCGTCGCCCCGGCGGTCACTCGCGCCTTGCCTCAGATTGCGCGCGCGATTGATGAAGTGAGTGCTGCGCTCCGCCGTGGTGGACGCCTGATCTACGTAGGCGCCGGAACCAGCGGGCGCATCGCCGCGCTCGACGCCGTCGAAATCTTGCCTACCTTCAATGTTGATCGCGTTCACTTCATCGTCGCGGGAGGCGCCAAGGCTCTGGCCTCGGCCTCAGAGACCAGCGAAGATGATTCCATAGCCGGACGCAAAGAAATGTTGCGGCGCAAGCCCACCAAGCAGGATGTAGTTGTGGGCATAGCTTCGAGCGGACGCACTCCGTTTACCGTGGCTGCTCTCGCCGAAGCGCGGCGGCGCGGCGCGCGCACCATCGCCGTGACCTGCAATCCGAACTCTGCGCTCGAACGTGCGGCGCATTTCGCGATCATCACGCAGGTCGGACCTGAAGTGCTTGCCGGGTCGTCGCGTATGAAGGCTGGCACGGCGCACAAAATGGTTCTCAACATGATTTCGACCGCGGCCATGACCCGCCTGGGTTATGTGTACGGCAACTTGATGGTGAACGTTGTTCCGAAGAACGAAAAGCTGATGCAGCGCGCCGTCGGGATATTAGAACAAGCGACGGGAGCGGACCATGAATCGG
>JBEKJF010000306.1:0-6214 GCA_050011375.1 Candidatus Sulfotelmatobacter sp.
GACAGCCGGCGGGACGGCGGCGCTACGTTCGCTACGACAGCAGCACGGGCAGGACTCTCTGGCGCTCCGCGAAGGTGGCGCGCATCTGGCGTTCGATGAACAGCGCGTTGGCGAGCGCGCCCAGCGGGCCGAATCCTACCTCATATTCGATCACGTCGCGAACCAGCGTTCCGTCGATCCCGTCGCGTGCGTCGTGCAGGAACTCGTGGCGATGATGCCATCGTTTGAACGGGCCTTTCTGTTGCACGTCGGCGAAGTGGTGGTTCCATTCGAACTCGGTGATGCGGGCGATCCACTGTGCCCGCAACGGCAGGAAGGGAAACACGCGGAACGAGGTCACGATGACCGTGCCCACACCCGCAGCGCGCGGGGACGCGACTGAATCCGGAGACGGCGGAGGCGCAACGAGATGAAGTTCGTCGATCCTGGTTTGCGTGGCGGCGGGCATGATGCGCGGCAGATTCTCCGGGTTCGAGAAGAACGCGAACACATGCGGAAGTGGGCAGGGAACCCAGTCGGCGAATTGGAGGTGAGTGGTCAGGACCACAACCTACCTGAGTTTCCTGCTTTTCCACAGGAAACTCCGCTACCAGCGCGGAGTGCAAGAAAAATCTAAGCGAACAAATAGCGAATGAACCAGAAGTGCAAACCCTACATCTTGTGGTCGTATTTTTAGTTAACCACAAGTTCTCGTGCTTTGCCGAATCAGTCCTATAGTGGGAACCCAACCTTCAAGTTTGTGCTTGACAATCAATGACTTACGGGTAAGATGTGGTACAAAGTGGTACGGAGTGGTCAAGATACTTAAGGTCGTGGGAGCGGGAAGCTGAAAACGAGGAGCCGGTGGGAAACCGACCCAAAAGCCCGACAAACAGCCCGAACCAACGAAGTTTGACCATATTTTGCGCCGCTTTTACCTCCCTGGTAGCAGTTTTGGTCCGGAGATCCTTCGGCGACACAGAACGTCGCCTCTGGATAACAAGCGATTGTCGTTTCTGGATGACAGACATAGAAAGACAAAATGTTTCGCGGCAATCACCCAACTCGCGTCGACGAAAAGGGACGGTTGAAAGTCCCGGCGGAGTTCAAGCGGGTGATCGACGAGAAGTACAACACGCAATTCTATATCACGAGCGTCGACGGCAAGGTTGCCGAAATATATCCCTTCGAGGAATGGGAGCGGATCGAGCAGAAGCTGGCCGGGTTGTCGAATTACAACCCTACGAAAAAGAAGTTTCTCGACCGGGTGAATTACTGGGGCCAGCAGGTGGAAATGGATGGACAGGGGCGGTTGCTGATTCCGCAGCTGTTGCGGGACGCGGCCAGTATCAAAGGCGAAGTGGCCGTGACCGGCAATCTGAACCGTTTGTTAGTGCGCAACCTGGAAGCGTATCGCAACGAGATCGCAGAGCAGCCGTTCACTTCTGATGATGAGAAGACGCTCGACGAACTGGGCATCTAGTGGGCGAGGGATCAACAGACACCCCTCAGGGGGTTGGGCATGGTGGTGGAAGGGAAGTGAGCCAACTTTCACCAAGTCATGTTCCGGTTCTTTTAAAAGAAGCGATCGACTTTTTAAACGTGCGGCGTGGCGGGACCTATATCGACGCCACGGTGGGCTTGGGCGGGCACAGTTACGAAATCGCAAAACGCCTCGGCGCACCGGGACATTTGATTGGGCTCGATAAAGATCCGGCGGCGCTGGAGATTGCGAAGAGCGTCCTTGGTCGTTCCTTCCTTCGCTCAGCTCAGGACGAGCTAAGGACAGTCGTTGGCCAAAACGATTGGCCGCGAGTGGAGCTGAGGCACGGATCGTTTGCGGATTTGGCGAACGACCAACGACCAACGACCATCGACGGTTTACTCGCAGACATTGGGGTGAGCAGTTTGCAGCTTTCCGATGCGGCACGCGGATTTAGTTTTCAGGCGGATGGACCGCTCGACATGCGGATGGACCCGCAGAGTGAGCGAACCGCCGAACAAGTGGTAAACCACCTCGACGAGCGCGAGCTTGCCGATGTGATTTACGAATTCGGAGAGGAAAGGAGGTCGCGGAGAATCGCCAGAGCCATTTGCCGGTCGCGGCCGATACGATCTACGGCACATCTTGCCGAGGTAATATCGGCCGCGGCCCGGCCAATGAATCCGGGTCGAAATAAATATGACCAGAGGCGAATTCATCCAGCGACTTTAACTTTTCAAGCTCTTCGAATCTTCGTAAACCGCGAACTGGACGATCTGAAGGCGCTGCTGGAAGCGGCGCCGCGGATTCTGAAACCAGGTGGACGCGTGGTGGTGATCAGTTTTCATTCGCTGGAAGATCGCATCGTAAAGGATGCCTTCCGCGAGGGCGCGATTAAGGACAAGTACTTCCGGGTGCTGACCAAGAAACCGGTGACGGCATCTTTAGAAGAGCAAGATCGCAATCCGCGGGCACGCAGCGCGAAGATGCGCGCGGCGGAAAGAGTTTAAGGGCTTCGGGCTTCGGCGATCGGGCTTCGGCAAGCGCAGTACGGCGGGATGGTTTGCCGAAGCCTGAACGCCGAAGCCCGAAGGCCGGATTTTGATTCCGGAAAAACTGCCGGAGTCCCCGGCACAGCTGTAATGGCGTGCCGGGAGTTCAGGTTCTGGAAAGCGGGCTTCAGGCTTCGGCCATCGGGCTTCAGCGAAAAGTCCAAGAAAAAAGCCGAAGCTTGAAAGTGAAGCCTGAAGCCAGGTTTGCGGGTTCCGTGGTAGGAATCCAGTTCTGAGGTTGGGAAATGTACACGGGAACATTGATTAACGATTTGATGGCGACGGTGGAGCGGGCCGAGCGGGGCGCGTTTCAGAAGCGCGTCGTCGACGAAATGGAACTGCGGCGGATGTTCGAGTTGCAAGTTCCAGAAATGCGCAGTGAACCGGCTTACGCAGGAGCGGCATAAATGGCAGCGGCAGCGGCGGCAATTCGAGGTGCAATCCCGGCAGCGCGGCGCAATATGTTCTTCACCGGCACGCCTGAAATTTATTTCGCCAAGGCGATCGACAATTCGCGGCTGGTGAAAGTAGAAGACCCTGGGCGCAATCGGGAGATGAAGCAGTTCGGCACGGCGCTGGCTTGCCTGTTTCTGCTGGTGTTCACCTATGCCTGGCAGCATTTCCGGGCGATTGAATATGGATATCAGATCGAGTCATCGAAGCGGCAACTCGACGACCTCACCGAAATGAATCGCGCGCTGCGGCTGGAAGATGCGTCACTGCGCGATCCGGAACGGATCGACATGATGGCGCGGCGGATGGGCTTGGTGCCGCCGGAGCCGGGGCAGGTGATCCGCATGGACAGCGCGGCGGCGGATTCGACTGGGCCGGTGATGGCTAGCGCGGAGCCGGGCCTGGTGTTGACCGGGCAGTAGCGCGCAGAAAGAAACCAGCCGAGCTTCCTCGTGAAGTGCAGGCTCGGCGGACAGTCGAGGGCGGCTGTCCCCACACGAATTTATTTGGCGGTCCGCCTTACGGTGGTCCGCCATGTTTGTCTAAACACAAATTTAGTTTGTCATTCCGAGGAGCGAATGCGACGAGGAACCCGCTGTTTGCCGGCACCGGAGAAAAGCAGGTTCCTCCTCTGCGCTTCGCGCATCGTCGGAATGACAAGAAGGTTTTAATTCTGCTCATCGTCGGAATGACAAGGGATAGTCATGGCGAGTAATTCCAATCTCGGCAAGAAGTCTCGGCTTTACCTGATGGGCGCGATGCTGTTGTTCTGGTGCGTCGCCATTTGCGGGCGGCTGATTTATTTGCAAATCTTCCGCTATGGAAGTTTTGTGAAGCAGGCCGAACATCAGCAGCAGCGCGCGATTCCGCTCTCCGCCAAGCGCGGCGTCATCTATGACCGGGCCGGGCACGAGTTGGCGATGTCCGTCCTTGTTGATTCGGCTTTCGCTGTGCCCAGCGAAGTAAAAGATCTGCCCACGGCGGTTTCGCTCATCACGCGCATCACGGGTGACGACCACAATGTGGTGCTCGCTGACTGCCGCAACCATAAAACGTTTTGCTGGGTAGCGCGTAAAGCCGATGACGAGACCATCGAGCGAATCAAGTCGCTTCGCCTGCAGGGAATTCATTTTCAAAAAGAGCCGAAGCGTTTTTATCCGGCGCGCGATCTGGGAGCGCAAGTGGTTGGCACTGTCGGGATGGAAGACTCCGGGCAGAGCGGCATCGAGCATGCGTTCGACGACGAATTGCGCGGCCGCGCGGGCAAGATGTTTATCTCGGTCGATGCGCGCCGGAAGTGGTTTTCTGACGTGGAGAAGCAGCCGGAGCCAGGCCAGAGTCTGGTGCTGACCATCGACAAGAATATTCAGTACATCGCCGAGAAAGAATTGGATCAGGCGATTCATGATACGCAGGCGATCGCCGGCACGGTGATTGTTGAGAATCCGCATACCGGAGAAATTCTGGCGCTGGCCAACCGGCCGACGTTCAATCCGAATCGGCGAAAAGAGATTACGCCCGGAGCGCTGACCAACCGCGCGGTGAGTTATGTGTACGAGCCGGGGTCGACTTTTAAGCTGGTGACGATTTCGGCGGCGCTCGAAGAAAGGCTGACGAATCCGGATGAAGTGTTCGACTGCCAGATGGGGTCGATCGTCTACAACGGCATGCGCATTCGCGACTCGAAGCCGCATGGCTTGTTGCCGGTGTGGGGCGTGCTCGCGGAATCAAGCGACGTGGGCGCGATTAAAATTGCGCTGCGCCTCGGCGAAGATCGTTTCTACAAATACATTCGCGCCTATGGATTCGGGCAGCAGACGGGAATCGAGCTGCCGGGCGAGACGCGCGGAATGACGAAGCCGGTGAGCCGCTGGTCGAAGGTTTCGATTGCGGCGATTTCCATGGGGCAGGAGATTGGAATTTCACCGATTCAGTTGGCGGGATTGATCTCGACTTTCGCTAACGATGGCGTGTGGATCGCGCCGCGCATCGTCGCGGGAAAAGTTGAGCCGCAGGGCACGCCGCAGACGGTGGCGTTTCATCCCGGAGCGTCGCACCGGGTGATTTCGAGTTTTACCGCAGCCGAGATGCGTTCGATGATGCAGAAAGTTGTGCTCGAAGGCACGGGACGCAAGGCGATTCTGGAAGGCTACACGTCGGCGGGAAAGACTGGAACGGCGCAGAAAGTGGATCCGGCGACGGGAGCGTATTCGAAGACGAAATATATCGGATCGTTCGCGGGATTCGCGCCTCTGAATAATCCGCAGATTGTTGTAGCTGTGATTCTGGATTCGGCCGTGGGCCTGCATCAGGGCGGGCAAGTATCCGCGCCAGTATTTCGCCGCGTCACGCAGCAGGTGCTGGAATATCTGCACACGCCACACGATTTGCCGCTGGCGCCGAACCATCAACTGCTGCTCGCGCAAGCGAAGGTGAAAGATAACGATTTGGATGAAGGAACGCCGGACCATCCCGGCGAGCCGCTCGAGACAGCGGAGGTGAATGGGGATTCGGCGCAGACTGGAAAAGCAAGCGTGGCAAGCGCGCCAAAGCCCTCGGCCGGCAGTGAGGGCAGTGTCGTGCAGGCAGCGATGCGTGAAATTGAAACTGCGCCCAGCGCGGCAAGCTCCGATCATTCGTCGGCAGATCATTTGCCGGCAGATCATTCTCGCGCAGATCATTTACAAGCAGATCAATCGACAGCGAGCGCCTCTGCGCAACCGCAGTTGCCAGCGACCGGGACCGTGGTCCTGGATGTCGAGCAAGGCGGAATCGAAGTGCCGTCGTTCGTGGGCAAGACCGTGCGCGGCGCCGTGGAAGCCGCGCAGGAAGCTGGCCTCGAACTGGAAGCTGTAGGCAGCGGTGTGGCGCGGCTGCAATCTCCGTTAGCAGGAACGCACGTGGCCGCCGGGGCGCATGTGACAGTGCAGTTCGGAAGATAGGAAAATCCTAAACACAGAGGACGCAGGGTTTCACAGGGTAAGGAAAACCTTGATTTCCTCCGTGTCCTCTGTGTCCTCTGTGTTAAAAGCTCTTCCCGTTTGACCCGCCGAAAAAGCGCGTGATACGGTAATCAGTCACCATCCTGCAGGCCGCCCCTGCGCTGATTGAGGTCTCGCTTGTCCTCGGTAAAGACGCCCGCCGTTGAGACGACCACTCCTGCCGTCCGCAAGACCGCGCTGAACGCCGTCCATCGCCAGATGGGCGCGAAGATGGTCGACTTTAATGGCTGGGACATGCCGGTCGA
>JBEKJF010000307.1:0-6214 GCA_050011375.1 Candidatus Sulfotelmatobacter sp.
TCCTGCGCCGCGGGGCCTTTGATGTTGGGAAACTTCTTCTTCAGTGCGGCGATGATGTCTTTGGTTTCGTCGAGGCTCAGCGTGGTCTGCGTGAGATACGCCACGCGATTCGGATCAGGCACAGAGAGCGACTTCACCTGCTCGGGATTCCCCACGACCTGCGTGACTAGCGGAGCTTCGCCCAGCGTCCCAATCACTTCGTCGTGATCGTGGTGGCCGATGAGGATAAGCGAATAGCCTTCCTTGGCAAACTTGACGGCTTCTACGTGCACCTTGGTGACTAGCGGGCAGGTGGCATCGATGACGCGCAAGCCGCGCCGGGCGCTGTGTTCGCGCACCTCCGGCGAAACGCCGTGAGCGCTGTAGATGACGCGCTCGCCATTCGGAACTTCATCTTCGCTGTCGACGAAGATGGCTCCCTTGCCGCGTAGTTCATCCACAACAAAGCTGTTGTGGACAATCTCTTTGCGGACGTAGATCGGCGGACCAAAGGCCTCGAGCGCGATGCGGACTACATCAATGGCCCGCACCACCCCGGCACAGAACCCTCGCGGCTTCAGCAAAAGCACGGTCTTTCCCTGGCTGTTTGGCAATCTCAGACTCCTGATTCCTATAATCTTCTGATAATCCCTGAACTATGTAAGATGCAAAAATCGGCTCGAAATCACTACTGTTAGCCTACACGAAGCTTATTGAGGCGATGTTAATAAGCTACTGGAAAGAACCCGGCTGGTCAACGTAAGCCAAAGAAACGGCGGGGATTAGCAGTGGATGGGGAGAATTCGGTGGTGGATGGTAATGCGGATCGCGCCTACTCCCAGCGTTCCAACTCCTCCGGCGCCAGCGGCTCGAAAAACTCAGGACCTATCTTAATCTTTCCTTTCCAGGCTCCAGGCTTGCGGTCTTGATTCAGACTCGAGACTGCCACAAGACGGACCACGGGTTTCGATCCGCGCGCGATTATGATCTCCTCGCCTTCGCAGGCTTTCTTGATCAGCCGAGACAGTTGCGTCTTCGCCTTTTGGATCGTGACCGTTTCCATATTTCTATGTTACTCGTTGGCTTTGATCATCTGTTCGGCATGCTTGCGCGAAGTATCCGTAAGCCTGGCGCCGCTGAGCATTCGTGCCACTTCCTCAGTCCGCTCCTCGCCCACGACCGCGCGGATCGTTGTCCGTGTGCGCCCGCTCCATGCTTTTTTCTCGATCACATAGTGATGATCGGCAAAGGTGGCGATTTGCGGGAGGTGAGTGACGCACAGCACCTGATTGACCCGCGCCAGTTGCTTCAGTTTTTTCCCCACTGCTTCGGCGGCGCGGCCTCCAATGCCGGTGTCGATTTCGTCGAAGACCATCGTGCGCTGTGCGCTTTGATGTTTCTTTCGAGGAGCAGGGTCGCCTCCAGCTTGCACGCTCACTTTCAGCGCCAGCATCACTCGCGACAATTCCCCTCCGGACGCAATGTGTTCCAGCTGGCGCATCGGCTCGCCCGGATTCGTCGCAATCATATAAACGACCTCGTCTATTCCGGCCGTCGTCCAGTTCCCTTCTTGTTCTAGCGTTGTTATCTCGATGCGGAATGCCGACTTCATCGCCAGATCATTGATCTCGGCTTCGACCAGCTTCTCGAGTTTGCGCGCCGCGTCTTCGCGCTTTTTCGACAGTGTGCGCGCTGTGCTCAGATACTCGGTACCGGCCTTCGCCAGATCAGCCCGCAGCTCGCGCAGGATTTCGTCTTTGTTCTCGACCTCAGAAAGCTTGCGGGCTGCATCCGCGCCGAACGAGATCACATCATCGAGAGCCGGTCCGTACTTCCGCTTCAGTCGATCGAGCGACGCGAGCCGGTCCTCCACCTCCGCCAGATGTTCCGGCGAAGCGTGGATTCCGCCCGCGTAATCGCGCACGGTGGCCCCAACATCCTCCACGCTGATACGCGCGGTCTCAAGCGCTGCCAGAGCTTCTTGAAACTTGGGTTCATATCGTGCCAATTCTTCGATCTGCTTCTGCGCGGCGCGCATTGAAGACGAAGTGGAACCGTCGCCTTCATACAGCAGATCGAAGGCCTGCATTGCTGCGTTGTAAATTTTCTCCGCGTTCGCGAGCACGCGTTTTTCCGTTTCGAGGCGCTCGTCCTCGCACGCCTCCAGCTTGGCTTCTTCGATTTCGCGCTTTTGAAACGTCCACAAATCCACCAGCCGCAACCGATCCTGCTCGCCTTGTTCCAGCTCTTCGATGCGACTGCGGATTCCCTTCCATGCCTCAAACGCCGCCGCGACCGGCTCGATCTGGCTTCCAGCAAATCCATCAAGCAGCGCCAGCCGCGCCGGACCATCAAACGACAAAATCGATTCATTCTGCGCATGGATGATCGCCAGCTGCGGCGCAAGCTGCCGCAGCACCGCGACCGTTGCCGGTTGATTGTTCACGAATACGCGGCCCTTGCCTCCAGCCGCAATTTCGCGCCGAACAATCAGCGAGCCGTCCTCCGATACGTCGAGGCCGTTGTGCTCCAGCACCTTTTCAATCGCGGCTCCGGCGCTGCCTTCGCACTCGAAAACCGCAGACACTACTGCGCGCTCCGCTCCAGTGCGAATCACGTCACTGGACGCCTTCTCACCGAGCAGCAGAGCCAACGCATCGATCAGAATGGATTTGCCCGCTCCCGTTTCCCCTGTGAGCAGATTTAGACCGGAGGCGAACTCCACCGCCGCGTTGTCGATGACCGCGTAATTCTCCAGACGCAATTCAACCAGCACAGGCCGCCCTCAATTGACGATGACGAGCGCAGCATAGCATGAAAGGTAGTGGTCAGGGGTCAGTGATCAGTGGTCAGTTTGCTTCGGAAAGATTTCGGCAGACTGCTCTTCCGAGAACTTGGGAAGCCGTCATTTCTCCTGCAACAAAAAAGCCACGGCCGAAGCCGTGGCTGTGCAAACAATTTTGCTCAACGTTTCGAACTAGCCGGCTTTGCGGTACTTATCCGCGCCATCTTCAGTCGACCCTGTGTTGATCACTTCCTTGCGGCGCTCGCGCAACCGATCCTGGAACGTGTCCCAGCGCGGTCCTATGCCCATTGCACCCTGGCTGATCACCACGCTATCGGTACTGGCCGCGAATCCACCCTGAGTCAATGCGTCTGTATCTGTACCGTCAATCTCTGCAGCCAGTCTTCCCGCCGCAGAATCCGCCGGCCGCACCGAAGGCAAATTCCCCTCCATCTGCTGCGTCGTCGGAGTGATATTCCGGTCCGTCCCCACACGGTGCATTATGGGGTCAGCTTCCCACTTCGAGCGGTAGCGGCCTTCATAATCGGCCCACTGCTGCTCTGATTCCAGATTGGTCTCGTCATACGGAGGCAAAGCTTCAACCTGCGCCTTGGTCAAATCGACCGCGAAATCGTCTTTGTGCTCGGTGGAAGCCCGAAGCCGTTCCGCCGGAACGATAAATTTCTTGGTCGTCAGCCAGCCGGTATCGACCACGATATAGCTAATCGCTCCCGTGAAGTAGTCGAAAATCACATCGTCAATCTTGCCCAGCTTTTGGTCGTTCACGCCATACAATTTTGAGCCCCGAATGTCCTCCGCGGCCTCTCTGAATCGATATTCTCGCAGCATTCCATAACGTGCCATGAATTTCTCCTCCCGTGAAAAAGTGAGATAACAATCGCGCGTAGTTTGGATGTCAGTGACGACGCCGGGGTTACCGACAAAATCACTTCAATCGCCGCGGCCGTATTTTTACCGACGACGCCAAGCCCTGAGAAGTCAGGTCCTGCCGCAAGGGACAAACCGCGCACCTCACGTTGACCGCTTCGCTCCGACACCGCACCGGAATATCCTCCAGCCCCCGCTCCTCCAACCCACAATCCAGCAAACACCAGGCCTCCCGGTATTTTGCAAGCCGGGCCCGCGCCGACCCCGGAGTGAACCACAACGAACTCCTCCCCTCCGCAATCTCAACGGGCACCACGTACCACAAATCCTCCGGCACGATATACACAACCACGAAATCCATGTCGTCCTTCGTGAATACCCTCCCGTCGCGCCCCGATTCAACTTTATAGCCCGACCTCTTGTGACTCGTCCCGCCTTTCACCTGCACGCTCCAGAATCCTTTGCCCCAATCCACCACAAAATCGTAGCGCTCGCTGTCTCCCCACGGCTTGCACACCGGAATTCTGAGCTTGCAAACCTTGGCCAGAAACGCGGCCTCAATCATTTCCCCTTTCCGCTTTGGGTTCTCGTCGGCAACCGCCTGTAAGTCGATCATTTCTTTCTCCCGCTCCATCCCCGAATTGTCGTTTTTCTCATCCATAGACAAAAAAGGCGCAGCCAGTAAGCCGCGCCTGAAAAGCACTCCTTGTAAAAGTAGCGCCGCCGTCCCGGCGGCTGTCCGGCGGGCGTCCTCGCCCGCCGCCCCAACAGCGGCAAGAGTCTCGCTGCGTCTCACGACGCCCACGATCCTTTGCCGCCTAAGTCCGCTTCAGCCACAAACACAAACGGCGCAAACCCGAAGGCCTGCGCCGCTGCTTCAACTCTCGACCCAGTGTAGCATACGGCATAGGGCAAATGGGACAAATTAGCAAACTTATTTCCCCCAGCGAATCAACAACATCGTCCCAAAAACGCTCTCTCGGGGGCTTGACAAGATTTTAGCGGAATGGCGAAACGGCGTTTTTCCCAGATCATCTCTCTTCTGCCGAAGGAAACGAACTAAAGCTTTTGACCGCGTGCCACTTGATGAGGCAGAAGGAACGTTTTCGGATACCGTCCGTCGCCGCACAGTTTGAACGAGCCGAAATCCTTGTACCACGGTCCTTCAGGAACTTCTGGATTTGACTCCATCCAAAGGCGCAACTGGTTCAGGTCGGCGAGTCCGATATAGCGGTCGTGCATGCGCTCGACCAGATGGTCTCGAACGGCGGCGGGCAGCCCTGACCATGTCTCGATCTGCGGCATTGCTCACCCGGCTTTACTCCCCAAAGACGAAGCGACCCAGTTGGTCGCCCAACTGCTTGACCTGCTCCGGATCGTCAGCGGCGCGGAAGCGCTCGGCCAACTGGAAGAATGCCTTTTCCTTCTGCTGACGCGCTTCGATTCCCTGCTCGATCAGTTCTATCAACACCCGGTTATCGCTGAGGTCACGTTCCTTCGCCAGCGCTTCAACCTGCCTCGCGATTTTAGGCGGCAAAGTAATGCTTCGCCGGACGTGCTTCGGTCGAGCCGATTTTGCGCGGGATCTCTTCGCCAGTGCCATGGTAACACCAGTATACACCATTATGGTGCAGAACGAATAAAACCAATCCCTAACATCTTGTCATTCCGAAGCGCGCTGAAAGCGCGCGAGGAACCTGCTGTCCCTTGCAGTGGCAATGCCCCAGAGCGGAGCCACTAGCTCTGCATCATACGCGCTGGCGCCCCTCGCCAGCGGAAACGCATACGCTGTCATCCTGAGGCCCGCGTTCTTTGCGGGCCTCAGGACCTATGCAACTCGCCGGCAGCGTCGGTAAGGTGAGGAACACACCGGAATTCTGGGGCTAGAGAAACGAAACGCGCTCCTGTAGACTCGCCGAAAAGGAAAAAGCTATGGCGAAGAAGTACTACCGGGAAACATGGTCGGCAACCGACGACGAACTAGCGAAGTCTGCCGAGGATACTAACTGCAAGAACCAGCAAGAGTGTCTTGAGACCTTGGCGTCACGGAAAGCACAGAGGGAGGAGCAGGAGGAGCGCGAAGCCGCCCGCGTTGCGCAGGAGAAGATTCGCCGAGAGACTGTTCGCGCCGAACTACAAGACAATCCTTCGATCCACGCCGCGAAATCTCCGCAGACGCTGAGCATATCGCGAAGGTAGTGAGCGGGCGAATCGTGACGCATTTGTGGATTATCTTCGTCGCTCTCCCCTTTATGTTGGGACTTCTATACGCGATTCTCAAGTAGGGCGTAGCCCCACACCACGTTAATTTCCAGGAAGCAGCGGACGACTGCGCGGAGGGGCGCCGTTGGGGCCCTGCCTACCTTTCATACTGCGTAACTACTGGCCTTTTTCCAGCACTCGCGATCCAAATCCAGCTTTGCGGGATGGTTGGCGAGTTCGACGTCCTAGGAGGGCGCGAGGGCTTCCCGTAGCGATGGACTGAGCTTTAGCAACTCTTACCGCTCACCGCGCGGCTTCAACCGTAAGCCTCAGGCCCACCGCCTTAGTCACGGCCACCAG
>JBEKJF010000308.1:0-11009 GCA_050011375.1 Candidatus Sulfotelmatobacter sp.
CTACCAGACCACCGGCTACTTCGCTCCCACGTCGCGCTACGGTACGCCGCAGGATTTCATGTATCTGGTCGACTACCTGCACCAGCACGGTATCGCCGTGATTCTCGACTGGGTGCCGTCGCACTTCCCTTCCGACGCGCACGGCCTCGCCTACTTCGACGGCACGCATCTCTATGAGCATGCCGACCAGCGCCAGGGTTTCCATCCCGATTGGAAGACGCACATTTTTAACTACGGACGCAGCGAGGTTCGCAGCTTTCTGATGTCGAGCGCCATGTTCTGGCTCGACAAGTATCACGTCGATGGACTTCGCGTGGATGCGGTCGCGTCGATGCTCTATCTCGATTATTCGCGCAAAGAGGGCGAGTGGATTCCGAACAAATTTGGCGGACGCGAAAACCTCGAAGCCATCGACTTCCTACGCCGCTTCAATCAGGAAGCCTATAAAGAACATCCTGACATCCAGACTACGGCCGAAGAATCCACATCATGGCCTATGGTTTCGCGGCCGGTATATCTCGGCGGCCTCGGCTTCGGCATGAAGTGGGATATGGGATGGATGCACGACACGCTCGAGTATTTCAGCCAAGATCCCATTCATCGCAAATACCATCACAGCAAGCTGACCTTCCGTATGTTGTATTCGTTCCAGGAAAATTTTGTGCTGCCGCTTTCGCATGATGAGGTCGTCCACGGCAAAGGCTCGCTAATCGCAAAGATGCCCGGAGACGAATGGCAACGCTTCGCCAACCTGCGTCTCTTGTTTGCCTACATGTACGCGCAGCCCGGAAAGAAATTAATGTTCATGGGCGACGAGTTCGGCCAGGTTCGCGAGTGGGGACACGATAGCAGCCTAGAATGGGACGTACTCCGGTATCTAGTTCATAGCGGCTTGCAGAATTGGGTTGGAGAGTTGAACCGCGTCTATCGCAGTGAGCCTGCGCTGCACCTGCTCGACAATAACTCCGCGGGCTTCGAGTGGGTCGATTGCAACGACAATCTGACCAGCACGATTTCGTTGCTGCGCAAGAGTGAATCTCCTGCAGACACGGTTTTGATCGTTTGCAACTTCACGCCGATCACCAGAGTTGGCTATCGCATCGGCGTGCCCACAGGCGGCTACTGGCGCGAACTCCTCAACAGCGACGCCCACGAATACGGCGGCACCGGCGTAGGCAACTTCGGCGGAGTCCAAGCCGAAGAAGAACCCGCCCACGGACGTCCTTACTCGCTGAAGCTAACACTGCCGCCGCTGGGAGCGTTGTTTCTGAAAGCAGGATAGATAGTAGGGCCGCACAAGAACTGGCCACTGGCGGCCGGCAACTGCTTTTAATGCTATGCTGCTAGCGCGCCACCATGCGGATTCTCACCCGCTACATCCTTCGTGAAGTCACCTCGCACGCCCTCATCGGCGCGGCCATCTTCACCTTTGTACTTTTCACCCGCGACCTGGGACGCATCCTGGAACTAGTGGTCCGCGCCAGTGCGCCGCTGCCCAGTGTCGCGCAAATCTTCTTCTACACTGTCCCCTTCGCCCTGACGTACACGATCCCGATGAGCGTTCTGGTTGGCATTCTCATCGGCTTGAGCCGGCTCGCCGCCGACAGTGAAATCACTGCCATGCGCGCCAGCGGCATGGGCGTGTGGAGCTTCGGCCGCGTGCTCGCAATCTTTGTCACCGCCGCCTGGGGCCTCGCTCTGCTCAACGGGCTCTACCTCGCGCCGTGGTCGCTCGCCTCGCTGGGTCGCCTCGAGGATCAACTCAAAGGCTCGCAAGTTTCGTACGAAGTGCAACCTCGAGTGTTTTACGAAGGTTTTCCCAAGCTCGTGCTCTACGTGCAGGATGTACACAGCGCGCAAGGCGGCGCGGTATGGAACGATGTATTTCTCGCCGACATCTCTGATCCCGCCAATCCATCCATCACATTGGCCAAGGAAGGAATCCTCGTTCCGGAGGGCCAGGACCGCCTCCATCTGCACTTAACCAACGGTTCCACGCACGAAACCGATCCGGCGAAAGCCGATCACTATCAGATTTCCACGTTCCTGCAGACCGATATCCCAATCGAACTGGCGTCATCAGAAAACAAGGCGGACGAGCAAATTCCATACCGGGCGACAGGAACACGGGCGCTGCGCGAGCGCGCCGCCGGTGCCGATCCCGCCACGGCCCGGCTCTACCTCATCGAATTTCACAACCGCTTCGCCTTGCCCACAGCGTGCGTGGTGCTGGCGATGGTCGGAATCCCTTTGGGCCTTTCATCGAAGAAGAGCGGCAAGTCGGGCGGTTTCGTGCTCACGATTGCGCTCGTCTTCATCTATTACTTCATTTCTCTCATTGGAGTTTCGCTCGCCAAGCAGGGCCGGGTCAGCCCGGTTTTCGGAGCGTGGCTGGCGAACCTCGTCTTCTTTGCCACCGCGCTATTTCTGCTGTGGCAAGCCGAGCGGCGGCCTTTGTCGCTGTCGGCGATCCGTTTGGCATGGAAGCGCGACAAGCCGGCAGCAATCTCTTCGGCGAGTGTCCCCCCAGTCGAGCGCAGGCGCAGGCGTCGAGACCCCGGTAACGCTTTCGAGCGCGCCTCCACGAGGCGCAGAGTATTCAGCGCCAACTTCCCCACGCTGCTCGATGACTACATCCTGCGCGACTTTTTCCTCTACCTCGGGATGATCGTGCTGGCGTTCCTCGTCCTCATGCAGGTCTTCACCTTGTTCGAGTTGCTGGGCGACATCCTGCACAACCAGACGCCCGCGATTGTGGTCGTCGAGTATCTGCTGAACGCTTCTCCTTACCTGCTCTACAGCGTTGCGCCGCTGATCATGCTGCTGGCAGTGCTGATCACATTCGGATTGATGAACCGCTCAAACGAGATCACTGCGATCAAGGCCACTGGAACCAGCATCTACCGCATCGTCACGCCCGTGATGGTTGCGGCCGCGATGCTCGCCTCGGGCCTGTTCTTTGCCGATCAGTTCTACCTGCCGCACACCAACAAGCGGCAGGAAGCGCTGCACAACCAGATCAAGGGCAAGCCGCCGCAGACTTATCTTCGTCCCGATCGCCGCTGGATTTTCGGCCAGAACAATGACATTTACTATTACCAGTTCTTTGACGCCGACCGCGATCAGTTCGCCAACCTCACCGTCTTTCAACTCGACCCCGCCAGCTTCGCGATTACCGAGCGCATCCACGCGGACCGCGCCCACTGGGGCCGGGAGCTGGGCCGATGGATCTACGAACAAGGCTGGCAGCGCACCCTGCGCGGCCCAGCCATCGCCGGCTTCCACACCTTCGACGTCTCCACCTTCCCGCAGATCAACGAAGAGCCGTCCTATTTCAAGAAGGAAGTGAAGCAGTATTCTGAGATGAACTATGAAGAGCTGCGCCGCTACATCGGTGACCTGCAGCAGAGCGGCTTCGATGTGGTGAAACTGCGCGTGCAATTAAACAAAAAGCTTTCCTACCCGCTGATCACGCTGATCATGGCGGTGCTCGCCGTTCCTTTTTCGCTGTCAGCGTCCAAGAAGGGAGCGATCACGGGAGTCGCAGTCGCGGTGGGAATCGCCGTGATCTACACCGTGGTATCGCGCTTGTTCGAAGCGATGGGAGATATCAGCCAGTTACCGCCAGCGCTGGCGGCGTGGTCACCGGACCTGATCTTCGCGATGGTCGGCGCGTATCTGATCCTGAAAGTTCCAACGTAGTCAGGCTCCGATAGCCCGCTACTTCTTCTCCGGCCCGCTCATGATAAATGCTTTCACCACGATCCCATTCGGTTGCACGCCTACCGGAATCATGGTCAGAAGCGAATATTCCGTGGGCTCCAGCTTTCGCGGCGTGCGCTTCTGGATCACCGTAACATCGCCCGCCTGCGTGTCGAGCACAAGAAGATACTTCTGATCCTGGGACAACGCTAATCCGTCCGGACGGCTGCCTACGGCCACGGTCGCGATTCTTCGGCCCAGATCGATGTCATAGACGGCGACGCTATTGGAGCCGAAGTTGCTGGCGTATAACCGCGAGTTGTCGAGCGCGATCACTGCATGCGTCGGATTCTGCCCGATCAATGCGCTGCTGCCGACCTCATCATTCCCTGTTTCTATAATCGAAATGCTGCCCGAATCGAAATCGCACGCGATCAGTTCACCGCCATCTGGCTTGAGCGCCAGGCTCACGGGCGTCTTGCCGACATCGAGCAATGCCAGCACACGGTCGCTGGTCGCCTCACTCGTTTTCAGCGCGATCGATGCCACTTGCGAGGAGCCCGAACACGCCACGAATGCTTTGCTCGAATCCGGCAGGATGGCGATGTCTTCCGGTTGCTGGCAGACCGGTAAAGTTGCCCGCACGCGCAATAGCTTCGCGTCGATCAACGTAACGCTGTTGTCACCGCGGTTTGAGACCACCACAGTCGCGCCATCGGGCGAAACGCGCGCCAACCCAGGCGCAGCGCCTACGCGCACATTGCCGATGAGCACGCGCTTTTCCAGGTCGATCACCGACACATTGGCCGATGCGGAGTTCGCCACATACGCTCGTTTTCCATCTTCCGACACGTCGATGAAGTAAGGCTTGCCATGGACTCCGATCGTGGCCACCACGGCATTCTTCTCCGCGTCAATCACGCTGACGTTGTTCGACCCCGTGTTGACCACGTAGATTTCGTTTTTCTTGCTATTCGCCGCAACGCCGGTCGGTTCCATGCCAACCGCGATGGTCTTTGCCGGCTCGAACGTGCGCAGATCGATCACGCTGACGGTGTTGCTCTTGCCGTTGGTCACGTAGGCATATTCGCGGTAAGCCGGTCCGTAATCGGGCAGCGCCTGCTCACGGAAATACCACCATCCTGCCCCGCCCAGCAGCGGAACCAGAACCGTGAGGATCAGAAGGAGTTTTCGCAAGATGAAGGCTGCTTCCCTGAAAGAAACAAGACTATCAGAGAGAGGTTTTCGCCGCGGCAGCTAGCGGGGCACGGTTTCCTGAACGGTTTCCTGCGCGGGTCTTCGCTTCAGTTCCGGGGCCTTTAGTTCGCCGGCGTCCAATTCGCCAGCTTTCAATTCGCTGGTCAGCAACGTTACCTGCTCGTTGGAAACTCGAATCTCTCCACCGAGCACAACCCACAGCTTTCCCGAGCTGCTACCCTGGAACCGCGCGTCGTGGATTGTGGCGTTGCTCCGCGCAGCGGGGGGAAGCGTTGCGTTAAAGTCACTACCCTGGCGGATGGCGGAAAGAATTGATTCACTAATCTTGTCACGCAACATCTCTCCCGGAGAGCCCGACCGCAGTAGGTCTCCAATCAATCCCTGCGCATCGACGCGCGCAATCTCAGGCGTAAGCCGCACCGCGCCGTCGTCTCCGACCGATAGCGTCAGCTTCACCGCGAACGTGCCGTTGCCTTCCACCATTTCGTTTGCTTCCCTGCCCATGCAAGTCCAGCGCTCAAAGTGAAGTTGAACAAGCACCACACTGGCGGGCTCCGATGGCGTAAGGGTCGCGCCCTGGACGGCAATCCGCTCTCCACAGCGATCACTTTTGTCCAGTTCCGAATGCAGAACGTCTGTAATGTTTTGCTGCAAGTCCGACAAATCCGCAGTGAGCTGAAGTTTGAATGTGTTTTGGCCGCCAGAGGCCACGCTATTGGAAATCACTTCTGACGTCGTAATTGCGATCGGCTGACTGGCAACAGTGATCGAGCGCTTCACCTGAGCAAGGTTGAACGCGGAATCGCCGTTGGTGCCGCTTCCAATGCTCATTTCCTCTCCCAGTCCGATTTGCTGGGTCTGAAAAATGGTAAGCGCGTGCTCGAGGGTTTGCGCCGATGCCGCGATCGGTTGGCGATCTGTCTTCGAATTTCCGGCCTCAAGATCGAGCGCCTTCGCTTGTTGTGCGAGGTCGGAGTCTGCTTTGATTAGCCTCTTGCTGATTTCTTTCAAACCGGATTTCTGCGGCTCGGAGAATCCGGCGAGAAACTTCTTGTTTTCCGACCGCGCATTTTCGATTGTCTGTGCAACAGCCGTAGTTTGACTGGAAAGTTGAGCGGCGCCGTTTTCCTTCGCGATTTGCAGCAGAAAACTTTTCAATTCCGCGCTCGCGGCTTCCGTGCTCTTCATCATCGCGGCGTACTGGACGATCTGCTCGCTGGTGGCTTGCACGGCCATGACTGCGCGAAAATCTTTCAAACCGTCTCTATCATCCACGCCGGTCGCCGCCTCCGGCAGTGCCGCCGCCAACGT
This sequence comes from Candidatus Sulfotelmatobacter sp., assembly GCA_050011375.1. Lineage (GTDB taxonomy): Bacteria > Acidobacteriota > Terriglobia > Terriglobales > Acidobacteriaceae > Sulfotelmatobacter. The sequence goes on from JBEKJF010000308.1 coordinate 6,232, forward strand.
GACCGCTGCCACCACCGCGCTGGGCAAGGACTCCGCAGGGATGCGCCAGCAGCGCCGCTACCAAAACGATCGTGCTTAGACTTAAATCAAAACGTCCACTGCGAAACATAAGTCAACATCTCCAAAGAAATATCTGGTCGATGGGCCAAGAGCTCTAGCTTGGACCAGATCCGGGAAAAAGACCACAGGCTTTACAGTTCTTTGCACAGCTTAAATGCACGTCTATAACCTTGGTTCGATCACCTTCAGTTCGCGTACTCGGGCAAAATGACGCTGGTTGAAAGTCGCTACCGTGCTTCCGCGCTCCAAAGCCGTGGCTGCCACGATCAGATCATAGAAACCGATCATTGTGCCCGAGGATTCCAAGTCCGCCCAGATGCGGGCGTGTTCAAGCGCAGTCGCCTCGGTATAGGGGATAATCGGCAAGCCCGCGCAAATGTCTCGCAAGTGCCGTTCGCGCTTCAGACTGTGGGTGCCCGAAGATCGTTCCACGCCGTGCCATAACTCCGCGATGGTAATGGCGGCGATTTCGCAGCGGTCGTTAGGCTGACTCTCCAGCCAGGCGGCGAGATCAAAGGGTCCTCTCTCACCCCGGATGATCACGTCGGTATCAAGAACAATTGCCATTGGCGGCGTCCACGGTCATCGCCAGCGGTTTTTCGGCGGTTTCAGAATCTTGCGGGCCGCAAGCAGATCCCGATTCCAAGCCTTGAACTCTTCCGCTGGCAAATCGACTTTACGGAGAGTCTTGGCCAGGTCGTGAGCCAGGCAGACCTTCTCGCCCTCCGGCACCAAGCGGGCCACCGGCGTGCCATTCTTGACCAGAACAAACGTCATATTCTGATAACGCACGCGGTTCACGCAGTCGGCGAAGTTGCGGGCGGCCTCGGTGACCGAGATGACAGTTTTCTTCATAAAATCAGATTATCAGATTATGCACAATTATTCTAGCGGTAGCGAACGCGGGATGGCAGGGCCAGAATCGCGCCTGTCTTGACCTCCTTAGTCAGACCGTATCGCTGGCCGCCCGATCTTGCGTCAGGGCTTATCGGGAGCCGCAACATGTGTGTCTTTATCCTTGGACAAATGAAAGTCAATCTCGACCGCGATTTGGCTCGCCTGTGGCTTGCCATTTAGTGTCGCCGGTTCGAATTTCCATTTGCGCACGGCGTCGATCCCTTTCCCATCCAAGCCATAGCCTAAAGGTTGAAGCACGCAGGCAGATTGCACGCTCCCGTCGGCTCCCACCACGACCGAAAGTACTTCCGTGCCCTGATACATGGCCCGCCGGGCTTCCGGAGTGAAGTCAGGGTCGGTTTGGTAGGTTACGCGAGGCGGAGCGGGGCAGATCGATCCGGCATTTGCAGCCTCAGCGGGATTGCAGAATCGGCGAAGTACCCACGGTTGGCTGGCGCTGCCGGACACAGTGCTGCCAGCCGTGGCGGGTGTGCTCCGGCCGGTGGGGTCGGGCCGGTACGAGAACACCCCGCGCAGATTAATACTCGGTCCGGCGAAATCCGGGGGCAAAACAGAGAAGATCGATTTCTCGATCGCCGTCACGGCCATTTTGCTAAGAGAAGAATCAATGGAAGCATCCGTGAGTTTTGTCGCGCCAACCGTGCCGTCTTTTCGAACTTCAAATTCCACCGTGACTTGGCCTGCATTTTTTCCTACCGATTTGGCAGCCAGCTGATACCAATTGGCGCGTACCATCGGCAAGACACGGCTTTCAAGATAGTATCCCGCATCGAAGCCGTGCGCATCGCCCACAGCCTCCATTTCAACCCGCGTCTCGGCTTTCGGCGGTGTAGAGCAGAGTAAGGCGGGGTCAGGAGGATGTGCATCATGTACTTCCGTGATCGTGCCCGTATAAAATGCCGGCGCTGGAGCGCCCGACAGAACAGGCGGCATATTCGGAGGCGCAGGATCCGTTTTGCCCGGAGTGCCAGTCTGAACCGACGCGTCCGGTCGCGCGTTTGATCCCGCTGCACTGCTCTGAGCCTCGGCAGAGGAGTCGGCCCAAGCGCCTACAAGAAAGACGCCTGCAAGAACGAGAAGGGAAAAGATGACTCTGCTGGCCCTCATACTTCCTCCTTCGATTTGAAACCAGGGCCCGACCTACCTAGTGACTGCCACCGTCTCCCTCACTCCAATCCCCGGCACCGTCCTGCCCACTACCGCCGCGATCTGCCGCACCTGCGTCATCAACTCATCGAACTGATCGGGAAACAGCGATTGCGGACCGTCCGACATCGCCTCATCGGGCTTGTTGTGCACTTCCACCATTAACCCATCCGCGCCCACCGCCACGGCCGCACGTGACAGCGGGGTGACTTTATTGCGCTTGCCCGTGCCGTGGCTGGGATCGACAAGAATCGGCAAATGGCTGAGGCGCTGCACGGCAGGCACCAGGCTGAGGTCGAGTGTGTTGCGCGTATGGTCGGCAAACGTGCGCACGCCGCGCTCGCATAGCGCGACGTTGTAATTGCCTTCGCTCAAAATGTACTCTGCTGCCATCAGAAATTCTTCCAGCGTCGCCGACATGCCGCGCTTCAGCAGCACCGGCTTCTTTGCCCGTCCCGCGCGCTTCAGCAACGAAAAATTCTGCATGTTGCGCGCGCCAATCTGGATCACGTCCGCGTACTCTTCCACCAGATCGAGCGATTCGTTGTCGATCGCCTCCGTAATAATTTTCATGCCATACTGCTGGCGAATCTCCGCCATGATGCGCAGCCCTTCCTCGCCTAATCCCTGAAAAGAATAAGGAGAAGTCCGCGGCTTGTAAGCCCCGCCGCGAAAAAACTGCGCTCCCGCGCGATGCACGCGTTCCGCCACGGCAAAAGCCTGCTCGCGGCTCTCGATGGCGCACGGTCCTGCAACAATCGCCAGTCCGGGGCCGCCGATCGTGGCCGCAGTCCCCGCGAAGCGAATGACCGTGTTGTCTTCTTTCAGATCGCGGCTTACCAGCTTGTAGGGCTTTGAAACCTTGATCACTTCCTGCACGCCTGGCATTTCTTCCAGCGTGCCCTGCTCCACTTCGCCCTTGTTGCCGGTAATGCCGATGGCGGTACGCTGCGCGCCCGGCATGGCATGTGCGCGATAGCCCAGCTTCTCGATTTTTTGGCAGACGCCACGCACCTGCTCTTCGGTAGCGTGCGCTTTCATGACGACTAACATAGATTTCCCCTCACTCGCGGCGAGCCTATTTAGTCTACCCGTGCCCGCTCTTGCACCGCAAACGCAGCAACTTATCCCGCCTCTTTCTTGTGATCGGCCGCAACAGAGGCCGTGATCTCGATCACAGCCCCGCGACTCGGACCCCGATACAGTAAAGCTAGTTTCCCAGGAGGATTCATTCATGGCCATTCCAAGAACCATGCAAGCAGCAGTCGTCGAGCAATTCGGCAAGCCCCTAGTCATTCAAGAAGTGCCAGTACCCACCCCCGGACCAGGTCAAGCTCTGGTAGAAATTATTGCCACTGGTGTATGCCATACCGATCTGCACGCGGCGGAAGGCGACTGGCCCGTCAAGCCAACTCCGCCATTCATCCCGGGCCACGAAGGCGCAGGCATCGTAGCCGCCCTCGGCACCGGTGTTACACATCTGAAGGTTGGCGATCGCGTAGGCATCGCCTGGCTGCACAGCGCCTGCGGTCATTGCGAATTTTGTTTGTCCGGCTGGGAAACGCTCTGCCACGAACAACAGAACTCCGGCTACTCGGTCAACGGCACCTTTGCAGAATATGCCCTCGGTCAAGCTGACTATCTGGGACGAATTCCCGATAGTCTTTCTTTCGTCGACGCCGCGCCCATTCTGTGCGCCGGGGTCACAACCTATAAAGGACTAAAACAAACCAACGCGCGTCCCGGCGAGTGGGTCGTAATTTCCGGCGTTGGTGGCCTCGGCCATGTTGCCATTCAATACGCCAAGGCTATGGGCCTGCATGTTGGGGCAGTGGACTTAGGCCCGGAGAAAATGGCTCTCGCCCGCAAGCTCGGAGCCGACATCACTATCGACGCAAAAACGCAAGACCCGGCTGCAGAAATCCAGAAACAGATTGGCGGCGCTCACGGAGTCCTGGTGACCGCGGTCTCCACGGTCGCCTTCAAGCAGGCCATCGGGATGTTGCGGCGCGGCGGCACCTGCGTGCTCAATGGCCTTCCCGCGGGAGAGTTCCCCATCTCCATCTTCGACGTGGTGCTGAACGGATACACCGTGCGCGGCTCCATTGTCGGCACACGCCTCGACCTCGAAGAAAGTCTTGCCTTCGCCGCGGAAGGCAAAGTAAAGGCAACCATCCAGACTCTTCCCCTCGATTCGATCAACGACGTATTCGATCGGATGAAAAAGGGACAAATCAACGGCCGCGTAGTCCTCGGAATCGGCCAACAGGCCGGTCGGGAATCGCTCGCAACCCTGCGAGGCGTGCACGTTTAAGACTTGAGCCGCGGCCAGCAGTGGCCGCGGCTTATTCTTTCCTCTGAAAAATGTACAGGCCCGCGCGATCTCCCCACAAGTGTTCGCGATCTTCCGCAAGCGGCACCTCGTCCACCAACTCGTAGCCGTTATGAGCGTAGGCCCAAGTCCTATCGACGAAGCCCCGGTTTTCTTGCACCTGGGCACTCGATCCCCAGGAGCGGACTTCGTCGACATAGACCAGGAACTCCGGTCGAGCTTCTCGGACCTGCCGCATCATATCGTCTTGCATCTGTCTAGCGAACTTCTGCTTTTCCATCAAGGGGAAGAAGTAAAGGTAACTGCTGGCGCAGCGGCGTGC
>JBEKJF010000309.1:0-6150 GCA_050011375.1 Candidatus Sulfotelmatobacter sp.
TACATACAAGTATCCAAACAACAGCCCGCCCAGATGGGCCATGTAGGCAACTCCGCCTCGGTCTCCTATGGCGAATGCTACGGTCACAACGATGAGGATGAGCACGAAATACTTGGCCTTGATCAGAAACGGAAACGGTATCATCATGATTTCGTTCTCGCCGAAGACCATGCCGAACGCCATGAGGATGGCAAAAACGCCGCCCGAGGCGCCGTAGGTTACCGTTGCGGGAGTGCTCAGGATGTGCGCGAACGCGAAAATTATCGTGGTGAGCGCAGCCCCGATTACGCCGGCGAAGAACAACTCCAGAAAGCGACGCATGCCCCATGAGCTTTCGAAGCTTGCGCCAAACATCCAAATGCCAAGCATGTTTCCAAACCAATGCCAGAACGCGAAGTGAATAAAGCTGTAAGTGACAATCTGCCAGATCCAGAAGTGGAAGACGGTTAGGGCGGGAACCAGCCCGAGATGCAGCTCGACCCAATCCTTCACCGCCGGCGTGCCGAAGGCCAACAGCAAGAGAAAGATGGCTGTGTTGATGCCCAGCAGCCAGATCACCGCCGGCGTAAACGGCGGAAAGCTCAACGTCATCTCGCGACCACGACTGCGCAAGGTTACACGCTCCTCTTAGCACACTCTATTTAGCAGTAGATACCCAAACTCAGCGTTCGGGCAAGAGCACGTTTGGCAGACCCGGATGCCCTTCGGCATCGACGGGCTCTCACTGCAAAGATGACATCATCCCTAGAAAGTTTCAGAGTAGTGCGCCGCTAACCGCCCAGTCCCGGCCCGACGCCCGCAATCCGCGGGCTTTTCTTAACAGGCGAAATCATGTAGGCTCCCGCATAAGAAATGTCAAGGGCCAAGCCGGTTACGGTCGAATAAAAAGTTTGCCCTTTACAGCCTCGCCCCCTTGACCTGCGGCGGGGGAGAATCTAAATATTATCAAGGGAATCTATTACGGCATCGATATTGGCATCGAAGTGGCACCGAATGCGATGCGGAGGAATCATGGTTCTTTGTCCTGAATGCGAAACCGATCTGGATGTGGAAGAAGAAGAAGTCGACGAAGGCGAGATTGTCTCTTGCCCCGAGTGCGGCACGGATTTCGAAGTGGTCACCACCAGTCCGCTCGAGTTGAAGGCGATCGAGGCCGGCTACGTGGAAGAGGAAGAAGAAGTGGAGACCGAAGACGGTGACGACTCCTAGGCTTCGGCACGCCGTCTTGCCTGCTCGCTTGTATTCTCTCTGCCTGCTGCTCGTTTTCTTTTTCGCTGCCTTAGCTGTGCACGTCTTGCCGCTGGCCAGCGCAACTCCCGCGACCCAGAAGCTGAAACCGACCGATCCCTATGCCCTTATCTTCGGCACGGTCTGGGGTCCCGACAATCGCTCCGTCTATGGCGTAACCGTTAAGATTCGCCGACTGCCGGATAAGAAGGCGAAGTGGGAAGTCTATTCCAATCACGAAGGGGAATTCGCCCAGCGCGTCCCTGCCGGCAAGGCTGACTACATTGTGTGGGCCGATTTGAAAGGCGTAAAAACTACCGACGGCCAGCCCTTGCATCTGGCGGAACAGGTGCCAGTCCACGTAGAGTATGACGAGCGGGTGGATATTGGCTTGCACCTGACCCGATAAAATAAGCCAGTAAAGTTTGAGCCGAGGAGCCTGAGTGAATCAGATCGAGTTCACCATATTGTGCAGAAAGAGAAATAAGACCCGCATCGCTCCTGCTGCGGCTGTCAAGAAGGCTGCCCTCATCGCCGGTGCGCTCCTGCTCGCGATTTCCGTGGCTCTCGCTCTTCCCGACAACAAAGACAAACCCAAGGGCCGTCTTCTCTACGGCAAGGTCCTTGATCAGCAGGATAATCCCGTAGTCGGCGCGATCGTATACCTCACCAATACCCGCACCCACGCCGTGAAGACTTATATCGTCAGCCAGGAGGGCACGTATCGCTTCCCTGGCCTTTCCACGGTGGATTACGAGGTCTACGCTCAGTACAACGGCAAGAAGAGCGATACCAAGTCGGTCAGCCAGTTCGACGATCGGACACAGGTTTACATCGATCTGAAGATTCAGGGACACTGAAAAGTCCTTTACCAGTTTTCCGAAGAGCTTCGCGGGGGAACAAAAAGTGAACATCCCCGCACCCGCCGGCCACCTTTTGACACTTATTTACAATCCCCGCCCTGAGGGCCTCACCGCCTGACCCAGACAATCTTTCATCCCTCATTCTTTAGTAACGAAAACCCATGCAACTCTTTGCTGCTTTCCGGGTTCAATCATGTAAGGATGTTCTCGTTTGGGAGGAAACCGTGCGAATCATGAGTATGTTTCATAACAAAAATCGTCGCTTCTGGGCTGTGGGCACGCTGGCAGGATTGATCTTAATGGCCGTGTCGGCTTTCGCCCAACAGGGCGCCATGAGCCCTAATCAGGATGAAAAAGACGGCGTCAGCGCCGGCGGCAACTGGATGGAGTTTCAGTCGGAAGACAAGATGACCGGCGCGAAGCAGGTCCGCTTCGAGTTGCTGGCGAACAACTACCTCAAGGGAGATCCCGACTACAAACCTCGCGTCGAACTCTCCTGCACCAATGGCAAATATAAGTTTGCCGAATTTAATCCCGGCGCCGCGCTGGGCAAGGGCCGCTACCCCGGCTATCCCGGTTACGGATTCGCGCCTTACCCGTATCCCTACGCTTACGGGCCCTATCCGTACGGGTGGTATGCTCCGAAGGCTTGGGTTATGGTGCGCATCGATGGAAGCCACGATCACAAAGGCTGGAACTTGATGCGCGGCAACATTCTTTCCATGGACAAGGGAACGGTTCGCGGCTTGATCGGAGCCCAGGTGTTCAACGTGGAAGTCAGGACCAAGTCTGGTTTCGAGATCGCCGAGTTCTCGCCCGAGGGCCTGAACTTGGACGAGGTGAAGCACACCTGCGATCTGACCCATCACAAACCGTAACGGAATGCGTCTGTTGCGTGCCCTTCGAGGGGCTGAGCCGTCGGCTCAGCCCTTTTTTCCTTGGCCTCGAGGGCATAGTGCTTGCCCCGTCGGTTACTTGCGTTCGCACTGGCTCTCCTGTTCCACTTGCTTCATCGTCTGCGAGCGAGGGCACAAGATCTATGGACGGAGGCGTGATTCAATCGGCGGCGCTGCTGCTGTTCGCAGTCGGAGTGCTCGTGTACACCGTCATCCTCTACAACGAACTGGTGCGCCTGCGCAATGATAACGACCGCGCGTGGGCCAACATTGACGTGCTGCTCAAGCAGCGTCACGACGAGATCCCGAACCTGGTCGAGACCGTCAAGGGATACATGCAGCATGAGCAGCAGACTCTGCTGGCGGTGACGCAAGCACGCGCGGCCTCAATGAACGCGGCCAGCATCGGGCAGAAAGCCACGGCCGATCTAATGATGACGGGCGCGCTGCGCGGCTTGTTCGCCGTCGCGGAAAATTATCCGCAACTCAAGGCCAACGAAAACTTTCTCAAGCTGCAGACGCGCATCACGGAACTCGAAGAGCGCATCGCCGACCGCCGCGAATTCTTCAACGACGACGTCAACACCTACAACACGCGCATCGGCCAGATCCCCGAAGTCTTTGTGGCCAGCTTCATGAGCCTGAAACCGCGCGCCATGTTCCAGGTATCGGACGAAGATCGCAAGTTGGTCGAGGTAAAGTTTCAGGGCCAGAGCGCAGGCGCGTAGACGTCGGTTCCAGCAGGCTTGACACCGAATGCAAGAAGTCTATGATAAAAACTGACAGGCAGTGTCCAGTACCAGTTTCAAGGCCCGGATGACTACCGGGGCTTTCGTGTTTCTGCTGCAATTACACTCATCCGCAAACAGTGCGCAAAGTTGGAAAGTCTCAATTCAGTTCCACCCGATCAAATATCCCCCTGCTTGCCCCGCGTGTAAACGTAGACCAGAGCAAAGGTTGAACCAGCGTGGCCGTCGCGCGGTTCGATAGCGACTACGTGCTGGTTATCCTCCCGCCCGACTTTCAGTTCAGTAACCGGGCCAGTATTATCGCCATCACATTTCAACTCTTTCTTTCGAGAGTCAGAATCCTTGTCGTCGATGTCAGCGTGGGTATCGCCGCCATGTTCGCGCGTGTGGCATTCCAGAACCTTCCCGTATTTCTTCAGCTTGTCGCGATAGAAGGAAATAACTTTGTCCGGCGCGTCCTCCGATTCATATTTCGCAACCACAATTTTGAAGCCGAAAGCCTCGGTGAGTAGCCCCAGGTTCACGGGATCGCTGTCCTCCTTGTCGCGGCGTGGCCGCGCTCCGGGATAGAGTGGCAATCCGGCCTTGCGAGCGTCGGCATCGTTGCCCAGGTGAAGATCGCCCGCCGAACTCTGAATATCAAGATGCTTATTCTGATCGCTGTCTGATTTCTGATCTTGTGCAGAGCAGACACCTATTGCCAGAACGACGCCAAATGCCACTACGAAAATTGAACGCGAGAACCGTCGAAACATAACTTCCCTCCACTAAATATCGGCATCCTTGCCGTGCAGTCGCACGAAAACCAGCGAAAAGCTAGATCCCTTACCTTCCGGTTCGACTTCCACAATGTGCTGATCATCTTCCCTGCCGGCCTTCAGTTCCACGTTGCTGCCGTGCTCGCCATCACAAGTCAACTCGTTCGAATCGTGCATGGCCCGGTGTCCCTTTTTCATGTCCAGGTTCAGATGCGAGGTGTGGCATTCGAGCACGTGGCCGTACTTTCTCAACTGATCTTTATAGAACGAGAGCACCTTGTCCGGCGCATCGTCGGATTCATACTCGAGCGCCACAACTTTAATTCCATAACCGAAGCCCGAAATATTTACATTAGCGCTCTTATCGCTGCCGTCAGAATCTTTCTCTTTCAAGTGAGCGCCGGGGTAAACCGCCAGGCCGATATCGGAAATATCAGCCTGCTTGCTGACGTGAACGCCTCCGAAAAGCGTCTTGACGTCCACCTGCTTGTCTTGCCCGTTGCCCTCTTTTTTCACGTTCACACTGCACGCCGGCAGGAGCAGTAGCGCCGCGAGGCTAGCCGCGACGGTGCTAAATGCCGCGAAATTATTTCTGTTCATGTTGAGACCCTCCGCTGCCAACCTGCGCCGCACGCTCAATCCCAGCGCCGCGCTGCGCCACATTCGGAATGCTCACAGGCAGATGCCCGCGAATCGCAATTTCCCCAAACAGCGCCTTCACCGCCGCCGTCTCCGAAACCGAAGCATTCGAAAACGTACACATGTAATTCTCTATCGCCGGAAACGCCGCCGCAAGATACGGGTTGCCCATGGCGACGACCGCAGTCTTTTCCGCGCCGCGATCCAACATCTGTTGCAGCAGCGCTCCGGTCGCATCCGCCATCGCTACCGAGTTCCCCACCTTGCCCGCCGTCGGCACCACATAAACAGCGGCCACCACGGTCTTAGCTTCGGCCACCGCCTTCAGCACTTCATCGCTCATGCCAGCGGCGATTCGCGGGTCCACATAAATCAGGTGCGCATCCGGGATTCGTCCGCGAAATTCCCGCGCGAAAGCGCGCCCCGCGTCCGTCCTCACATCGTCGGAGAAAAGCACCGCGACCACCTGATCGCGCGTCTCCTCTATTGTGGTATACGGAAGCGCACCCTTCGCGGTTCCCGCATTCTTTGGTGAAGCTTTGAGCGGCAGAACTTTGCCATTGTCGCGCACCAGCGTAATCGCAGAATCGGCCACCTGCTGCCCGAAAGCCAGATTCGCGGGCCTGGCGACCACGTTGGCGAGCGCGTTCACATCCACCAGGCGGGCGTCCTGCAAGCCGAGAGAAGCCTTTGCCTTCAAGATCTTAAGCACAGACCGATCAAGCCTCTCGCGCGAGATCTCACCCGACTGAACCGCCTGCACCATGGCGTTATAAGAAGCAGGAAAATCGGCGGGGATGATCAACATATCGTTCCCAGCCTTGAAAGCCTCGACCGCAGCCCGCCCGATATTGTTCGCGAAAAGGTGCGTCAGCCCGGCCATGTCAAGCGCATCGGTGACGATGATCCCTTTGAAGCCCAGCTGTTTTTCGAGCAAGTCAGTAACGATCGTCGGCGAAATCGTCGCGACATGGTTCGGGTCTGAATCGAGCGCCGGCACAGTCACGTGCGCGACCAT
>JBEKJF010000310.1:0-6129 GCA_050011375.1 Candidatus Sulfotelmatobacter sp.
AGGGTTGCTCCGGAGGTGCGGCGTACTGGTATTGAGCGGATGCTGGAGCCGGAGGTTGCGGAAGACGCGTCAGCTACGGGTGGAATTCTGCCTGCGTCGTTGGTTGAGGTGGAAGCCGCAGTTGACCCTGAGGTGACGGAGCGGGCGGACAGCGATCACAAGCCGAAGACGACCATGCCGAAAATTGCGGCTGGCGGCTACAAGTTGCCATCGAGTAGTTTGCTGCAGCGTCCGGATGAGCAGGGAGTGGTGGATGCCGGCGAACTGAAATTGCTGGCGCAGGTGCTCACGGAAAAGTATGCCGAGTTCGATGTGCATGGGCAGATCACGCAGATCAATCCGGGGCCTGTGGTCACTACGTTTGAGTTCAAGCCTGACGCTGGAGTCAAGTACAGCCGCATTACGAATCTCACTGACGATCTTTGTTTAGCGTTGAAGGCTGAGAGCATTTTGATCGAGCGCATGGCCGGGAAATCGACCGTGGGCATTCAGGTGCCGAATCGCGAGCGCGAGATTATCTGGCTGCGGGAGAACATTGAATCGCAGGAGTTCATGGGCCACAAGTCGAAGCTGACGCTGGCTCTGGGCAAAGATATTAACGGGCGCATTGTGGTCGCGGACCTGGCGGGGATGCCGCACCTTCTGATCGCGGGTTCGACCGGCGCGGGCAAGAGCGTGGCGATCAACGCTTTCATCATGTCGATTTTGTATAAGGCTACGCCGGAGCAGGTGCGGTTGATTCTGGTGGATCCGAAGCGGCTCGAACTGGGTAACTATGAAGGCGTGCCGCATCTATTTACGCCGATCATTACCGAACCGAAGCTGGCGGCGAATGCTTTGCGCAATGCTGTCCGCGAGATGGAGCGGCGGCTGAAGCTGCTGGCGGCGAAGGGCGTGCGCAATATCGACCAGTACAATCGGCTGTTTGATAATGGCGGGACACCTAGCTTGTTTGAGGAAGATTCTGATGACAAGCCAATTCCTTACATCGTGATCATCATCGATGAGTTGGCGGATTTGATGATGCTCGATTCGTCCAACGTGGAAGAGTCGATTACGCGGCTGGCGCAGATGGCAAGAGCGGTGGGCATTCATCTGGTGCTGGCTACGCAGCGTCCGTCGGTGGACGTGATTACGGGATTGATCAAGGCGAACTTTCCGGCGCGGATTTCGTTTCGCGTGGCAACCAAGGTGGACTCGCGCACCATTCTTGATGCCAACGGCGCCGAAGCGCTGCTGGGTAAGGGCGACATGCTTTATCTGCCTTCGGGATCGGCGCGGGTGCATCGCTTACATGCGCCGCTGGTTACGGAGAAAGAGATTGCGGCGGTGGTGGAATTCTGGAAGGCGCAGGGTTCGGCGGAATATCAGCAGCAGTTCCTGGAAGCTCCGCAGGACGAGCGGCAAGCCGCCAGCGGCGGCGCTGACGGACCGGGAGATAGCGCCGAGGATGATCCGGTGTATCAGGATGCGGTGAAGCTGGTGGTGGAGTTCGGCAAGGCGTCCACTTCCCTGCTGCAGCGGCGGCTGCGCATTGGATACGGGCGCGCCGCGCATCTGATCGATCTGATGGAGCACGACGGGATTGTGGGAGCGGCGGATGGTCCCAAGCCGCGGGAAGTGTTGAAGCGGCCGGACTGGATTTCTGAGATTGAAGAGACCATGCGGTAGGAATTCCTGACGCACGCTCCTGCCCAACAGAGTATGTACATCCTGTGCATACTTTGATATTCTAAACGAGTATGGGTTAAGGGCGCGGCTTCGGCCCGGTCGGAGCCGCACCTATGCTTTTCGAGTGGGACGAGAGCAAGTGGCGGTCCAACCTCGCCAAGCACCACATCGACTTTCAAGATGCGCTGCGGATTTTTGATCGGCCGGTGTTCGAGAAAGCGCGGCGAAGTCATGGCGAGGACCGCGTACTGGCCATCGGTCTCATCGAGGGCATTGAGATCGTCGTGGTCTATGTAATCCGCGGCGAACACCGCCGCATTATCTCGGCCAGGAGGGCTCATCGCGATGAAAGGCAAGACTACGCGAACCACTTCACGCGGTCGATCCAAAGGCGCGACTGACTTCAAGCGATTACGAGCCATGCCGGATTCCGACATCGACTTCTCGGACATCCCCAAGCTGGACAAATCGTTCTGGGCCACAGCCAAGCTGAGTCTGCCTGAACCTAAAGACCGCCTCACGATTCGCGTCGATCACGACGTCGTGCAATGGTTCAAGAAGCACGGCAAAGGCTACCAGACCCGCATGAATGCCATTCTGCGCTCCTACGTGGAAGCCCAAGCCGATGACCCACGCTAACGTCGCACCCATGCCCGCCAGCTCGGATCCCTTCTTTCAGAACAGGGGTAGGATTGCTTCATGCCAAAACGCAATCTTCGCGTCCTGAAGTGGCTTGGAACTACGCCAGCGATTGCGGTATGCACGATGTGCAATCGTGAGTTCAAAGTTCCCCTCGAGGTGTTGAAGCGGGTGGGCGGAGCCGTGGAAAACCTCAAACTTCAATTCGCGCGGCACCAATGCGCGCAGGACGAAACCGATACCGAAAGCTAAGCTCTTGCTTCGACCAGAGTTCACCGCGGACCGAAGGTGAACTTGACTAATTCCTCGGTTTCTTTCGGCGCCCCCTGATATTTCCATTGCATGACCGCGCTTACCAGGGCAGCTGCGAGCAAAGGGTGGCCGCCGAGAATCTTCACTTCTTTCACCGTTCCATCCGGCTTCACTACGGCCTGCACCTGCACGGTTCCGGTCAATTTCATGCGCTCTGCGAGGGCTGGGTACTCCGGTTCACTGCTGCGCACGACTTGCCGAGTTCCCTCCACTGGAGGGGTTGATGCGGGAGTGTTGGAAGGCCCGTAGCCGGCCTTGGCCAGCGCCAGAATTTTCGAGCTGAAATGGATCTGCGAACGGTCGAGCGCTTCAGGATTGACTTCAAAGCGGACGCTTCCATGATCCCGCACCAGATTGACCATGCCGCCTAGCCGCAGAAAGTTCTCATCCTCACCTACCACGAGCACGCCGTGCGTAAGAACCTCGATGGCGGCCGCCACATTCTTTTTTTCCGACACGCGGAAGAAAACGATCTGGCAGGATTTCATGTCTTCCGCAGAGGTCACCGACCGAACCACCAGCACATGGGTTCCGACGGTCTTGCCTGCGACAACCGCCCTCAAGACGCCAAGAAACTCTTCATCTCCGCCTCTGACTCCGATTACCAGGGGAGACGGACCGTCGGGCAAAGCGGAGCCGGGCCACTCCGCGAGTTTTGCGAAATTGAAAAGATAGGCGGCTTTTACCCGGTCTTCCGTGGCATCCTGCTGCCCCGGCGCCAGCCGCGCGATTGCTAGGAGGGCGAGCCCCAGCAGGAGGGCGGGATTTCTGTAAATTGCACCCCCTTTGCGTGACATTCGCGCTCTTCGCTCCTCTCGGCATTCCCCTCGACCAAGCTTGGCTCGGCCGGAGAACCCTGGCGAGGTCGAGGGTTCCTGGGACTCCTGCGCGGCCGGGGCGCCTGAGATTCGTCGGTACGCTGAATAGAGACTATGGTTCAGAAGTCGCCCATATCTCTCCCGGTCTGTTGCGCTCATTCCTGATCGCCCTGCGGCGCAAGCCGTGGTTAGCGCTTGCCGTACGAGAACTCCAATCCGGCGTAGATCGTACGGCCCTGTTGCACGGGAATGCTGTCGATGTTGAAGAAGCCAAAGCCCGGCAGCCAGACGTTTTGATTCAAGAGATCGTTGGCATGCGCGGCGATCGCAACACTGTTTTTTTCTGGCATGTGCAGGTACTTGGAAACGTCCTGACGCACTTCCGCGTTAAGGCTGTGGCGCCAACTGGTTAACGGATTGACATTGAAAGCGTAGGGCTTGGGTTTTCCGTCGGAGACATCAAAAAGGCCAAAGACCAGCCCGCGATGGCTTTCATAACTCATACCCGTCTTAAAACCATAATTTGGAATGGGTGTGACATTGCTCGCCCCAGTCTGGTCGTGATTGGTTTGAAAGAGAAAGGAGCCTTGGGTGAAGAAGTCCTTGCGAAAATAGTATTTGCCTTCGGCTACGACGCCATCAAATACGACTCCGCCGAGGTTCTCGTAGATGATGGGAGCTTCGCCGACAGTAATGATGCTGTGAATCTGGTGGTTGTGAAAATAGTCGGCGCCGAGCTGAAGGTGGGTGTACTGCAAGGTCAAGCCCAGGTCGACGGTCTCGACGATTTCGGGTACAAGGTTGGGATTGCCGTGAATGTCGGGAAGATTGAGTGTGGTTTCGTCCAGGCTGGGCGGGCGAAACGCCTCGCCATATAGCGCCTTGACGCTGACCGTGTGCGATGGATTCCAGATCATTCCGACCCTGGGAACGGTGGAGAAGGGAATGTTCGCGAATTTATTGGATTGGAAGCCGGCAATCAGTTTCACGCTGGCCAATAACTGGTGATCGACCTGGGCGTAGAATCCACCCGCCGGACGGCTGCCGCCCGCATCCTGCGCAGCATGGTCGATGCTGGCCACCTCCGTTCCGGAGATGCGGTGGAACAGCATGCCGGCCGTCAGGCGGTCCTTGGAGGTGAGCGTAATCAGGTTCGTCCATTCCGCAACAATCTCGTTGGAATCCCGGTCGGTATAGGGATAGGCGAACGTTATAAAAGTCGTCCGCGTGTAGTCGAAATTGAAGGTCATGTCCCAGTTGTCGCGGACTTTGTGTTCGTAACCCAGATCGCCGAATTCTCGCGCTTGCCGGGTTTCTCCCACTGCGCCTTGCACGTAGGCTTCGGTCTGCCACTCGGTGAAGGCCGACATTGCACTGAATCCCTTGTAGTTGATGCCCAGATAGTCGCCCGTACCCCGGTCGACCTGAGTAACGTTGTGGAAGGGGGGTTCGGGCGGAGCGTCCGGGTTGTCTTGCAGGGGAGGGGGAACGAGATAGTGAATGTTCCAATTGGGTGCTTCGTGAATCTGCGAAGCTCCCACCATGCTGAAATCTCCGCGCTTATAGAGAAAGTGCCCGGACGAAGATAGAGCGCCGTCAGGTCCCACGAGACCGTGGATGCCGGCATCGTTTCCCTCCGCCTTGCGGGTAATCAGGTTTATGACGGCAGAGAAAGCGTTCGACCCATAGAGCACCGAACCGGGTCCGCGAATAATTTCAATGCGCTCCAGAATTTCTACAGGAAACGATTCCAGCAAATCGGAAATAATTCCGCCTTCCATCACCTCCCGGGTCGGGCGCCCGTTGATGAGGAAAAGAATATGCGCGCCCGAAGTCTTGGTCTGGTCCCCATCCACGGCAACCAGGCTGCGGTCGGTGAAATATTGGCTGGATTGGGTCAACCCGGGAACGCGATCCAGCACTTCCCCGAGAGTTAAGCCGCCGAAGCGGCTCAATTCGTCCCGGGTAACCACTGACATGATGCCGGGAGCTTGGGAAAGCTTGTCGCTGAAGAGAGATGCGGTCGTAACCTTTACATCCATCAGTTGCTCCAGGTCCAGGGAACCGAGGTCTGCGCTCTGAGTCCCGGAGTTCTGCACGGGTGTGGTTTGTTGGGTGACCCCGTAGGGAGCGAAAATCATAAGCAAAGCCAAGCAGCGACTTGGCCTC
This sequence comes from Candidatus Sulfotelmatobacter sp., assembly GCA_050011375.1. Classification (GTDB taxonomy): domain Bacteria; phylum Acidobacteriota; class Terriglobia; order Terriglobales; family Acidobacteriaceae; genus Sulfotelmatobacter. The sequence goes on from JBEKJF010000310.1 coordinate 5,610, forward strand.
CAATTCGAGCTTAATATTCGGCTTTGACTCAGGCTATAGGCCCGCATGTCGACTCTCCTTTTTCGGTTCCGGGCTAACCAACCGTTCGCTCATTTTGCCGAGGGAAAGGCTGGTGGAGCTTATCCAGGGCTCCTGTGCAGCCGGCATCAACAAGCCTGCGCACACGCCTCTCCAGTCATCTTCGGCAGGACTCTAATTTTCTGTAGTGGGTGGATTGGTTACTTCAGGTCATTGCAGGCAATCTTGTTCAGTCGCAAGCGTTCTTGCCGGCTCGGGTAGAATCTCCGCAGACGGGAATGACAAATGAAAATCCTTACGGAATACCTAAAGTTTCATACCAAGACGCACCGGGCATACGTGCACATCACTCCGCAGGTGGAAGAAATCGTGCGCAAGAGCGGGGTTAAAGAGGGGATGGTCCTGATCTCGGCCATGCACATCACCGCGGGCGTCTATGTGAACGACAATGAGAGCGGTCTCATAGAAGACATTGACCAGTGGCTGGAACACCTGGCTCCGT
>JBEKJF010000311.1:0-6102 GCA_050011375.1 Candidatus Sulfotelmatobacter sp.
CAAAATCCGACTGCGGATTCGCCCGGCGTCCAAAGCCTCCACCAAGAAACGTGGTGTGCAATTGGACTTTCTCGGTCGGCAGCCCCGCGATTCTCGCGGCATTTGCACGGTCTACAGTCTGAAACTGCGAGCCCGTCCACACCTCGCATGAGTCTGCGCGCAAATCCACCACGCAGTTGAGCGGTTCCATCATCAGGTGTGAGAGGTAAGGAACTTCGTAGACTGCATCGATCTTCTTCGCCGCACTAGCGAACGCACCGTCTGCATCGCCGTCCTTGCGCACGCCGGGGCCGGGAGTCTTTGCGCGTTCACGAAAGTCCTGCATCATTGTGCTGGTGTTGAAGTTCGCCATCTTGCCTTCGTCCCACTCAACACGCAGAGCGTCGCGCGCGACTTTCGCCTGCCAGAATGTGTCGGCGATCACGGCAACTCCGGCGGGAATCGCGACAATCTTCCGCACTCCGGGCATCGAGCGCGCCCGCGTATCGTCGAAGTTCTTCACGCTCGCCCCGAAAATTGGAGGGCGAGCGATCACCGCCGTCAACATTCCCGGCAGCTTCACATCGATGCCGAATTCAGCCGAGCCGTTTATTTTTACGGAAGTGTCGAGGCGCTTGAGCGGCTTGCCGATTAACTTGAAGTCCTTAGGATCTTTCAGTTGAACGTTCGCGGGCGGAGTTAATTTTGCCGCAGCGCCCACGAGTTGGCCATACGATAACCTGCGAGTGCCATTGAACACCGCGCCCGATTCTGTACGGCAGGCGCTCGCGTCCACATTCCACTGCTGCGCGGCGGCAGCGATCAGCAGCGCGCGCGCGGCAGCACCGGCCTGGCGGAACTGCTGTAGTCCCGAATACACGCTCGAACTTCCCCCCGTCATCTGCACGCCGAAGACAGGATGGTTGTATTTGGGATCGACCGGGGCAGGCTCGTACCCAATCTTGCTCCAATCGGCGTCAAGTTCGTCGGCCAGCAGCATGGGCAGCGAAGTATAGACGCCTTGTCCCATCTCCGAATGGTTCACGATCACCGTGATGTTCTCATCGGTGCCGATGCGCACAAACGCGTTCGGCATAAAAGAACTCGCGGAAGATGCCTGCGCCGATGCGAGTTGACTGACTCCAAAAAAATGAAAGCCGATCAGCAAGCCGCCACTTGCCGCAACAGTGACCTTAAGAAAATCCCGCCGCTGAATCCCTCCGCTCGCATTCTCACTCACCATCTTCTGACGAATCATCGCGCACCGCCCTTCGCCACCATCGCAGCCGCCCGGTGAATCGCTTTTCGAATGCGCGGATAAGTTCCGCAGCGGCAGATGTTGCCGGTCATCGCCTCGTCAATATCCTCGTCGCTGGGCGCGGGCTTCTCGCGCAACAGCACCGCCGCGCTCATCAGTTGTCCCGATTGGCAATAGCCGCATTGCGGAACATCTTCCTCCAGCCACGCTCGCTGCAGCGGATGGCTGAGATCCGGCGACAACCCCTCGATGGTGGTCACCGATGTGCCGGCCGCACGCGACACAGGCGCGACACACGACCGCACCGCCTCTCCATTGATGTGCACCGTGCAGGCGCCGCATTGCGCCATTCCGCATCCATACTTTGTTCCGGTGAGGCCAAGCTGCTCGCGAATCACCCACAGCAGCGGAGTGGAAGGATCGACCTCGAGATCGACCCGCTTGCCATTCACGGAGAAGCCAATCATTTTTTAGTTCTCCTGTTTTTGCCTCGTGATAAAACTTTAGACGACAGACAAGGCTCCCGCGTCGCCATCGATTTTACACTGGGAAGGAAAGCAGAGAGTTTGAACCGGATTGTCTCGTGAGAAAATACCGAAGCACAAGCCGCACTTTCTCCTTAGCTGACGGCCTTCCGCTGAAACTGCCTTAGCCCCGCCACCAGCAGCAGCAAGTCAAACAGCGACAAAGCGATCAGCACAACCGGCACCGGCAAATGCGGGGACTGTGGCACCAGCGTACCTCTCAGCCCCTCGCTCGCGTAAACCAGCGGATTCACCAGAACGATCTTCTGCAAGATGGGAAAATGCGCCAGCGCGCTCCAAGGATAATAAGTGCAGCCAAAAAAAATCATCGGAGTCAGCACCATGCTGAACATCAGCCCGATGTGGGTCTGGCTGATGCTGCATCCAAGAGCCAGGCCGCCGCAGGCCGAGAAGAGCGCCACCAGCACGGTAACGCAGGCAAAAGTGAGCGGAGAGCTCAGGCTCAAATCCACTGGCCGCAGCAACAGCCACGCCGCCGGAATGACCACGAGGCCGGCAACCAGCGCTTGCATCGTGCCAAAAAATACCTTCTCGATTGCTAGCCAGGAGATATCCATCGGCGCCAGCAGCCGGTCTTCGATCTCGCGCGTGAATTGGAATTCGGCAATCAACGGCATGGCTACTGCCCAGACGCCCGTGAACACCATGCTGATCGCCATGATCCCTGGCAGCAGCAGGCTTTTGTAGGCTGCGGGCATGTAGCCGCTGCTTACCATCACGCGGCCAAAAATGAATACGAACATCATGGGCTGCAAGAAAGTTTGCAGGATCAGCGGAACGACGTTGCGGCGGGCAACGTGAGCATCGCGAGAGAGCAAAGCAAAAAACGTTTTCCAGTTCAATCGCGCAAACTCCTTCCAGTATGGTGCAGGAAAAGATTTTCCAGGCTCGGTTCTGAAATGTGCACGTCGCGCAATTCAACTTTTGCTCCCGTGGCCAGATTAGCAATCTCAGGGACCAGCGGACCGCCGCGGTCGGCGTACACGTCGGCGGAGTCGAATTGGTCTGCGCCCCACCGCTCTGGGTCGTACCAGGTCACGCGCACTTCTCTCACCCCGGCCAATGTCTTAAGCCGCTGCACCAGTTCTTCCGAGAGCCCGCCAAAGCGCAGCCTGAGCAAATACCCTCCCGGAACCGACTCCTTCAACTCGCTGGGAGTGCCCAGCGCAATGTTGCGTCCGTGATCGATAATCGCCAGACGCTGGCAGAGCGCGTCCGCTTCTTCCATATTGTGCGTAGTCAGCAGAATGGTTTTTCCGCTTTGGTTGTATTCGCGAATGATTTCCCAGAGCAGCAATCGAGTTTGCGGGTCGAGGCCAGCGCTCGGTTCGTCCAGAAAAAGCACCTGAGGATCGTGCATCATCGCCCGCGCAATGGAGAGCCGTTGCATCATTCCGCCGGAGAATCCTCGCACCATCTGATCGGCGCGGTCGCGCAGTTTGAATCGATCGAGCAGCGCATCCGCACGCTCCGCTCGGACTTTCGAATCGATTCCGAAATACGCGCCATGAAAAAGCAAAATTTCACGGGCAGTAAGAGCAAAATCAAGATTGGGACGCTGCTGAACTACTCCGATCAGCCGTTTGACCGCAACCTGTGCCAGCCACACCTCATGCTCGCCAATCCATGCCTGCCCGCCGGTCGGCCGCACACGCGTAGTGAGAATTCCCACGGTCGTCGACTTGCCTGCGCCGTTCGGTCCGAGCAGGCCGAAGATTTCTCCCGGTGAAACCTCAAGCGAAAGGCCGTCGAGTGCAACAATTTCTGCCTTCGGCTGCTTCTTGCCTTTACCACTTCCCGCACCGAAACCAAAGCCGCCGCCCGAGGCAAGCGGAGGCGGTGAAGTATAAATCTTGCGCAGTTCGCGAGTCCGAATGCCAGCCAACATGCCGAAATCCTTGAGCGTCATTGAATAAAACCAGAGCGCTGTGGCGATTGTCAATTTCCAGCGTGCGTTCGCGGCTGCCTTACCGCAAGCGCCGCAGACTTTCAACGGAAGGCACGAAGTCGCGAAGATGTTCCGAGAGCGAAAATTCCAGCTTGAGGCGTATACATGCCAGGAATTCTACCGGGCACTCATGCGCATAACCGAGGTAACTTTAGCCGCCGCCGCACGCGTGCTAGCCTCGACATGTACTTGTGTAATCAGTAGCTTCCAATAATTCTCGCAGTGTATACGATGCCTAGATTCCCCATCTTCCGCCTCGGCAAAGAGCCCGACAAACCGGATCTGCCGGAACTGACTGCGGCCGCGCCGTCGATTGCGCTCGAAGGGCTCGCGGTCGGAGTCGACAACTTGCGGCACGATGTAGTCCTGAGCCCGCGCTTTGTGGAAGCTACGCGCACGCACGTGATGCGATTGATCGCGCGCCATGGCGAAATGGAAGGGCTGATTTCCGCTGAAGCTCCGCCGAAAACGCAGGGACCTTCGTGGATGAGAAACGCCGCTGCCGGAAAGCCCCGCGCGCCAATCGAAAAATCCGACTGGAAGCCGCTGCTTGCCGAACTCCATCTTGCGGCTCTCAATCGCGCCAAGAAGGAAGAAAATATTTCCATCGACCTGCTGGCGCGCATGGCCGTGACCAAGTTTCTCCGCACCGAAATGCATCAGCAGTTCGCGCAAGTGTTGGAGCGTTGCCGCGTTCTGCTCAAGAATTACGAGGGCATACGCGAAGGCAAAGCAGTCGAGTACCGCGAGCGCGTGGCAGCATTCCAGGTTCGTAAGAAAATCATCCTGCGCAAGACAGGACAGGATCTTTTCGAAACCGTGCGCGAGATCGAGAAGGAAACGCTGGCGCGCATGCGGCGGTCATTATTTGGAGAAGCGAAGACCGGAGAAGCGAAAGCCAGCGCAGCAAGAGCCAGCGAAGCTCAAGTGAGTGACAACAAGACGGGCGAACCGGGAAGCGCAAATCTCGCCAGCTATGGCTTGTTTCTGAATCGCCTGGCTTTCTCCGAAGATGGCCGCGACGACTACCTCTGCGCCGAACATTACGTGATGCTTGGCAATTGGGATCGCGATCCCGATCGCTATCATCATCTGCAGGATATTTTGTGGGCCTTCGTGCGCTCGCTATTCGGGGAAGCGACTACGGCTGAAACTATCGATGGCTGGATATGCGCTCCTGAGAACGCTCGAGCTCTCGTGGGAACTGGCACGCCCGACGATTCCACCGCGGAAGGAATTGCCCAGCAGAACCGGCTCGCGAAGTGGGTTCGTCTGCTCGAAGACGAGCAGGTTATGGAGTGCGTGATCGCCTCGTATCATACGGTGCCATTGCTTAGCCAGTACGCGCCGCGAATCAATCCGCAGCAGTTGAAGAATGCTCTTCTCTCTCGCCCCGAATGTGACCGCGTCGAGCGCATGATTCAGGAGCATGGCAAGCTCTCGCCGAACAGTCTTTATGCCGCTGTCGCCAAGGTCGCGGGCTGTCGCGGCTCCGAGCGGGCGAAAGTTGCGGCGCGCTTTCTGCAGGACTTTTCTCAGTATCATCGCGATCTGCGGCGACTGGAAGTGCTGAATGCAGCGCTCGATTCTGTGAACGTGGTCAGCACCGAGAAACTGCGTGAGCTTTCCCGCATGAACGGAACGCTCTACGAATTCCTTCTGCCTGAAGAGCAGAAACCGGAAGAAGATCGCGTGTTGCGGCATGTGGTGCTCAAGGCCGATGTGCGCGACTCCACCAAGCTCACGCGCACGCTGATGGAAAAGGGACTGAATCCCGCGTCTTACTTCAGCTTGAATTTTTATGATCCGGTGAACAAGTTGCTCTCGAAGTATGGAGCGCAGAAAGTTTTTCTCGAGGGCGATGCCATCATCCTCGCGATCCTCGAGCGCACCGGCGAGCCCGAACTTGCCGTGAGCCGCGCCTGCGTGCTGGCCCGCGAGATCATCGAGATCGTGCGCGGCTACAACGAACTCATGCAGCGCTCGGGCATGCCCGAACTTGAACTGGGCGTGGGCATCACGCTACAGGAGGCAGCGCCGCTTTACCTGATGGATGGCGAGCATCAGATCATGATCTCCGAAGCGCTGAACGAGAGCGACCGCCTTTCTTCCTGCAACAAACGCGCCCGCAAAATAATGGAATCGCAGGCCGGTCCGTTTCACGTCTTCGTCTTCCAGTCTGGCGTCGAGCCCGCGAAGGCGAACGAGGGTTCCAAAGCCGGCGAAGTTTCAAAAGACGACGCGGAGAATCCTGAAGACCTCATCAGCTACAACCTCGGCGGCATTCGCATGAACGAAGCGGCCTTCCGCAAGCTCGAGCAGGAAATTTCGCTCGTGCCCTTGTCGATGAAGCTGCTGCCTTCGATCACGCC
>JBEKJF010000312.1:0-6100 GCA_050011375.1 Candidatus Sulfotelmatobacter sp.
TCATCGAAAGTCGACGAAATGACTTCGCCTTTGACCGACCGCTGCATGTCGGTGACTTCTTCGGGGCGCTCATCGATCAGCAGAACCATCAGAACTACTTCGGGATGATTCGTGGTGATGGAGTTGGCCACGTTTTGCAACAGCATGGTTTTGCCGGCGCGCGGAGGTGAAACGATTAAGCCGCGCTGGCCCTTGCCGAGTGGCGTGAGTAAATCCATTACGCGCGCGCTGGAATTCTCGCGCGTCGTTTCGAGCTTGAGGCGCTCTTGCGGATACAGCGGCGTCAGATTGTCGAAGAGGATTTTGTTGCGGGCTTCGTCGGGTGATTCGAAATTGACGGCTTCGATTTTGACGAGCGCGAAATACTTTTCGCCTTCGTGCGGCGGGCGGACTTGCCCGCTGATGGTGTCGCCGGTTTTCAGGTCGAACTTGCGGATTTGCGACGGCGAGACATAGATGTCGTCGGGGCCGGGGAGGTAGTTGTAATCGGGCGAGCGGAGGAAACCGTAGCCATCGGGCAGAATTTCGAGGACGCCTTCGGCGAAGATGTGTCCTTCTTTTTCGCTTTGCGCCTGCAGGATCTTAAATATGAGATCCTGCTTGCGGAGCCCGCTGGCGCCGGGCAGCTCCAAGGTCCTTGCGATCTTGGTCAGCTCGGTGATGTTCTTTTCTTTCAGTTCAGCAATGGTCATGATTCACCTAAACCCGTGCACTAAGAGTGATTCGTTAGTGACTGCGGGAGATTTTCAAAGGAGGGTATTCAGGGAAGACAAAATCCAAAAATACAGGATCCAAAAGTACTACTTCAAGGAGGCAGGCGGACAGGGCTGCCTTAAGCAGCCCGTCGTTGTGCCTCAGCAAAATTCTCCGGCTCGGACAGAACTTCCTGCCGTTCCTTGCCGGCGATGCGGTCCAGAACACCATTCATCGTTTCCTGGATTCTGGTGCTGGGCCGATGGAACTTTCGCGTGGCCTTGGAGGCGAGCTGACAAAGCATATAACGATTCCGTAAAGTCTGTAAAGCGTCAAAGACACGATCAGAGCGCATGTCTGTGTGCTCCTTCCTTATTAAGTATGGGCATTTCGCGTTCGTCCCTGCCCTCGGGAAACTGGCCAGAACCCCACAAGCCGTCCTAAGCCACTGATTCCATTAAGGTTTTAAAAGGAGTTAGCGCAATTCCTACCCAGAATAGATGCTTGACGGGGCTCCGAAGATGCTCGTTTTTCCTGATTTGGGCTCACAGGTCGAGATGTCTCACAATAAGACCTAGAGACTCGGAAGTCCGTGGAACAAGCCAATGTACCCGGAAATGAGAGGGAGGTCAATAGTTTTTACGCATTTTTACGTACCTAGATTGTTAACAGGTCCCGAAGCGGGAGGGTACTCGTTTGAGATTCGCCGTTCTTTTCCGTCGGCTGCAGACGATGGCGCAGGGAAAATGAACGAGATTCCTCCCTACAACTGTCGCCGACGCTCCGGATTCGATTCGAAGTGACGAGGTTTGGAATTTGTCGTTGGCGCTCCCGCGGCAGTCGGACAAAGGTGGATTGTGTCTCTGGCGCTTGGGCGGAGTGTATTTCGCGGCGATGTCGGCTGTACATTCCCAAATCGTTCCCCCAAGGCTTGCGTCCGTTCGGCAAGCTCGGCAGGCTTTGGGTTGCATTCTTGCGCCGCTTGGCGGCTACAGCTCAACGAGGGCAGCAAAAGGCTTGCGCAGCGCGGGATTCACAAAGGTAGGTACTTTTTTCTCCATTGCATTCAGAAGGAAGAGGGCATAGACTCGGCGGGCGATTTTGGCGAAAGCAAAAATCGTTTCTCGTTGGTATGAAAGACCCCAGAGGAGGAACACTAGTGAAAAGACTGCTTTTAGTAGCAGCGTCAGTAATGATGCTGATTGCCCTCTCCGCGGCGGCGGATACAAAGCCATCCCCGGTGCTAAGCCGGGTTGGCGATCCGTCGAAAAAAGCCCAGGTACACAAAAGCACGCGTGCACCGCAAGCTCCCCCGTCGTGCGATCCATGCTTGTTCTATGGTGGCGACCTCAACCCAAGCGACGCTAACGCAGATGGATTCTCGGACGAGAATACTCTGCTCATCTCCGGCGGAAGTCAGACCTATGGTGCGATCACGATTCCTGCCGGCGCCAATGCCACCGTCACTGGGATTCTTTTTAATGTCCTGGCGACCGCAGCCTTCGATCCTTTCACGGCGACTTATGACATTCGCCAGGGAATCTCGGAAGGAAACGGCGGAACCGATGTATCGACTGGCAGCGCCAGCGTCACCGTGGCTGCAACAGGCCGAACTGCGTTCGGACTGTATGAATATACGGTCACGTCTACGTTTCCCACAGTCACTCTGATGCCGGGGGAATATTGGTTCAGCCTGGAACCCCAGTGCCTGAACACGCTCGATGGCAGCTGCTCGGTATTCCGGCAATTTGCTTCCAACACCACACAGGAAACGAATGCCGTTAACGGGAGCTGGCAGCCGGATGGCCAAATGTATTTGAACTCGTCGTATTTCGGAGCAACGTACGCCAACTGGTGTGATTCGACCTTCGGCCTGAACTCGGAACAGTGCGACTGGCTGTCGTTCGGTGTGATAGGAGCCAACTAATGAAAAAACTACTCTTTGCAGTGACACTGGTAGCACTCACACTCACAGCAGCGGCGGCGGAAAAGCCGGCTCCTGCGGCCAATCCGAACGGTTACGGTACCGTACCCAAGCAACTGGCTCCTCCGGGAATTCCGCCAGCATTGTGCTCACCATGTTTGTTCTACGGCGGCGATCTCGATACGACGGCCGGCACGGCAGAAGGCTTCTCAGATGAGAACACCCTGCTGGTAACCGGGAGTTCCACTTACGCTTCGTTCAACGTTCCCACTGGGGGCGAGGCGAAGGTCACTGGAATTCTCTTCAACATACAGGCAGACGCGAATTTCGATCCCAACACTGCCACGTATGACATTCGTTCCGGCGTTTCGTCAGGCAGTGGTGGAACCGACATCGCTTCCGGCTCGGGGACCATTAGCGTGGCGACCACCGGTCGAGTCTTTATCGGGCTGAGCGAGTTCACCGTGCTGGTCACCTTGACCACACCTGTGAGCCTGACGGCGGGCGAGTATTGGTTCAACATCACCCCGGCTTGCACGAACGGAGCCGAGGACGGCAGCTGTTATGTAGGCCGGATGTTCCTGTCGAACACAACGTCCGGCACCAATAACATCGACGGGCACGCACAGTCTGGGAATTCGTTGTTCCTGAACTCGTCTTACTTCGGGTACACGTATGAACCGTGGTGCTCCCTGGTCGAGGTCGAAGGGCAATGCCATCTGGCATCGTTCGGATTGACTGGATATCGGCAAAAGCCACTCTAACCGGAGTTGGTAGTTGCTCGTATGAACTGGAAAAGCCGGGGATCGCTCCCCGGCTTTTTCAGTTCTCGGCTCTCAGTCCTACGTCCAATACGTGCGATCTAGCGAGCGGTACTGAATCGCCTCGGCAATGTGTTTGGGTTCGATCTGCGGCGTGTCTTCGATGTCCGCAATCGTGCGCGCAACTTTGAGGATGCGATCATGCGCGCGGGCGCTGAGTCCCTGCTGGGTCATGGCGCGCTCGAGCAAGCGTTCACAATCCGCGGAGAGTTCGCAGAAGGTGCGTATGTGGCGGGATGACATTTGCGCGTTGCAGTAGATTTTCTCTTTGGAAGACGCGAAGCGTTCGATCTGCCTTTTACGGGTGCGCATCACTCGCTCGCGAATCTTTGCGGAACTTTCCGGCTCGTTGGTCGAGCGCATCTCTTTGTAGTTCACGGCAGGGACGTCGATGTGAATGTCGATGCGGTCCATCAGCGGGCCCGAGATTTTCGAGATGTAGCGCTGGATCATGGGAGTGGTGCAGTGGCATTCGCGCGTCCGATCATTGCGAAAGCCGCACGGACAAGGATTCATGGCCGCGGCCAGCATGAAGCGCGCGGGAAATGTTAGCGCCATCGCAGCACGGGCAATCGTTACCGAACCATCCTCCAGTGGCTGTCGCAACACCTCCAGAACGTTGCGCGGAAATTCCGGCAGCTCGTCCAGAAACAGCAGCCCGTTGTGCGAGAGCGAAACCTCGCCGGGACGCGGTATAACTCCCCCGCCGATCAGTCCGGCATCGGAGATGGTGTGGTGCGGCGAGCGATACGGACGCTTGCCCACCAGCCCGCTCCCCGCATCCAGCACTCCCGCAACGCTGTGAATCTTCGTCGTCTCAAGCGCTTCTTCGAATGTTAGCGGCGGCAAGATTGTGGGCATGCGCTTGGCGAGCATAGTTTTGCCGGAGCCGGGCGGGCCGATCATTAATATGTTGTGACCGCCGGCGCATGAGATTTCGATGGCGCGCTTGGCAGTTTGCTGGCCGCGTACATCTTTGAAATCCACGAAGAACTCTTGCGACTCTTTCAGTAGCGCATCGCCATCGGCTTTCAGCGGAAGGATTCCGTTGCCGGAGTTTACAAAGTGAATTACATCGAGCAGAGACCGCACGGGGTAGACATCGACTCCGCCAACCATGGCAGCTTCGCGGGCGTTAGCTTCGGGCACCACCAGCTTTGAAATTTTGCGCGTGCGGGCTTCGAGTGCGATCGGGAGCGTGCCGCGAATGCCGCGAACTCCGCCGTCGAGACCCAACTCGCCGATAAACAGGCAGTCTTCAATGGTCTTCTGCGTGAGCCCGCCATAGGCGCCTACGATGCCTAGCGCCATGGGGAGATCGAATCCTGAGCCTTCTTTTTTTATGTCGGCCGGAGCGAGGTTGATGGTGATGTGCGTGGGCGGGATGTCGTAGCCGCAGTTCTTCAGCGCGGCGCGCACTCGGTCGCGGCTTTCGCGCACGGCGGCGTCGGGCAGGCCAACCGTGTGAAAGTGGTCCTGGTCGGTCTTGATGCCGGAGCAGTCGACCTCGACCTGGATGATGTTGGCGTCGATGCCGTAGACCGCGGCGCTGAGGGTCTTATAAAGCATGGGGTGTCCGGGCGAGACAGTTTTTCGTCGGTGCCGCCGTCGGCACACCAATCCCTGATTCCGGAATCTAGCCAGAGTACGCGGGGGGAGAATACCTTGGCTGTGACGGATGTCACACGAGGGCTGTTCAAAAGGGAGGAAAAGTAAGCCGAGAACACTCTGCGAGGAAATCCCGAGAAAACGCCGCACCCGCAACCCGTGCACGATGATTGGTCCGACGCTAGCCACGCGATGCTCGCAATCTCCGGCACGCAAGAGCATTGTGTGTCATAATTCGCACTCAAGAGAAAATTGTTAGCAGTGGTGGTGCATCGTGAGACTGTTCTGCTTCGTTGGTACGTTGTTTCTTGTTGCGATGGCAGCGGCTCTAAGTGGATGTTCGAGTCCTTCCTCACCGCCGATTTCCGTGAGCCTGTCTCCATCCTCTACGCAGGCAATTGATCAGAGCCAGACGGTCGCAATCACGGCCACCGTAGCGAACGACACGTCGTCGAAAGGAGTCTCGTGGAGCCTGAGCGGCCCGGGCTCTCTGAGCAATTCAACAGGGGCGTCCGTCACCTACGCTGCGCCGACCGCCAACGTCACGAGCGCCCAACAGGCGACCGTAACGGCCACGTCCGTTACAGACACGACGAAAAACGCATCGTTGCAAATCACCGTGAACCCGCTCCCTCTAATTCCATTGCAGACGCTTCCCAATGGATCAATAGGCGCACCCTACAACCAAACTATTGCCTTCACCGGCGGCACTCCTCCGTTCCAATGGAGCGTGTACGACGGCCCGATTGTAACGGGCTACGAGGTCGGCGGAGCGGTTCCGGACGGACTAACGCTGAATCCTAACAACGGGGTGATCAGCGGCACGCCGACTGGTGGCGGAACGTGGTATTTCGAGGCTACGGCAACGGATGCGACAGGAGCGTACGGTTTCAGCCCTTTGAGCATCCAAATCAATTCGAACACCGCTCCGGGGAAACCCGTCCCTTTCTTGAATCAGCCACTCGTGCCGACCGCGGTCTCACCCGGGGCTTCAGGATTTACTCTCAGCGTAAGCGGGACTGGATTCTCTTCAGGGGCAACCATCGATTTCAAT
>JBEKJF010000313.1:0-6091 GCA_050011375.1 Candidatus Sulfotelmatobacter sp.
TCCATCACCACGAATCATCCCGAAGTAGTTCTGATGGTTCTGCTGATCGATGAGCGCCCCGAAGAAGTCACCGACATGCAGCGGTCGGTCAAAGGCGAAGTCATTTCGTCGACTTTCGATGAGCCCGCCGCCCGCCACGTACAAGTCGCAGAGATGGTGATCGAGAAAGCAAAGAGATTAGTCGAGCACAAGCGCGACGTCGTGATCCTGCTTGATTCCATCACGCGCCTCGCACGCGCCTACAACACAATCGTTCCGCCAAGCGGCAAAGTCCTCTCCGGCGGCGTCGATTCCAACGCCCTCCAGCGGCCGAAACGTTTCTTCGGCTCAGCCCGCAACATCGAAGAAGGCGGCTCGCTGACCATTATCGCCACAGCGCTGATCGACACCGGTTCCCGCATGGACGACGTGATCTTCGAAGAATTCAAAGGCACCGGCAATTCGGAAATCATCCTCGAACGCAAACTGGTCGACAAGCGAGTATTCCCCGCCATCGACATCCAGCGCAGCGGCACGCGTAAAGAAGAGTTGCTCATCCCGCGTGAAGACCTGAGCAGAATCTGGGTGCTCCGCAAAGTCCTCAACCCGCTCTCACCGGTAGAAGCCATGGAACTGCTAATCGACAAACTTAGCAAAACCAAGGGAAACGCTGAGTTCCTATCCAACATGAGTTCGCTGTAAAAAGGGGGTTAGGGGTTAGGGTTGCCCTAATCCCTAATCCGTTGCTCCGCTATTTCCTCCATCCCCGCAAAAGTGTCATACTTTCCTCAACGGGCAGGGCACATTCACGCCCGTCTCCGAGGACATCGTGCGATTCCAACATCTCATCTGGATATTTTCCGTCGGCCTTCTCGTCGCCGTCGCTGCCAGCGCCCAGGGCCGAACCCCGCCGGTGGCGCCGCCGCCGCCGCCCCCGAATGGCGTGCCTACGACGAACAGTGACGCGGACCCGGTTCAACAACGCCAGGCTCGCGAGATGGCCAAGAGAGCCAACCTGCAGCGCCAGGCTGCGCTAAGAGCCGACACCGATAAACTGCTGAAGCTGGCCGTCGAACTAAAAGATTCCGTGGACAAGTCCACCGAAAACGTTCTCTCGCTGGAAGTGCTGAAGAAGGCGGAAGAAATCGAGAAACTCGCCCACAGCGTAAAGGACAAAATGAAAGGCCCAAGCTAGCGTCTCTTATTCGCTCAGCGAACGTCCCCTCTGATCGCACAAGGACCAGGTTTACTCCGTGTTCCTCCGTGTTGAAGCTCTTGAACTCGCTTCCACACAAACAAAAACGCCATCCAGCAAAGCCGGATGGCGTGTGTAAAAACATCGAACCTAAGCTCCGCTTCGAATCCGCATCCCGTAAAACGACCGGTAAACGAAGAAGAACGAAACCAGGAAGAACGCCAGAGCCAGCACATTCGTGATCATCGGCCCCTGATCGCGAGTCAGCGTAACCGCCAACTCCACCGCCAGCAATCCAAACAAGGTCGTAAATTTGATCACCGGATTCAACGCCACCGACGAAGTATCCTTGAACGGATCGCCCACCGTATCTCCAATCACCGTGGCATCGTGCAGCGGAGTTCCTTTCTGCTTCATCTCCACTTCCACAATCTTCTTGGCATTGTCCCAAGCCGCGCCGGCGTCGGCCATAAAGATTGCCTGATAGAGACCGGAGATCGCGATCGAGATCAGATAGCCAACGAAGAAGAATGGTTCCACAAACGCGAAAGCTAAAGTCCCGAAGAACACAGCGATAAAGATGTTCAACATACCCTTCTGCGCGTACTTCGTGCAGATCTCGACTACTTTCTTGCTGTCGGCCACCGAAGCCTTCACCACGCCATCCAGCTTGATGTTCGCTTTGATGAACTCAACCGCGCGGTAAGCCCCGGTAGTAACGGCCTGAGTGGATGCGCCCGTGAACCAATAAATCATCGCCCCGCCCGTTACCAATCCCAGAAAGAACGGAGCGTGCAGTAGCGAGAGCTTGTCTACGTCCGCGGTAAGTCCGCTCGTAAGCGCCATGATGATGGAAAAAATCATCGTAGTAGCGCCCACCACAGCCGTGCCGATCAGCACCGGCTTAGCCGTGGCCTTGAACGTGTTTCCCGCGCCGTCATTGGCTTCGAGCAGATACTTCGCCCGCTCGAAGTTCACCCCCATGTTGTAGTCCTTCTTGATTTCTGCCTCCACGTTCGGCACCTGCTCGATCAGCGAAAGTTCATACACCGATTGCGCATTGTCCGTAACCGGCCCGTAAGAATCTACGGCGATGGTCACTGGACCCATTCCCAAAAATCCAAAAGCTACAAGTCCAAACGCAAACACCGCGGGAGCCAGCATGGTGGCAGCCGCAGCCAGTCCCATGGTGCTGAAGTAATAAGCCACCGACATCAGCAGAACCATCGACAGCCCAAGGTAGTAGCACGAAAAATTTCCCGCCACAAACCCGGAGAGAATTCCCAGCGACGCCCCGCCCTCTTCCGCCGAAATAACCACTTCTTTCACATGCCGCGATTCCGTCGAAGTAAATGACTTCACCAACTCCGGAATCAGCGCTCCAGCCAATGTTCCGCACGAAATAATCACAGCCAGCTTCCACCACTGTGAAACGTCGCCGCCCAACTCCGGAATAATGAAGTACGAAACCAAAAACGTCAGCGCGATCGACACAATCGAAGTCAGCCAAACCAGCGTGGTCAGCGGAGTTTCGAAATTCATTTCATCCGCGTTGCCGAAACGTGCCTTCGCGATGGCCGCATTCAGGAAGTACGAAACCGAACTCGCCACCAGCATCATCA
Source organism: Candidatus Sulfotelmatobacter sp. (assembly GCA_050011375.1). Classification (GTDB taxonomy): domain Bacteria; phylum Acidobacteriota; class Terriglobia; order Terriglobales; family Acidobacteriaceae; genus Sulfotelmatobacter. Next base: position 2,797 of record JBEKJF010000313.1, read on the forward strand.
CGCGCATCACGAAAATCCAAACCAGCAATTGCACCTGCACCGTAGGAGTCTTCACGCCCAGCAAAATAAAAGTGATCAGCGCCACGCCGGTAACACCGTAAGTTTCGAATCCATCCGCCGAAGGCCCAACCGAATCGCCCGCGTTATCACCTGTGCAATCCGCAATCACGCCAGGATTCCGCGCATCGTCTTCCTTGATCTTGAAAACGATCTTCATCAAGTCCGACCCAATGTCGGCAATCTTGGTAAAGATGCCGCCGGCAATTCGCAGCGCCGCCGCTCCCAAAGATTCGCCAATGGCAAATCCGATGAAGCAAGGCCCCGCATAATCTCCTGGAATGAAGAGCAGAATGATCAGCATGATCAGCAGTTCGACACTGATCAGCATCATCCCAATGCTCATGCCAGCTTCCAGCGGAATCTGATAAACCGGAAACGGCTTGCCCGGCAGAGCCGCGAACGCCGTCCGCGAATTCGCAAACGTATTCACCCGAATGCCGAACCACGCCACGCCGTAACTCCCTGCAATTCCCACCAGGCTGAATCCCAAAATGATCGCGACCCGCATCGCTTCCATATGCTGCAGAAGACCGAAGTAAAGCAAAATGATGACGGCAATAAAGACCCACAAGAGCAGAATGAATTTCCCCTGCGTCACCAGATAGGTTTTGCAGGTTTCATAGATCAGCTCCGAGATCTCCCGCATCGACCGATGCACCGGAAGATTCTTGAGCCGCATATAAATGACCATGCCAAATCCCAGCCCGAAAATGCAGAACAGAATCCCAATCATCAACAGCTTGTGCCCATCGATCGCCCCGTTCAAAAAGGGAACCGAAGCCAAATCCGGCAATTTCAGAGAAGCCTCGCCGCCCGCAGGTTCGCCCCCAGGTTGAGCCCAGGCCCCAGCGGCGCTCAAAGCCACCAGAGCCGCCAATCCCACTCCCTTTTTCAAAAGTCCAGATGCCGCGCGGCATCCTTCAAACGCAGCAGTAGCCAGCCAGGTGCGCATATTAAGTCCTCCAAAATGAGTCAGTTTCAGGATTATAAACGTGTTTAGGCACCGCCTTCCGGCGATCCCTTGCCCGAGCACGCCCATGCACTACAAGGGATTCCACGCCGGAATTCCGAACACGCTTCCACCGCAAAACTAGAACGGAGTGTTGGAGCTTGGCCGCGTCGGAGTCAGCGCCCGAACCGGAGCTTTGTCCCAGTCCAGACGCACAACCTCAAAACGGCCATTTATAACACTTCGCAACAAAACGGTCAATCGCAGAAACGTGCCATGGAACTCAGACCATTTTGAAACCGTTCCTAAGGCAATTGCCTGAAGGAATCAACATAAGCACAGGGGATTTCTCCGAGGCGCGACTATACTGTGCGGGTGTCGCGGGCGCCCTGGAGTAAAAGGGATCCGTGGCCACTGAAAGCGGCGGCGTCCGCGCCGGAAATCGGACGAGGAGGAAGCTTATGAAGAAAATGGGTTTCTTGACACTCGTGATTACAGCCATGCTCCTGTTGACTCTGGCGTTCATGGCGGGCGCGAGTTCGAAGACGTCGGGCGTAATTCCTGTAGCGGCAGCGGCGCCTGCCTTCGCCGCTCCGGCAATGCCGCCTCATCCGCACATCCACGAAGGCTTGGAAGCGATGCGCGAAGCGAAGCATCATCTGGAAGCGGCGGAAGGCGATTTCCATGGCCATCGGCACAAAGCGATCGAGCATCTCGACATGGCGATTCACGAGGCCGAGGAGTGCGAACGCGAACCGTAGAGTTTAGGATTCAAAACCAAAAGGCAGCGTCTGCGGACGCTGCCTTTTTTACTGCCAGCATTTTTTCTGAACGTCAGCCTACTTCATTCGATCGGGACGGATGAATATCCCAGCGAAATGCCCGCGCGAAATACGTTGCCGGAGTTGAACTCGAAGTTATTCTGGATGTGGTAGTAGCGAACCTCCGGACGGACGAACAGGTGCGGCAAGTGGTGCCAGAAGCGATAGCGGACGCCCACGCCCAGGTCTTCCATGAAATGGTTACTGCCAGTGTAGTTAGTGCACCCAGGAATGCCGCAGGATCCCAGCAGATCGAAACGGTTGCTGGCAACGCCGACTCCGGCCTGAATGTCGAGGCCAAATTTCTTGGTGAGCTTGGGCTGGAAGAGCGCGTTGGCATCAGTAAAGATAGGGCGGTAGTTCTCGTAGCCGTAGTAGCTGGCATGGTGGTAACGCCACGCGGTTTCAACGTTCAGGCCGAAGCGAGTATGCCGGAAGCCGACGTAATCAAAGCCGATGCTGGGATAGATACCGCCAGTATCGGCCGGAGGATGGAAGTTCACGGAGTCGCTAACGCGGGCAAAAGATTTGAGGATGGAGCCGCCGGCCGTGATATCGAATTGCTGGGCTGAGGCGAAGCTGGCAAACAGAAGAACGGCACACGCGGATGTAAGCAGCGCGAATTTTCTCAATACAGTCCCCTTGCCAGTCCGCGTGGATTTGTGGAATGGACCCGCTAGATTGTTGACGCTAACGCGGGGCCGCCGCGAACGGCAGCCCCGCAACAATCCGGGTTCTCGGAATCGGCTGTTCAGGATACCAAATCCGCGACGACTCGCGGGGTCAAAAACTATTCCTTGCCGCCGAAGGTGTATCCAAGCGAAGCTCCGACTCGAAGCACGTTGTTGGAACTGTAATACCCATTGTCCGTCGAGCTATTGTTACTCTGAATGTGGTAGTAGTGAGCCTCAGGGCGGATAAACAAATGTTTCCAGGGATAGAAGCGGATCCCGGCGCCAAGGTGCTCCATGAAGTGATCGGAGCTGTTGAAGCAGCCACTGCAAGACAGGCCCTGCTCGTAGGTACGAGTGTCGGCGCCGCCGATGCCAGCCATAAGGTCGGCACCTAGCCTGTGGCCCAGATGCGGCTGCCAGAGCGCGTTGAAGTCGGTGAGGATGGGGCGGGCGTTGGTTCCAGTGTCGGCGCCACCATAGGTGCCTTGCGAAGCTCGTCACGCGGTTTCAACGTTGACGCCGAAATTTTTATAAAACACCACGTCGCCACCGAGGTTGATATAAAGACCGCCCTTTTCCGGTGGACAACCGAGGCCGGTTGCTGCGGATATGCAGTTGCTATTGTTATTGCTGGACGACAACAGGGTGCCACCGCCCAAAAAAACGTCTACCTGCTGGGCTGAGGCAAACTGGGCGAAAAACAGAAAAGCACAAACCGGTGCGAGAAGCGCTAACTTTCTCAAGAGAAACCTCCTTATTAGTTCCGTGTGAATTCTAAGATGCGTCCGCGA
>JBEKJF010000314.1:0-6053 GCA_050011375.1 Candidatus Sulfotelmatobacter sp.
TTGGCGTGGTCAGCATTTCTGACTCGCGCGATTATCTGGATGGATTGATGAAGAATGTGGAGCGCGCGGCTACGCGCATCGCCAACAACCACGGGGCTGATGTGGCGGATTCGTTTGTGGAGTACTTCTAGCATTCCGCGGGGACTGCCTCTCACTTCTCTCGCTTTCATTCGATACGCTTGGCCGGTATGTCTCTGCCGCCGGTATGCAGCGTCATCTTTGTGGTGTGACCCTGACTGTCGACGTCGAAGGTGAACACATCGTCGGCCACTTTCGAGAAGAAATCCTTTTCGCTCTCGGGGAATAAGTCTTGTTTGGGTTCGTTATTTTCCTGCACGGATAGGTGGTCGCCTTCGCGGCGAATGGTCAGGATCAGATCGGGTGGGTCTCCGTAGCGGCCGACGTATCGATCGAGCACTTTGGAATCGACGGCGATTGCCTTGTGATGTTTCAGCGGCTCGCGCGGCGGCAGCTTGTCGTAAGGCGTGAAGCCTTCCCATTCGATGGGAGTGAATGTGTTCTTGAGTACCGTCTCCAGCAGTTCTTTGTAGATGCTCTCCCCGTTCGAACTATTGGTCATGATGAGAATGCCGTTCTTGTGGTCGTCGAAGCAGACGGTGTAGTGCCGCCAGCCTTCGTCGTGGCCTTCTTTGAAAAAGGCTTTGCCGTAGGGAGTCCAGTAGAGGCCCCACGCTAAGCCGTAACTCAGGCGGATGGATTTGTTCTCGTCGGTAGTCTCGGTTGAGAGGGAAGGGAACTCATGTTTGGAAAATATCTGAATTTGCGGGCTCAGCATTTGTTCGCGGGTCTGCTTGCTTATCCGTTGGCCTTGCAGCACGGCCTGCATGAAACGTGCATAGTCGGCGAGTGTGGTTTGCATCGATCCGGCGGCGTTGGCTTCGGGCCTTTTTTCGGGGCCGAGCGACCGTCCCCACTCGTCGTAGCCGTTGGCGTAGTCGCTCTCAAAGCGGCTTTCCCAAACCATGCTGGAGCGGGTCATTCCAAAGGGCTCGTAGACGCGGATCTTCATTAATTCCTGCAGCGGTTTGTTGGTGATCGTTTCAACCACCAACTGCAGAAGATTGATGCCTTCGCCGGAGTAGGCGAAGCGCGATCCGGGCTCAAAGTTGATGTTCAATTTGCGGTCTTCATTGAACCAGCGCCAGTTGGGAAAGCCGCTGGTATGGCTTAACAACATTCTGGCGGTGATTCGCTTGTAGCGTGGGTCGCTGGCCAGGTCTTTGTAGGCGGGATATTCCGGCAATGGCTTGGGGAGATACTGATAGACGGGCTTGTCGAGGTCGAGGATGTCTTCATCGACGAGTTGCATGACCATGTAGGCAAACGCCGCTTTGCTGAGGGACGCCGAAGTCATGACGGAGTCTTCGGTCAGCGGGAGATTTTTTTCTTTGTCGCGGACGCCGTAGGTCTTGAGGTAGACAACTTTTCCGTGGTCGAAGATTGCGAGACCCACTCCAGTGACCTCGGCGGCGTGCATTACGCGCGTGACGGTGGCATCGATTTCTGGGGAGGTAATTTTGCTGCCATCGAGGCGTGTGATGGTAGGCTGCTGCTCGGCGGCCGGAAAAAGAAAAAGTGCGGCAACAGCTACGAGGAGGATGGTGTTTCTCACGGTTCCTTGGCCAACGGATATTACGGTATCAGTCCTTCGCCCGTCAAAATAACGGAGAGAAGAGTTGATTGGCACCAGACGCAAAATGAAAAACCCTCCCGCCTGGGAGCGGGAGGGTTCGCGATCTACGATGATCGAGGTTAGGCGCGGACTACGTTGCCCGCCTGAAAGCCTTTGGGACCTTTAAGCAGATCGAACTCGACGGTTTCACCCTCGTTGAGCGAGCGGTAACCGTTCTCCTGAATCGCCGAGAAATGTACGAAAACGTCCTCTCCCGTGGAGCGCTGGATAAAGCCATATCCCTTCGCCCCGTTGAACCACTTTACTGTTCCCTTCTCTCTCACAGAAAACTCCTTTCCTCTGATCACTAAGAATTAGTTCCCAGGATTACTCGCAATGTTGCTCCGAACGAGACCGTGAACGAAGCGCCCCCTCGAGAAAAGCCGGTGAACTCGGTTGCGTCTGTTTATGCTTGTGCCGAAGAAACTGCCCCAAAGCAAAAGACTCCTCGGTTCTGCCGCGTGTAGAGAAAATACGGCGCGAACTTAAGGAGCCGACCCTCGGCGCTGATTTCGACTGCCCTGCTCAAGACGTCAACCTGCCTTACGAACTCATGTCGGGCGATGCCCGGTTTATGAGCGCACCGATAATAAGGATTATTAAATCGTTTCGCAACAAAAATTAGAGTCTGGGGCCGAAAATTAAGCCTGGGGGCGGCATTAGGCTTTGACAAGGTATAAGAAACGGGATGCTTTCTGGCCCTGAACTTTGGTGTCCTGGAAACGCCGTAATCAGCTGCAACCCTTTGATAGGATTAGAGAAGCCTGTGACCCATCAAACTACAGCCACTGCCGAGCCGCCCGCGGAAGCCGCGGCAGCGCCTCACCGGCCAGCCCGGGCCATCCGACCGGGAATGGCGCTCTCGACCGCTAAATACCTCCTGCGCACCGACGTGCACACTTTTGCCTTCTCGGTGGCGGCCAACTCGATCCTCTCGTTTTTTCCTTTCGTGGTGCTGTTGATGACGCTGATCCGGCGGGTTTTTCACTCGCGCGTGATGTACGACGTCGTGGTCGAATTGCTGCGCGACTACCTACCCGCCGGGCAGGATTTCGTCATCCGCAACCTGAATGCGATGGTGAACTCGCGGCAGCGGGTGCAGGTGGTCTCGCTGATCATTCTGCTAGTGACGTCAACCGGCGTATTCATGCCACTGGAGGTCGCGCTCAATCGCATCTGGCGCTTTCCTGACAATCGCTCCTACGTTGGCAACCAGCTGATCTCGTTGGGGCTGGCGTTCAGTTGCGGCGTGCTGGCTTTGCTTTCTATCGCCGCGACCGCGGGAAACGTGGCGCTGATGGGCTTTCTGCTGCGCGGCCATGGCTCGGGGTTTATTCGCGTGGTGGGATTTGTGGTGATGAAGGCGTTCGCCATCTCCGCCAGCATTGCCATCTTCTTTCTCATCTACTGGGTACTGCCCAACGGCAAAGTTCCAGCGCGCGCCGTGCTGCCCAGCGCCGTGATTATGGGACTGCTCTCGGAGGCGTTGAAGTATGGCTACATCCTGGCCCTGCCGTGGCTGAATTTCGCCGAAGTCTACGGGCCTTTCGCGCTGTCTGTGAGCCTGATGTTTTGGGCGTTTCTAACAGGACTGCTCTTGTTAGCCGGAGCGCACCTAAGCGCTGAGGAACATCTGCGCCACTCGCTCTGAGCTGACGGGCATCTTCGTCCAATGCGCGGTTCCAGATTGGGAATAAACCTTTTAATCCACAGGCTGGTTGTGACATCCGTCACAGTGCCCTTTCTCGACGGTGCTCTACGATGATCCCGGTTTCCCAGAATCCTTCGAGCAGACATTTATTTCCAGGTGGTTGTCATGAGAAGTTGCTGGCGTCTGCTCGCCGTGTGCTCGCTGATTTTCGCTTCGCCTAGATTGCTATTCGGGCAGGACGCCCAGGCTGCTCGCGCGCCTGACAGCGCTCCTGCCATCGAGCGTGCTTTCGCTCCGAATCTGACTTTGCCGCGCGAGTCGTGGCCTGTGACGTCTGTCTGGATTCCTCCGTCCGGTCCTCCCGGGCCTTACCCGGTTGCTCCTCAGAGGCCCATTCTCCCGGAGATTGTGCGCGCTGCTGGGATCATCTTCTCCGGCCACGTTACGTCCATCGGACGGGCCGCATCATCCTCAGCGCAAGGGCCAGCGTCCACCTCCGTCACCTTCCAGGTTGAGCATGCCATGCGCGGCACATCGGCCGGCCAGAGCCTGACGATCCACGAGTGGGCTGGCCTTTGGATCAGCGGCGAGCGCTACCGCGTCGGCGAGCATGTGCTGCTCTTTCTGTATTCTCCGAGCAAGTTGGGACTGACCAGCCCGGTCGCCGGAGGTATCGGAAAATTCGCCGTCGATGCTCAGGGCAGGATCGTGATGAACGCGGTACAGACCGCGACCGTGGCGGTGGATCCGGTATTGGCGGAAAAAACGGGAGGGAAATCCGTGGTTCTCTATGCTGACTTCGCTCGGGCTCTGCAACGTTCGGGCGGGGAGAAATGAGCCAGATATGACCGTATCGAAAAACACGGCAGCGCGCTCGTTCTTTTTCCGGCTCGTCTCAGCACTGGTCATCGTTTTCTTTTTCGCTATGCTCGCCCGCGCCGGCGGCCCAGAGTATGTGGCCGGCTCCAGCTACTTCAATTCCGGAACTATGGGCCAGCCCATCACCTGGTCGCTAGGGCAGGTAAATTACTACACCGATCAGGGAGATCTCAGCCCGATCCTGCCGAACGCGTCGGCCAATGCTTTGGTCGCAAATGCGTTTAGCCAGTGGACCTCCGTCTCCGCGGCCGCGCTGACAGTAACGAACCCCGGCCAGCTTGCCGAAGACGTCAATGGAAGCAACATCGCCGTCAACTCCAGCGGAATCGTCACCGCTCCTACCGATATCACCCCTTCCGCCACGCAGACCCCCGTTGGAATCGTCTACGACTACGACGGCACCGTGACGGACGCGTTGCTTGGGGCGGATGCGGGCGATCCCTCGCAATGTTTCTGGAACGCAGTTTATGGCGGCGTGGATAACTTTGGCGCAGGCGCAAATTTTCTTCATGCACTGGTTGTGATAAATGGCCAGTGCGCGCTGCAGTCGTCGCAGCTCACCGACGTTGAATATCGGCTGGTGCGAGTGCTTGGCGGCGTGATCGGCTTGGGTTGGTCGCAGATGAATCTGAATGTGATTACCGGCAATCCGCCTCCCACGCCCGATGACTACGCTGGCTTTCCCGTTATGCACTTTATGGATTCGGTTAACTGCATACCAATCACGATCTGCTACGCGAATCCTTATCAGCTGGCGCCCGACGATGTGGCCGCGCTGTCCCGACTTTATCCCGCCAGCGCGTCGGCCGCGACTGCGCGCATCTACGGCTCGGTTTACTTCGCGGATCAAACCGGAGCCGAAGCTCAGCCCATGCAGGGCGTGAACGTGGTCGCGCGCTGGATTGATCCTTCCACCAACCTGCCTTCTGACGCTTATGGAGCCACGTCGATTTCCGGATTCCTCTTCACGGGCAATGCCGGCAATCCCATCACAGGATTAGACGACCCGTTGGGAAATCCATACAACGAGTTCGGATCGTCCGATCCAACCCTTGAAGCATTTTTCGATCTCGGAGGATTGCCCATCCCGAACGGAGCGAGCACAGCGCAATACCAGCTTACGGTAGAGGCTCTGGATCCGCTTTGGTCGGCGGGCGTGTGTCCTTACGACCCGTCGCAAGTCGCGCCTTCGGGAACTTTCCAGCCCGTGACTGTCACCGTTGGAGCAGGCGGTCAGTTCGAGCAGGATGTGCTCATGTCCGGCAGCGCCCAACCGGTACCGTCGTGGGCCGCGACTGAGACCTGGAGTGCCCCCGCGCCAGTTCCATCGGCAGGGGACTGGGTGGGCTCGTTGAGCGGCTACGGCGACGTTGGCTACTTCCTGATTACAGCCCAAGCCAACCGCACATTATCGGTAGCTGTCACCGCGCTCGATGAGACCAGCAGCCCCACCGAGTCGAAGGCCGAACCGGTGGTGGGCATGTGGACGCTGGGCGATCCGCAGGGCACGGCTCCGCCGGCTCTTACGGCCGCTCCGTTTAACTCGGCAACCTTCGGCATGAGCCGCCTTGATGCGCAAGTCTTAAGCTCGAATAGCTTCATCATCGGCATCGCAGACCTGCGTGGCGACGGCCGCCCCGATTACCGCTATCATGCGCATGTGCTGTACGGAGACTCTGCAATCCCGGCGCGCGTTTCGGTGAATGGCGGCGCGATCACGTTGCAGGGCACCGGCTTTTCGCCAGGCCTCGCTGTCACGGTGGGCAGCGCAAGCGTTCCGCTGCTGGCCACCAACGCCAGCCAGATGCTGACGGCCGTTCCCGCTCAAAG
>JBEKJF010000315.1:0-6043 GCA_050011375.1 Candidatus Sulfotelmatobacter sp.
GGGAAAAAATTGAAAGGGCCGTGACATTGGTTATGCTCTAGCTGCCGCCTCCTGCGAGGGAGCCAACAGCGTGGACGCATGTACCGTCACAGCCCCTTGATGCGATCACTGTTTTCACAGTCCCAAACCCCAACTGCACCTCGCAGCGCCGTCGGTTTTTTCAGGTTCGGCTGCCCCTCGGGTTGCCCCGTTTGGCTGATCACCCAGTCTACCTCGGGTCAGCAAGTTTTATTTCGCTGTCCCTTTCGACCGTCGACGAAAGCAACCTTAACAGAGGGTTCGGAAAAGTCAACGCAAACTATTGGTGCAATGCGACGGATTCGTCCTGTGAATAACAGAAATTGCAACTTGCTGCATAGAGGGAGGTTAGAAAAAGTGCTCTGCGATTCGGGACGGCTTTTACACAAAGCTTGCACAGCGTTCAAAAGAGTGGGAAATCCACAGTCATGCCTCAAGATTGATCTTGACGCAGAAACTTTCGCGGCGCATCTTGCTAACAGTAGAAAAGAATTCAAGATGTCAGAACTCGTGGCCTATGTGGACGGTGGTTCCCTGGGCAATCCAGGGCCATCGGGTATTGGGGTGGTGATTGATGGCTGCGAAGGCGGCCCTGTCCGCATCTCGCGGTGGATTGGTCACCAGGATAACAACGTTGCTGAGTATGTGGCGCTGATGGAAGCGCTGCAGTACGCGGTTACTCTGAAGGCGAAGGCGCTGCACGTTTATTCGGATTCCGAGGTGGTGGTGCGCCAGATGCGCGGCGAGTATGTCTGCCGAAGTACGCGACTCTACTCGTTGCATTGGACTTGCCGCAAGCTGGCTCGCGCCCTAAGTTTCTCCATCTCGCATGTGCCGCGGGCTGATAATGCTGAGGCGAATCAGTTGGCTAATACGGCGGTCAGGAAGAGAGAAGCTGGTCTTAGGTGCTAGGTCTTGGGTGTCAGGTTCTCGCTGACGCGGCATTGGCTAAAGGACTAGTGAGATCTCTAGCCTAAGACCTATGACCTAAAGCCTGCTTTCTAAGACCTTCCTCAAACGACCTGCAGTCCGGGATCAACTATCGACTGAAACCGGTTTACCAACCCGTTGAGCAGGCGACCAACTTCCGCCGCCAGGTCTGTAAGCTTTTTCCCGTCTTCGGGAGTCAGAAATCCCAGCTTGCGCGCGATAGTGATTTGGGTCTGAAGTTCCAGCAAAGATCCTCTCGCATGGTATAGAAACTGTAGTAATTCTTTGCGCGAAAAACGCCCCTTGCCCTCGGCGATATTACTGGGTATGGACACGGCTGCACGCCTCATCTGACTCGTCAAGCCGTAGATCTCGTGCTTAGGAAACGAACTTGTGGTGCAATAAACTTCGAGTACCAGGTCCATCGCGAGACGCCAAACTTTCAGATCCTCGTAGGTTCCATGCATGTGCTCTCCTTCTCGGTTGCTAGACCATAACGAATGCAGAGAGGCTTGGACTGTGACATCCGTCACACGGAAGACGAAGAAGTTCCCATTGTAGGACTCGGGGCGGAAGCTCAGCCTGGGGAACGAGCGCTTTGGACGGGTCCCAGACCTAAGCCTAATCCCTAATACCCAACACCTAACACCTAACACCCACGACCGGCCTTGACACCATTCTCTCCCCGAGCGAGACTCCAAGTAATACTACCCAAGGAAAGATTGCTAGCGCGTCATGGATCAACGCTCGACTCTCGAACGCAGTTCCGCAATGCCTGCGGAGGGAAATATGGCGAGCACTGGCGCCGGCCGGACGGCAAGCGTCTCGGCGGGGATTTCCGCGGCGAATGCGCATCTACCCAAGCCGTTAGAGACTGAAGCGCGTTTTCCCGCAGAGGATGGCGGGCGCTCACTCGCCGAAGTGGCCTACCGGGATCTTGAGGCTGCGCTGCAACTCTTGGCCGAGCGCGCGCAATATATTACCGGCGCGAGCGGGGCTGCGATTGCGCTGCGCCGCGGCGAGCACCATGACATGCTTTGCCGGGCGAGCGCGGGAACGAATGCGCCGGAGTTGGGAGCGCTGCTCTCGATGGAATATGGGCTTTCGGGGGAGAGCGTGCGCACGCGACAGGCTTTGCGTTGCGACGACGCCGAACGCGACCCGCGAGTGAATCGCGAGGGCTGCCGTGAGATGGGGATTGCGTCGGTGGTGGTGATGCCGATTGTGAGTGAGCAACAGGTGCTGGGCGTCTTCGAACTTTTTTCGAGCAAACCGCGCGCCTTTGAAGAGCGGGATCTCTCGGCTTTGCAGCGTTTGAGCGAGATGGTGGAGACCGCGGTAAGGCACGCTGTTGCGGCGCAGAGTGTGCCAAGGGTCGAGAAATCGGCTGGCGCGGAAAGTAAGTTGCCCGGGGATATTGGCGCGGCCGAGTTCTTGCCGGTTGAATCTGCTGGAAAGGCGATGGGCCCGGAACTGGCTGCCTCGACGCTAGCGACTGAGAGAAATTCTTTGGCGCTGGTGGAAAGCACGGTGGTCGAAAAGGCAGAGCAGGAAAAAACGGACTTGCAAGAGGTAGATCTAGTAAATACCGCGTCCGATCCGGCTGTGAAGAATCCGCTGTTTTGGTCTGCGACCGCACTAACGGCTACCAACTCCGGCCGATCGGATGACATGGGTGGTTCGATCGCTGTGCCGGTGGAGATGAGAGATTTACAGAAGTGCAAGGCTTGCGGCTTTCCGGTGTCGCGGGGGCGCACGCTCTGCGTGGAGTGCGAAGAGAAGCAGTGGCGTGGCGAGCAACTTCCGCAGCCGCCTGCAACCGCGGACGCTGCTGAGCGCTCTCCGCAGCAGCATCCGCTACAGGAACCGCCAGTCATCGCTGCAGCGGGTGATGTTTCTGCAATTTCTGTCTTGAAGGATTCTTCTTCGGTTGCAGCTTCTCGTGTTCAAGTTTCTTCCGTTCAAGCTTCGGGAGTTGCGGTTTCCTCTGTTCGAACCTTGGCTTCAACTCTGGAACCAACTGGCGAGAAAGCGGCAGCTGCCGTTCCGATGGTTGACGATTTGGCGCGAAGCGCTCCGCAGAATGTTTCGGAGGATGTGCCCCTCTCAGACAGCTCAACTCTGTTTTTAAGTTCGGCTGCGTCTGAATCCTGGTTGGCGGCCAATAAGTACGTCCTTGGAGTTTTGCTGGTGGTGGCCATTGTTATCGGGCTGATTGTCTGGCTTCGGTAGGGTTTTTCAGTCTGCGTCTCTTGCTTGGTCGTCATCGGACTACGCGAATCTTTTTCAGTGAATTCTGTGTATGCTGCACTCGCAGCGATTACAATTCCTTTCCTGACTTTCGACCCGGGAAGATTCATTTGGGAGGGTGATTGTGTTACCAACCATGCGCATTGCGCCGCGCCGTTGCTTGCCGATCTATCTGGCGAGCGCTCTGCTGTTGGCCGCGTTTGCCGCTGCCCAGAGCGCCGAGCAGCGCACTACTCACTATTTGGATTCTGTGCGCAAGCAGCCGCCGTTGTTACTGGCCTTCGTTCACGATCTGCCCAAGGGTGGAGATCTGCACAATCATCTGGATGGCGCGATCTATGCCGAAGATTTTGTAGATTTCGCGGTGGATGGCGGGCTGTGCGTGGACCGAACGACTTCGCGGCTGATTGCGCCGCCCTGCGATACCTCTTGCGAGAATTACACGGCTAAGCCAGCGGTCCGGTGCGGCTACGGCGATCATGTGCTTTACAACCAGATGATTGACGCCTGGTCGATGCGCAATTGGAAAGCGGGCGACGAATCTGGGCACGATCACTTTTTCGCGGCGTTCGAAAAGTTCGGGCTGGCCTCGCACACGCACGTGGCAGAGGGAATTGCCGCGTCCACGAATCGTGCCGGCATGGACCATTTGCAATATGTTGAGTTCATGCACACGGCCGACGCTGGCGGCGCAGCGAAGGTAGCGGGGAAAGTGGAATGGAATCCAGATTATGGCAAGATGCGCGACGCGCTGCTGAGTGCCGGATTGAAAGATGTGGCGGCCGAGACAAGCAAGCGGCTCGCTGCCGACGATGCGAAGGCCAAAGAGATTCTCAAGTGCGGAACTGCGGATGCGGCTCCCGGTTGCGATGTGACCGTGCGCTATCTTTATCAGGTGCTGCGCGGGTTGCCGCACGAAATTGTGTTCGCGCAGATTCTGCTGGGGTTCGAGCTGGCGTCGTCCGATCCGCATTTTGTGGGGCTGAATCTGGTGATGCCCGAGGATTGGTATGTGCCGATCCACGACTTCAACGAGCACATGGCCATGATCGATTACCTGCACGGAGTTTATCCCAAGGTGCACATCGCGCTGCACGCCGGTGAACTTGCCATGGGGCTTGTGCCTCCGGAGGATCTCGTGTTTCACATTCGCGCCTCGGTGGAGCGCGGCCACGCGGAGCGCATCGGTCACGGAGTGTCAGTGATGAATGAAAAAGATCCAATTGGCTTGCTGCACGAGATGGCGGAGCGGAATGTGCTGGTGGAAATTGCGCTCACCTCGAATGACTTGATCCTCGGCGTGAGCGGAGACGATCATCCGCTGCCAATTTATATGAAGTACGGAGTGCCGGTGGCGCTTGCGTCGGACGATGAGGGCGTGTCGCGCTCGGACATGACGCACGAATACTTGCGCGCGGTGGAAAGTTATCATTTGTCATATGCCGATTTGAAGCGCATGGCGCGGCAGAGCCTGGAGCACAGCTTTCTGCCCGGGCAAAGCCTGTGGACGGACACGAAGATGGTGTTTCGCATGGCTCCGGCATGCGTGGGTGATGCGGCGGGTGCGGAGAAACCTTCGTTAGGATGTGAACAGTTTCTTGAGGGCAACGAACGCGCGCGCACGCAGTGGAAGTTAGAAGGAGAGTTCGCGAAGTTCGAGAAGAAGTACTAAAGCGCGACCTGGAGACGAATGCCCCGCAAAGCCCGAACTCTGATTGCATCGCCGCTGGAATGGCAGATGAGCGCCGCACCGATTGCGCATCCCATCATACCGGTGCTGGCTGAGCGCGGTGGGACTCAACTGCACACGCCGCTGCCGGTTGCGGTGGTCGACACGCGGGAGCAGATTCCGCTTTCCTTCCGGCGGTTCAAAGGCTGGTTTTCCGGCGTTGAAATGCGCGCTTTGCCTCTGGGAGATTACAGCGTGGCTGGCATGGAAGATTCCTGCGTGGTCGAGCGCAAGGATCTCGCCGACCTGGTTCGCTCCTTCACCGAACATCGGAGCATATTCGTCAAACGGCTGCGGCGAATGAGCGAACTTCCTCACAGCCTGCTGGTGATCACTGCGCCTCTCAGTCAGATTAAGAGCGCTTACCCCTATGGGCGAATCAGCCCGAACCAGGTGACGCAATCTTTGATTGCGGTGCTGGCGGGTTTGCGCCTACCGTTTATCTGCACGGAAACGCATGAACTGGGGGAGGAGATTGTGGCTTCCTATCTGTATCAGACTTTTTTGTATGACTGGCTGGAACGCAATGGGCACGGGCGATTTCTGGCGGATGATGACCTGTAAACTTTAACCGCAGACCGATCAATGTCGATGGATGATCAATTCAAACTCGCGGAAGCAGCGGCAAAGTCTGTGCTGCAAGGCACCCCTCTGCATCCGCAGATTGGGTTGGTTCTCGGTTCCGGTCTCGGCGGCTTTGCCGATTCTCTTGTCGATGCGACTCGCGTCTCATACGCCGATATTCCTGCGTTCCCGCGATCTACGGCGATCGGCCACGCCGGGCAACTGGTGATCGGCAAAGCGGGCGCTGTGCCCGTGGCCGTGATGCAGGGACGCGTGCATCTGTATGAAGGATATTCGGCGCAGGAAGTCGCGTTTCCTATGCGCGTATTTGGGCGCATGGGAATTCGCGCTGTCATTCTCACCAATGCGGCGGGCGGGATCAATCTTAGCTATCAGCAGGGCGCGCTGGTGCTGATCAGCGACCACATTAATTTGCAGGGAGCGAATCCTCTCACTGGCGCTAATGACGACCGTCTCGGCGTTCGCTTTCCTGATATGACTCACGCTTACGAAAAATCCTATCGTGAGCTGGCGCGAGAAGAAGCGGGCAAG
>JBEKJF010000316.1:0-6031 GCA_050011375.1 Candidatus Sulfotelmatobacter sp.
CAGCAGATCGGGCTCGTGAGCCAGGTCGTAGCCGGGGGCGAAGCCTTGGGTGCGGCGCGTGCCACGGCCGTGCAGTTGAGAAAGTTCGATCGCGCCACGGCTGTGGCTGCAAAGAAGTTTATCAAGCCGATTCCGCACGAAGAGCTGCAACGGGAGACCGAGATTTTCTGTGAATTGTTTGCGCGCCCGGCGGTGCAGGCGGGGTTGCAGAAGTTCGTAGAGAGCACGGACGCGCAGCCGTATCTGCCGTAGGTAGTGCCGAGTTGCTGGTACCAAGTACCGAGAGTAAGCAGATTCTCTCACTGGCTTTCACCGGTTTGGAATGACAAAGAGATTGATTGAGGAAATAATGCCGACTGCTGAACAAACATTAGACGAAATATTGACTCTGGCTGCGGCCCACTTCAAGGTGCCACGGGAAAAGCTTGCTCCCGATGATGACTTCTTTAAGACGCTGGGAATCGACAGCCTACAGACGCTCGATCTGCTGACCAAGCTGGAAAATCATTTTCACGTCGAGCTTCCGGATTATGAATTGCAGGGAGTTTCCGACTTTCGCACACTAGCGGGCAAGATTCAGGCGCGACTCTAGCATGCCAATTGTTGATTGTTGACTGATGATTGATGATTGAAACCGCGTAGCTTGGGTTGTGAATCAACAATCATCAATCTACAATCAGCAATTCTTCTATGCTCGATCTCCGAAAATATAGCTGTCTGGGCGCGGCACTTCGCGATGCGCTGGATCGCTTTTCTGCCGAAACGTGCCTGATTGAGGCCGATCGCGATCGGGAGAAGACGCGCCTCACCTACTCCGATTTCAAAGAAATCAGTCTGCCCCTGGCGCGAGCGCTTGAGGATGCCGACTTCGACGCAGCGGATCGCGCTGCGATCCTAATGACGAATCAGTCGAAGTGGCTGATTTCTGCGTATGCGATTTTCTACAGCGGCGGAGTGCTGGTCCCACTCGATTACAAGCTTACAGCCGCGGAACAGTTGCAACTGCTGGAGCACTCGAAGGCCAAGGTGTTGGTGGTGGAGTATTACCTGTGGCTGGCGATCACGCAGTCGCCCGACTTTCGCAACATTAAGACGAAGCTCGTGCTTGTGACGGAGGCGCCGCCGGGCGCCGATCTGGCCGGAGGATTCCGATGGGAGGATTTCAAGCGTAAAGGCGCGCCCGATTTTGTGATGCGGCAGCGCGAAGATGTGGCGTGCATCGTGTATTCGTCGGGCACTGGCGGGCAGCCCAAAGGATGCGTGCTGACCCATGAAAATTACCTGGAGCAGTGCCGCGCATTGACCGTGTGGTATCCATTCTGGCCCGGAGTGCGGTATTTGAGCATTCTGCCGACCAACCACGCGATCGATTTCATGGTGGGATTCATCGGTCCGTTTGTGTGCGGAGCCTGCGTGGTGCACTTGCGGACGCTGCGTCCGGAATTTGTACGCGACGCATTTGTACGCTATCGGATCACGTATGTATCGCTGGTGCCGATGATCGTAAAGAATCTCGAGCGCGGGTTGCGGGCGAAGTTCGACGAACTGCCGGGATGGAAGCGCGCGATCTTGAATCGAATGATCGCACTCAACAAGTTGTTGACGCGCAGCAAGCCGCGGGTAAAAATGAGCCGCGCCTTGTTGCCCCGCGTCCACAGGGCCTTCGGCGGCGACTTACAAGCGCTAATCACAGGCGGCGCATTCTTGGAGCCTTCGACTGTGCAGTTCTTTTACGATTTGGGAATCCCAGTCGTCAACGGCTACGGGTTGACGGAGGCGGGGACGGCGCTGACCTTGAATGATTTAAAACCTTTTCGCGCCGATACTGTGGGCAAACCTTTGCCGGGAGTCGAGTTGCGGGTGCTTAGTCCGAATGAAGAAGGGATTGGAGAAATTGCGGCGCGAAGCAAAACGGTGATGTCGCATTATCTGGATGATCCTGCGCTCACTGTTGAGACGATCGTCGACGGATGGCTACTGACGGGCGATTTGGGGCGGTTTGACAACAGCGGGCACCTGCAACTCTTCGGGCGAAAGAAGAACATGATCGTCACGGAGGGTGGCAAGAATATTTATCCCGAGGATATTGAGACAGCTTTCGACGTTCTTCCAGTGAAAGAATACTGCGTGTTCGCAGCAAACTATGTGTGGCCCCAGAAGGAATTGGGACGGGAGATGCTGATTATCGTACTGCGGCTGGAGCAGAATCAGCGGTTCGACAGCGCACTCCAGGGTGAGGTCCTAAACCGTAATCGGCGGTTGCCAGATTTCAAACGCGTCGGAGGATATGTGATCTGGGAGAGGGATTTTCCGCGGACGGCGTCGATGAAGATCAAGCGCCAGGCGTTGGCGGAGGAGTTGGGTAAGACGCTGGAGCGGGGAGCGGTGGTGGGGTTGTGAGCGCGCGTGCAACTTATCTGGCGATTGTGAACCCGGCGGCGGGGGCGGGGCGGAGCCTGGAGATGCTGACTCCAGCCTTGGATCGGCTGCTGGCAGGCGGGGTTGTTGTTGACGTGGCGGAGACGCGCCGAGCCGGCGATGGAACGCGGATTGCGCGTGAGGCCTACGCCTGGGGGCGGCGGAATTTTATTGCTGTGGGTGGCGACGGTACTTCGTATGAAGTGGTGAATGGGCTGTTCCCGGAAGCGAGTGAAGGTGAGCGTCCGACATTGGGTTTCTTACCGTTGGGGACGGGAAATTCTTTTCTACGCGACTTCAGCGACCATGGCGTGGAGCATGCGATAGAGGCCTTGCTGGCGGGCCGAACCCAGGCGTGCGATGTGTTGCGACTGCGATATCGCGGTGGAGTGCTTCACTACATCAACCTGCTGAGCGTAGGGTTTCCGGCCGACGTGGCCAACCTGCGGGCGCGGCGTTTCCGTGGTTGGGGAGAGATGGGATATTTCATTTCGATTCTTCTGGGGCTGGCGCGGTTGCACCGGCGGCCGTTTCCGGTGCGGGTGGACGGTGAAAAAGAATTTGACCGGCGGCGTTGCTTGTTCCTGACCTTCAACAACAGCAAGTATACCGGCGGGACGATGATGATCGCGCCGCAGGCGGAGGTAAATAGCGGCCTGATTGAATACGTCCGCTGGGGTGTGATCGGGCGGCTGGGACTGATTCGGAATTTGCCGAAGCTTTATGATGGCACTCACATTGAGCATCCTTTGGCTGAACGAAAAGCCGTGCAGCGGGTTGAGTTTGACTTGGATGCTCCTGTGGATCTGATGGTGGATGGGGAAGTGATGACTCTGTATTGCGAGGCGTTAGATGTTTTGCCGGGAGCGCTGGACGTGGTTGCCTGAGCCCGTGATATAAAAATAAACATGTCTGAAACGAGGCGAAAGCGGCAGCAGGAACGCGTGGGCACGCCAGAGGTCGGTCCCAATTCTCCATCGCGAAAGAAGCTGGTCTGGGGCGGGATTGCGGTGCTGATTATCGCGGCCTATGCCGGATGGTGGTACTACGCGAACCACCGCTATGACGACTTTGCGAAGTGCCTATCGGCGAAGCAGGCGAAGATGTATGGCGCGTATTGGTGTCCGCACTGCACTGAGCAGAAAGAGGAGTTCGGAAAATCGTTTCAGTATGTGAACTATGTGGAGTGCGCCATTAAAGGCTCTCGCGAGATGACGCCGGCGTGCAAGGCAGCCAATGTGGAACATTTTCCAACGTGGCAGTTCGGGGCGGGGCCGCTGGTAGAAGGAAAGTTTCCGCTGCAGGAGTTGAGCGATAAGACTGGGTGCAGTTTGCCGTGAGTGCAACTGGAAATGAACCGGCCGGGGCAAACGCAATTTCCGTGAAGGACGTTCCCGCGCAGAACAATCGGGTTCTGTTTTTAGTGATCGTGGTTTTGGCGATTGCGGGAATGGTCGTCTCGTCGATCTCGCTGCAGCGGCACTATGCCAAGTCGGAGTCCACGTTTTGCGAGTTCGGGGAAAAATTCAATTGCGACATCGTGAATCGGAGTGAGTATTCGAGCCTGATGGGAATTCCCGTGGCGGGGATTGGCATTGTGGGCTACGGCATTTTGTTTGTGCTGGCGACGGTTTATCGATCGCGGACCGAGACGCCATTACGCTTGTTGGTGGCGGCCGTGGCGGGAATGGGGTTTGCTCTGTATCTGACTTATATTGAGGGTTTTGTGTTGGATACGTGGTGCATTTTGTGTTTGAGTTCTTTGGGGCTGATTGCGGCAATCACAGTCCTGGCGGGAGTAGTGAAGGCGCGTGCGTAGCATCTTCCATTATCTGGGGCTAAAGCCCTGGTTGATTTCAGAGGCTTTACGCGGCGCTGAAGCGCCGCTCTTCCACGGCGCTGCATGCGTTCGTGAGATTGTCCGCAGTCTCCGAAGCCGCGCCCTTTCAAATCCGGCCAGCTATAGATTTAAAGGAACGAGAATCCAGCTAATAGTCTCCTGATGGGAAGAATCCAGAAAACAAAAAAGTTGGAAGTGGATTCCGCGGCAATCCGTGCCGGCGGAGCGACTGGCGATCTCCGCATCCATGAATTTCCCAGCCGCGTCTTCCGAAACACGCGCTATCTGCGGATATGGCTTCCTCCAGGATATGACGACGCCGGCAACGCGGGCCGGCATTTCCCAGTGCTGTATCTCAATGACGGGCAGAATCTGTTCGAGTCGTCGACGGCATTCGCGGGAGTCGAGTGGCAAGTGGATGAGACGGCGGATCGGCTGATACGCGAGGGCGCGGTGCCGCCCATGATTTTTGTGGGCATGGACAATACGGGCAAGGAACGGATTCGCGAATACATGCCGTATCGATCGATGCATCCGAGGATGCTGCGGGTGCAAGGTCGGTATTACCCGGATTTCCTGACGAAGGAAGTGATGCCGTTCGTAGAGCGCAATTACCGTATCGCCACCGGGCCTGAGAACACTGGGCTGGGCGGGTCGTCGTTGGGTGCGCTGATTGCGCTGTATACCGCGGTAGCGCGGCCTGGAATGATTGGGCGGCTGCTGCTGGAAAGTCCATCGCTGTGGGCGTCTGGGCGGCAGCTTGTTAAGGAGAGCCGGTCGGTGAGGATTTGGCCGGAGCGAATGTTTTTGGCAGTAGGAAGCTCCGAGGCGGGAAGCGCGGAGCGGAGCCGGACCGTGGTGGACGATGTGCGCGAACTCGCAGCGATCATGCGGCGGGCCGTGTTGAGTGAGGGCCGGTTGCGACTGGTAGTGAAGGATGGAGCCGGGCACAACGAGGCAGCGTGGGCAGAACGATTTCCTGAAGCGCTACGGTTCTTGTACGGTTCCTAGAATTACGCGGACGAGAAATTCAGACAGAATTCGCGATCAGACTTCGCAATTAACATTTGGAACCGAAACTGATTTCCTACCCAGGTTCCAGATTCCAAACAAGAGAGCGGCCATCACGGGGACGGAGAGCTGGACGTGTGTCCAGCGCGCGAGTGGGCCGATCAGCGGAAGTACGAACGCGAGATAGAGGAGGAGTTTGAAGTGACGCGCCGTGGGATGATCGGACTGAGAAATGATCCAGTCGGAGAGCAAAAGGAATGAGGGCGCGAGGATGACAAGGTCGTAGACCGTGAGATGCGGAGCGAGCAAAACTGTTGCGAGTAGCAGCGCTGAATACCGCAACGACAAAGCGAGGCCGCTGCGCCAGCACGCTACGGTCAGGATCAGTATGAGGAGTGCCGTTGCGAGGTAGAGCGCGAGAGAAGCTGCGGGCCAGGGGATGAGCATCGTCCAAAAAGTGCGCAGCGAGTGAGTTTGGTAAAGTCTGGGCTCGATCAGCGGGAGTAAGCTCGGCACGTTTGATAGTTTGCGAATCCATTCGCGTAGCGGACCGGGGCCGTAGTACAGCCACGCCGTGGCGATCTGCACCGCGCCTGAGAGAAATGCTCCTGCGATTATTTTCCAGTTCAGTGTGACGATGAAGACGAGAGTAGCGGCCAGCGCCAGTTGGGGCTTGAAGATCAGACATCCGAGGGCTAAGCCTGCGAGGAATTGTCGTTGGGCGCGCAACGCGAAGAACGCTGCGGTGAAGCAGGCTAGAGC
>JBEKJF010000317.1:0-6028 GCA_050011375.1 Candidatus Sulfotelmatobacter sp.
GAAGGCATAGGCAGAAGAAGCTGAAATCGTGATGGCGGCTACGATTCCGGCCCCGACCATCCCGAGGGCGAAAAGAGACGCTCCGAAGCGTCCGATAATCGGCTGAAGAGCCTGAGCGAACTCGGCGGCCTGAAAATTGTCGGCGGTCATCTGATGGGCGAACAGCGGCGCGGTCGCGAGAATGGTGGCGATGGCCGCGGCACTTGCTAACGCGGCGCCGAGAACCGTGTCGATGCGGCCGAAGCGAATGTCTTTCGTGGTCATCCCTTTGTCGACGGTCGCACTTTGCTGGAAAAAAAGCATCCACGGCGTGACCGTTGCGCCGATATCGGCGAGGACGATCAGCAGAGTGTCTTTGTTGAAGCCGGGAAGCGGCTGCCAGGTAAGGAATGCATGGGCGACCGAATGGCCGCTGGGATGGGTCATGAGCGCGACCGGAATAAAAATTAAGTTGAATAAAGCGGCGGCGAGTGTGATGCGTTCCCAGGTCCAATAGCGGTGACTCATGAGCGCGGCGTAGAGGATGACGAGTGCGATCAGGATTGCGATCCAGGGCGGCACGCCAAAGAAACCCAGGCCGGCGCGCACGGCGATGAATTCGGTGATGAGCGTGAGGAAGTTGCCGATGCCGAGGTCGACCATGGAAAACCATCCCCAGAAGGGGCCGAAGCGCTCGAAGATTAATTCAGCGTGACCGCGATGCGTGGCCGCGCCGAGGCGCACGGTCATTTCCTGGACGATGATCGCCATGCAGAACGTGAGGGCGACGAACGGAATGAAGAAGCCGATGCCGAATTTGGCTCCGGTCGCCGCGTAAGAGAGCATGCTGGGGCCGTCGTTTTCTCCGAGCATGACCAGGACGCCGGGACCGACCAGCAGCCACAGCAGACGCGCTCTGGAGAAAAATCCACGCTGCGCGCGGGCTGTGGAAACGCGGACACGGTCATGGGCGCGGTCAACATCTTCGTGAGTGATGACTACGGCTTCGTCTTCGGCTTGGGGGACAACAGGCTTCATCGGCTGAGGGCTGAAATGATTTGCAGTGAGTCGGTCCGTCTCTCCAGTGGGCGAGCGATCCGCTGAGGAGATTAGCGCAAGTATACACGATCACATAAACTATAGTTAACTGATAGCCGAATCCCTGGCAGCTAGTTTTTGCATGAGTCTTTGCAAGCGACCCATATCCGAGATTGCTAATGCGAGGGGTGCGGGTCGGCAGAAACCCATACGCGTTCCGCGGCTGCACGGCCCAGGGAGATGTTGCCGGTGCGGGTCGATAAAGAGAGGGTCTGGTCGTAATTGCGTTCGAGAATGCGGAGCTTGGCTCCCGGACGAATGCCGCGCGCTTCGAGAAATTCGAGCAGGCGGCGGTCGCGTTCATAGATGCCGCTGACAGCGTAACTGGCTCCGGGCGAAGCATCGGCGAGCAACTGCAGGCCGCGCCGGCGGCGACTGGCGGGGCTTTCCATCTCGCTGAGGTTGCCATGCGGGCAAATGCCGCGCTTGCCTAATTTCGCGAGAAGTTTGGCTTCGAAGTCGGGCGACACTGCGTGCTCCAGTCTTTCCGCTTCGTCGTGTACCTTCCACCACTCCATGCCGAAGAGTTCCGCCAGCATGCGTTCGATTAAGTGATGGCGGAGCGTGAGCTTGTGCGCGATCTTGCGACCGGCGGCGGTGAGGCGCACGTGCCCGTCAGCCTGCACTCGAACCAGTCCGTCCTTCCTCAATCGGCGAACTGCCATAGTGACGGCGGGTGCTGAGACCTTCAGCCAGTCCGCGAGCCGCGCCGAGATTACAGATTCTCCTTCGCTTTCCGCTTCGAGAATGGCTTTGAGATAGTCTTCTTTGGAGACGGTGATCATCTGGGGAGATTATACGACGGAGTTAAGCGTGGTTAAGGCGATCGAGATAAAACCTTTACCACGGAGTACACGGAGGAACACGGGGTAAGTCAAAAGCGGAGGTGCTTCCTTCGGCGTTTGACAGCTTTCACGCTCTGCCCCTAACCTTGATTCTTCTGCTATGAAAGTTCTGGTTCTCGGCAACGGCGGACGCGAACACGCGCTGGTGTGGAAGCTGCGGCAGTCCCCGCGCGTTTCTAAGCTTTACTGCGCGCCGGGCAACGGCGGCATCGAAGACGAAGCGGAATGTTTGCCGGTTAATCTTAAGAGTCTGGAGTCCCTCGTGGCGCTGGGCGAGAAGATTCGTCCCGATCTTACTGTCGTTGGGCCTGAGTTGCCGCTGACGCTGGGCGTCGTGGATGAATTCACGCGCCGCGGATGGCCAGTGTTCGGTCCGACAAAAGCTGCGGCGCAACTCGAGGCGAGCAAGAGCTTTGCGAAGGAATTTCTGCAGCGTCATCATATTCCCACGGCTCCTTATGCGGTGTGCGATTCAATCGACGAGGTGCGCTCGGCGCTGACGCATTTTCACCTGCCGGTGGTGGTGAAGGCCGACGGATTGGCTGCTGGCAAAGGCGTGGTGATTGCCGCAACGAAAGAGGAAGCGGCTGGCGTGGCGGCTGAAATGCTCAACGGCAAAATGGTCGGCGCGGCGGGCGCGCGCGTGGTTCTGGAAGAATGTTTGGAAGGCGACGAACTTTCTTTTCTTGTGCTGAGCGATGGTGAGCGGGTGGCTCCGCTGGTTGCGGCGCAGGATCACAAGCGCGTGGGCGATGGCGACACGGGGCCGAATACGGGTGGGATGGGCGCGTATTCTACGCAGAGCATTATTGACGACGAGATGCGCGATTGGCTGGTGCATCACATTGCGCGGCCTGTGGTCGAAGGTATGAAAGCCGAGGGCGCGGAGTACAAGGGCGTGCTTTATTGCGGGCTGATGATGACGGCGCGGGGCCCGATGGTGCTGGAATTTAATTGCCGCTTCGGCGATCCGGAGACGCAGCCGATTCTCATGCGGCTGGAGAGTGATCTGGTCGATGCGCTGGAGGCATCGATTGAAGGCAGGGTCAGCGATGGCGATTTCAAATGGTCGCCGGATGCGTCGGTGTGCGTGGTGATGGCTTCGGGAGGGTATCCGGGATCGTACGATGTAGGGAAAAATATTGTGGGGCTGGGACAGGCAGACGCGATTGAGGGCGTAAAGGTGTTTCACGCTGGCACGTCGAAACGCGATGGAGAATTTTATACTGCAGGTGGACGCGTGCTGGGCGTTTCGGCGCGCGCGCCGGAGTTGCAGACAGCAGTTGCGCGGGCGTATGAAGCCTGCGAGAAGATTCGCTTTGACGGCGCGCATTATCGGAAAGATATTGCTGCCCGCGCGATGAAAAAATAATTCTGAGGAGAGAGTCCATGAGTAAGCCGCTGGTTTCGATTGTGATGGGCAGTGATTCCGATCTTGAGATTATGCGCGAGTCCGGGAAAGCGTTGGAAGAGTTTGGGATCGCTTATGAGATCGACGTCACTTCGGCGCACCGTTCGCCGGATCGCACCGCCGATTTCGCGCGCAAGGCCGCTGGGCGCGGGATTTGCGTGATCATCGCCGGAGCTGGAGGCGCGGCGCATCTGGCCGGCGTCATCGCGGCTCACACCACGTTGCCTGTGATCGGAGTTCCGATTCCTTCGACTTCACTGCAGGGGATGGATTCTTTGCTGGCCACGGTGCAGATGCCGGCTGGGATTCCGGTGGCGACTGTGGCTATCGGCAAGCCTGGGGCTACGAATGCCGGAATTCTTGCGGCGCAGATGATTGGGCTGAGTGATGCTGCGATTGCCAAGAAGCTTGTGGCGCACAAAGAGAAGCTGGCGCATGGGGTGGAGGAGAAGTCGAAGAAGCTGAAGAGTTCTGTCTGAGCTCGGTGATGGCGCCGCGCCTCGCTTTGCTCGGCTGGACGGACTAATGCGTCCGTCCCCACACAAGCAATCTCCACACCAGCATCTACAACTTTAATCCCTTTAGGTATTCGCGGAACGGTTGTCCCAGGTCTTCTCGCTTCAGAGCGAACTCTACGGTGGCTTTCAGAAAGCCCAGCTTGTCGCCGGTGTCGTGGCGGCGGCCTTCGTAGACGTAAGCGTACATTTTTTCTTTTTGCAGGAGCAGGCGCATGCCGTCGGTTAGTTGCAGCTCGCCGCCGGCTCCCGTCGGCGTGTTGGCGAGGCAATCGAAGATTGCGGGCGTGAGAATGTAGCGTCCGATGATAGCGAGGTTTGAGGGCGCGTCCTCTGGCTTGGGTTTCTCGACCATGTTTTTTATTTCGAAGAGACGCTCGCCGAATCGACTGTCGACAGGCTTCACGTCGAGAACTCCGTAGGAAGAAATCATTTTGCCTTCGACGATCTGAGTGGCCAGCACCGAGCACTGCGTCTGATCGAAGACCTCGACCATCTGCTTCAGGCATGGAACTTTGGCGTCGATCACGTCATCGGCGAGAAGCACGGCGAAAGGTTCGTTTCCTACCATTTCGCGCGCCATGAGAACAGCGTGGCCGAGGCCGAGAGCCTCTTTCTGCCGGACGTAGGCGATGTACATCATGTCGGAGATGGATCGCACGATTTGGAGAAGATCCGTTTTGTGGCGCTCTTCGAGCATTTTCTCCAGCTCGTAGCTCACGTCGAAGTGGTCTTCAATGGCCTGCTTGCCGCGGCCGGTGATGATGAGAATCTGGTTGCAGCCTGAAGCCATCGCCTCTTCGACGCCGTATTGAATGATGGGCTTGTCGACCAGCGGAAGCATTTCTTTCGGCTGGGCCTTGGTTGCAGGCAGAAAGCGGGTGCCGAGGCCGGCTGCGGGGAAAACGGCTTTGCGGACTTTCATGGGCATAAGAGCGTCGTTGGTCGTTCGTCGTTAGTCGTTGGCTGGGCGACTTCGGTTGTCGAGTAATTGTACCTGCTGCTGTGGCTGGTTATTCGTTTACGAGTGCTGGGGCGTGTTCTTAGATGATGCCCGAGCGAACTTCTGATGCTGTTGCGGTACTGGCCAGTTGTTCCAATACTGTGCGCAGAGTGCGAAGTACTTCATCTGCCGCGGTTGCCTTCAAAACAAATTTCAACATTCCGTCCGGGGTGAACTGTGCGCCGCGCTGGCCGGACACGAAGCGGGCTAGCTGCTCCGGATCGACTGTTGCGTCCTGGCGGAATTTCAGTGTGATGAAGTCGCGTTTGCGCTCGATTGCGTTCACACCGATCTTCATGCATAGCAATTTGAGCGAGGCGTAGTCGAGCAGATTGCGGACTGCAGGCGGAGGTGGGCCGAAGCGGTCTTGCAGTTCTCCGGCAACGTCGGCAAGTTGCGATTCGGTTTCGACTCGGGCTACGCGCTTGTACATCTGCAGGCGCTGATTTTCTTCGGGAACGTAATCCGCGGGAATGCGAATGTTGAGGCCGAGATTGAGCTGGGTTTCGGCTTCGTCAGGCGCGGATTCCCCTTTCATCTCACGCACTGCTCGTTCGAGCATTTGCGTGTAAAGCTCGAAGCCGATGGCTTCGATGTGGCCGCTCTGCTCACCGCCTAGCATGTTGCCCGCGCCGCGCAGCTCGAGATCGAGCGCGGCGATTTTGAATCCTGCGCCGAGGTCTGAGAATTCTTTCAGCGCGGCGAGACGGCGGCGGGCGATCGGCGTGAGTTCGATCTCCGGAGGAAGCATGAGGTAGGCATAGGCGCGGCGGCTCGATCGGCCGACTCGTCCGCGCAGTTGGTAAAGTTCTGACAAACCCAGGCGGTCGGCACGGTTGATTAGAATTGTGTTGCATAGCGGGATGTCGAGACCGTTCTCGATGATCGTGGTCGAAACCAGAATGTCGGCTTCGTGATGCATAAACTTCAGCATCACTTTTTCGAGTTCGCCTTCCGACATTTGTCCGTGGCCGACGATGATGCGCGCTGGCGGAACGAGCGCCTGAAGCTTGGCGGCGATTTCCCAGATAGTGTCCACGCGGTTGTGAACGAAATAAACCTGGCCGCCGCGTTCTAATTCCTGTTCAACCGCGGACTGGATCAGCTTTTCGTCCCAGGCGGCGACCACCGTTTGAATCGCCATGCGATCTTTCGGCGGAGTTTCGATCACGCTCAT
>JBEKJF010000318.1:0-6024 GCA_050011375.1 Candidatus Sulfotelmatobacter sp.
CCAAATGTAATCTTCCGTTAACACCCATCCCCTATCATAAGAACTGAAGAAATACCTATTTAGGCAAGAGGAGTAGTTGTGGACACCGATACCCGCAGAAAAAAGCAGCAAGCACTCATCACCGGATTGCTCGAGAGAAAGATCCGCCTGCACGCGCAGCATCTCTACGACAAGCGCGGTCAGGTTGAAGGACAGGCCGAAGGCCAAGCCCTGCAAGACTGGATCGAAGCCGAAGCGCAAGTCCTGGAAAACAGCATTCTGGCCCCGCTCTACCGCAAGAGCCGCGAAGATAACAGCTCATCGACCGGCACGCAGGAAGCCGCAAGCTAACCGCCGCCCCGTAAAGTTTTTTACCGACCACGGACCACTGGCCACTGAACACTGCCTCTGATATGCTGAACCCGACATGGGCATGGAGAGCATCTTCCGCAAAGTGTTTCTGATCGACCTTCTGCAAGGGTTGAAGGTCACGTTCCTGTATCAGAATCCCAAAGAAATTTATACCGAGCAATATCCCATGGAGCGGCCGCAGGTGGCCGAGCGCTACCGCGGCGCCCCGCGCCTGAACGTCAACCCTGATACCGACGAGACCATGTGCATCGCCTGCGACCTCTGCGCCGTAGCCTGCCCGGAAAATCTCATCGTCGTCTCCAGCGCGCGCAACGAGCAAACCCGCCGCAAAGAACTCACCAACTTCACCTACGACCTGAGCCGCTGCATGTTCTGCGGCCTCTGCGAAGACGCCTGTCCCGTCGATGCCCTCGAACTCACCCAGGATTTCGAACTCGCGAGCTACACCCGCGAAGGCTGGATCTGGGACCGCAAGACTCTCGAGCAAGGTCCGGCGCCTACGCAGTATAAGAAGTAGGGTCAGCTTCTAGCTCTTAGCCTCTCGTACCCTCGCGGCGCGATCCAACCGCTGATTTGTCATCCTGAGGAAGCGGAGTCGTCTGCGAAGCAGGCGACTCCCGACGAAGGATCTATGCAATTTGCCGGCAGCATTGGCGCTGTCAAGCAGGTCGCACAAATCCTTCGGCCCGCGCAAAACGCAGGCCTCAGGACGAGAAACGCGATCAGCAGTTGGCGTTTTTAGCGTTTGCCCACCGCGTGCCCATGGCCATCTCGCACTTCGTTGCCTTTGAAATGTTCAATGTGGTCGACAGGCCGCGCGGCGTGCTCACCGCGCGCTGGGACCGCGCCCTTGTATCCGTGGTCGGGATGAAAATGATTGTTGACGTGGCCGTGAAAACCCTCAGGCCCGTGAAACCAGGGGCCGACGCCAATAAATACGCCTCCGGTGAACCATTCGGGGCCGTAGTAGCCGTAGGGAGCGCAGTTGTAGGGCGCGACATCGTAGTAGCCGTAAGGACAGTCGGGTGCGGCTCCCACTTCGACGGCGACTTGCGCTTGGGTTTTGGGCGTGCTTACGGTGAAACAGAGTGCAGCCACTCCCGCCAACAACAGGAACGTTAGTTTTTTCATTTTGTAATGGTCCTCTTTTTCTGCGATTTGTTGAATGATTTTCCAAAGTACGATTCCACTTTGAGGCAAAGGGTTGATGAGAAAAAGTGCGTCTTTACAAATCATTACTCGACGAGTGAGCACTCGCCGGCGAGTTCCTAGCTCTCGCCCGCCAGCTTTTTCTCCGGCAGAAAATACATCGCAGGAATCAGGACAAAAATGAAGAACGACGCGTACACAGAAATGTAAGCCAAAGGCGCGGAGAGCAGATACAGCGATCCCGAAAACGCATTCTTGCGCTGGATGCCTTCGTGATACTCGCGCATCGCAGTATCGCTGCCGCTCTGCCGGATTAATTCCAGGCGCAGAAGATAAAATCCCGTCGCGCACATACAGAGGTCGAGACCGTAAAGCGCAGCCGCCATCGGCACCCGATAATTCTTGCCCACATAATCCGTGACAAAGGGAATCAGCGACATCCAGAACAGCAAGTACAGATTCGACCAAAGAAGCCTCGCGGTAACGGCATGAACCGCATGCAGCAAATAGTGATGGTTCACCCACATGATGGCGGCTACCAGGAAGCTTAGGGCGTAACTTAGAAATACTGGAGACACTTTTAGTAGTGCGGTTAACGTCGGCTCGGTGGGGGCGCGGAGTTCTAACACCATGATGGTGATGATGATGGCGATAACGCCGTCACTGAAGGCTTCGAGGCGGGTTGGGGTCATCTCGCGGTGAGGCATGGGAACTGCAATCTACCACGGGGACACAGAAAACAAACCACTCCGGTTTTTTCTCTGTACCTCTTGGTGAAAGGTTTTGTGCGCTAAGGCGACGGTTGTTGCTGGGTCATACAGTGCAAGGTGCCTAGTCCCCAGATCAGGTCGCCGGAATAGATTGGGACTATTTCTCTGGCGGGAAATATTTCCGAGAGCGTGTTTAGCGCTTCGCGGTCGTTGGCGTCGTTGAAGACTGGGACCAGCACGACGCCGTTGGCGATGTAGAAATTGGCGTAGCTGGCGGGCAGGCGGCGCTGCTCGAAGATTACTGGTTTCGGCATGGGTAGTTCGATTACGTTCAGCGGCTTGCCTGCTTGATCAGTGGCAGATTTTAAGCGGCGGAGATTGTCGGTTAGCGGCTTGTGGTTTATATCTTTGCGATTTTTCTCCACTACGGTTACTACTGTGTCTTGGCGCACGAAGCGGGTTAGATCGTCTACGTGACCATGGGTGTCGTCGCCTGCGATTCCCTTGCCTAGCCAGATTGTGTGCGGAGCGCCTAGATAATTGGCGAAGAGCTTTTCGTAATCTTTGCGCTGCATGGTTGGATTGCGTTGCTGGATTTTGCTTAGCAGGCATTCTTCGGTGGTTAGGACGGTGCCTTGTCCGTTGACGTCGATGGAGCCGCCTTCGAGGACTACGCGGGTGTTGTTATGTTGTGGGAGGATTTGTTGGGATCGGGCGGCTTGGGACATGAGGGTGCCGATTTTTTGATCGAGGCCGTGGTTGGAGTATTTGGCCCAGGCGTTGAAGCGGAAGGTTAGGGCTTGCAGGTTTCCTTCAGGGGCTAAAGCCCTTTTCCTTTTGTCATCTGGCGGCACGGCTGAAGCCGTGCCCTGATACGAATCGTCTACGGCCCGACTGAGGCTTGCCCTGAGCGAAGCTGAAGGATCGCGCCCTTCGCGGTCGGGAGCGAGGGCTAAAGCCCCATGTAGTTTCGAGGGACTTACGCGGCGCTGAAGCGCCGCTCTTCCACGGTGCTGCGCGCGTTCCCGAATTACCTCAGAGCTGCGAAGATCATCACTTCCCTGCTCCACGAAGATGCAGCCGGAATCGCGAAGCCAGGAGCGGTTGGTGGGCCAGCGGTGGAATTGGATATTTTTCAGCAGCGCGTTGGATCTCTCCAAAAGTTTGCGTGCTTGTTTTTCAGCGGCGGCGTTATTGACTATCAGCTCAACGCGCTCGTGCCGGGCTAGATTGCGGATGATTTCAGTGTAGACCCAAGGGATTGGCTCGAACTTGCCGGGCCAATCGCCTTGGTAGTGGGGCCATGCCAGCCAGGTTGCGGCATGGGGTTCCCATTCGGCGGGCATGCGGTGGTTGATCGGTGCCGGTGTGGTGCCCACAACAAGATTTGAATCATCGGATCGGTGCATCGAGGTAGTTTATTGCATGAGACGAAAAACCCGCATAACTTTGACCTCGCCCGCCAGACCCGTGGAGCGCTTCCCCACCCTTTTTCGCAAAAAGAAAACGAAAAAAGGATGGGCATCCGGCCTTGAGTTACTGGGATGAAACCGTGAAGTGCGCAGGCGGGGGGCGTCAAGATGAAGGATTTTGCAAACGGTGTGGGGTCTAGGGCGATGGTGGCGCGAGCTTTTCGCGCGACTGGAAGCCGTGCCCTGCCCGGTCTTCGCTTCCCAGTCAAATTTAAGATCTAAGTCAACATCGCTGGTCAAAGTCAGGATCAACGTCAAAATCAAATCAAAGTCAAAGGCTTCGGACAGGAGTGTCCGACCCGCACGGGCGGCCTCTAAGGTCGGCGGTGTCGCTGAAATGGGGCTTATGCTAGGATGGTGGGTCTGGTTAGTCTAACTTCCTGAAGTACCAATCCTTGGAGGAATCTTGTATGCGTAAGAGTTGGTTGGTGTGTGTGTTGTTCGGACCGCTGGCTTGGGGACAAGCGCAGCCAGCAGCGCCTGCGGCGCAGTCGACGCCGGCTCCGGCGCAGGCAGTTCCGGCTAGCCCGGCTGCAGCTCCGAAAGAGGCGGCGCCGGTTGAAGTGCCGATGAGTGCGGCGGTGATTACGGTCAAAGGTGTTTCGTGCCCTGAGTTCAGCCACGCTGCGCCTGCGTCGACGACTGCCGCGGGAAAGACGGGCGCGACTGCTGGCAAGACTGGTGCAGCAGCCGCTGCCAAGAAGCCGACCGACTGCGTAATCACGCGGGCCGAGTTCGAGAAGCTTGCCAAGGCGCTGCAGCAGGGGCCGACTCCGCTGAATGCACAGCAAAAGCGCACGTTGGCAAATCAGCTTCCCAGCGCCATCGCCATGTCGGAGACGGCAAAGAAGAAGGGGCTGGATAAAACGGAAGGCTACACGGAGACGCTGAAATTCGTGAAGATGAGGATTCTGGCGCAGAAGATGCAGGACTCCGTGCGGGAAGATGCGGACAAGGTTCCAGACGCGAAGATTGAAAAGTATTACAAGGATAATCCTGAGGCGTACGAGCAGTTCTCTCTGGACCGGCTGTTTATCCCAAAGAACAAGCAGGCAACGGCTGAAGAAAAGGAAGAAGCGAAGGAAGAGGCAAAAGAGAACGAGAAACTGACGGACGAACAGCAGAAGGCACATGAGGCTGCGGAGAAAGCGAAGCAGGAAAAGGGCGAACAGGAGATGACCGAGTTGGCCGAAACCCTGCGGCAGCGCGCTGTGGGGGGTGAGGATTTCATCAAGCTGCAGAAGGACGCGTTTGAAGCGGCGGGAACGAAGGTGGAGAATCCGACGGTAAACCTGCCTAAAGTGCGGCGCACCGGACTGCCTCCAGCACACGCATCGGTGTTCGAGCTGAAGGTGGGCGAGGTGTCCGCAGTGATCAGCGACAATGGCGGACATTACATTTACAAAGTGGTGAGCAAGGAAGTACTGCCGCTGGATCAGGTGAAGGAAGAAATCCATAATAAGCTGAAGGGCGAACAGTTGAAGGCAATGATGGACAAGTACACGAACTCGTACCAGGCGGTAACGAACGAGGTGTATTTTGGACCAGCGCCGCCGCCGGGACCTGCGCGTCGTCCGCGGATGACGCCTCCGGGAGCGCCTCAGGGAGCGGCACAACCGGCCACGCCGCCGGCTCCGAGCACGCCAGCACAAGCTCCGGCCCCTCAAGCTCCGGCGAAGCCGAACTGACGTAAGCCGAGTTAAATGGAGAGCGCTAAACCTGTCGTTGTAGTCACCGGCATCGCGGGAAACCTGGGTTCCAGGTTGCTCCCGCTGCTGGCGGATTTCTCGGTGATTGGGGTGGACTTGAGTCCGCCCCAAACCGATTTACCGTTGCAGTTCGAGCAACTCGATCTGGGGCAGGAATCCTCCACGCGGATATTTTACGAACTGCTGCATGAGACGCGTCCGGTTGCGGTGATTCATCTTGCGTTCGTGATCGATCCGGTGCGCACCGGCGTGCTTGATACTGAGCGCATGTGGCAGATCAACGTGGCTGGCACAGCGCGTGTGATGGAAGCCATTACTGAGGCGAATCGCACAGCGGAAACTCCGATCAGGCAATTCATTTTCCCCAGCAGCGTTTCTGCTTACGGACCCAGCCTGTCGGCGCCAGCGAGGGAAGAATCTGTGCTGGCGGCGCATACCTTGCCCTACGCAATTCATAAAAAACAGTCCGATGAAGTGGTGCAGCAGCGCGCGCCGGCGCTGCGGGGATGCAGCGTGTACATTCTGCGTCCGCATATTTTTGCCGGGGCCAGCGTGGAGAATTATCTTCTCGGGGCGTTTCGAGGCACGATTAATGGCAAGGGCGCGCGGGCGGAGAAAATGCGCAGCGAGGGC
>JBEKJF010000319.1:0-6017 GCA_050011375.1 Candidatus Sulfotelmatobacter sp.
TCCCGAAAAGTATTGGGCGTGCAGCTCTGGTTGCGTCCTTTGTGCGGCGCTCGCCACGCCCGCTCGGGCAGACAAACTACAGTCCGATGCAGGCAACATCATCATTGGAATTGTGGTGGTGGTTGCGGCCATCGTTGTGGTCACCGTCGTGCTCGTCAGGCACGAAGCGAAAAAAGACAAGACGATTACCGGTTGCGTAAGTTCGGCGGGAAGCAAGTTGACCATCGCCGACGAAGATGACAAGGAGATCTACGAGATAGCCGGCAATACCGCCGGCATCACGCCGGGTGACCGAATAAAGTTAAAGGGCAGGAAAGCAAAATCAAAGGCTCCCGACCATGCACACTTGTTGGTAGCAACCAAGGTGGCCCAGGACTTCGGCGTTTGTCAGCCGTGACGAATTTGGAAGGGCTCGGCTTCAGTGCCGCCGTACAGCGCCACTCGCGACACCGGGCTTTAGTCCCCTGAGGGACGCGCGCGTATTCCTTGAGTAGGTTCAACCTCAGCGCTCGTCGGCCTTGCTAAGTCGCTGCTTCCGAGTGCAAGCTGATACGAATGCCAGAACTGCCTGACATCTCTGCCTACATCACCGCGCTGGAGCCACGCATCCTCGGTCAGCCACTCGAGCATGTACGCCTGCAAAGCGCCTTTCTCCTGCGAACCGCGCAGCCGCCGCTCGCCGATGCAGCGGGTCGCACAGTCCGCGAATTGCGCAGAATCGGCAAACGAATAGCCTTCGGCCTGGACGACGATCTCTGGCTCGTTCTTCATCTGATGATCGCCGGACGCCTGCACTGGCGGCCTGTAAATGCAAAGCTGGCCGGACGCCAGTCCCTTGCGGCGTTCGACTTCCCTAACGGCTCGCTGGTTTTAACCGAGGCTGGCTCCAAGCGCCGCGCGTCCCTACACGTGGTGCAGGGTGAGGAGGCGCTCAGTTCTTTCGACGCCGGAGGCATCGATGTGTTTTCCAGCGACCTCGATTCATTCCGCGCCGCACTCACCGCCGAAAACCACACATTGAAGCGCGCGCTGACCGATCCGCGCTTACTGAGCGGCATCGGCAACGCTTATTCGGATGAAATCCTGCACGCCGCGCAACTCTCCCCACTCACGCTAACGCAAAAACTGAAGGCGCCCGATTGGGAGAAACTATTCGCCGCCACCCAACAAACGCTGAAGCTGTGGATCGACCGGCTCCGCGCCGAAGCAAACGCAGCCTTCCCCGAAAAAGTCACCGCCTTTCGCAAAGGCATGGCAGTCCACGGCCGCTACGGTGAACCGTGTCCGCGATGCGGCGATAAAGTCCTGCGCATTCGCTACGCCGACAAAGAAACCAACTACTGCGCGCGCTGCCAAACCGGAGGCAAAGTCCTAGCCGACCGCAGCCTGTCGCGGCTTTTGGGATCAGACTGGCCGAGAACGCTGGAAGAACTTGAAGCCCTCAAGCGCCGCTAAGCGCGGGCTGGTAATCGCTCGCCTCTTTAGATGTTGACCACTCTTGATGACTATGGTCTAATAGTTAAATGAAAGAAGTCGCCATCTCCGAATTCAAGGCCAAGTGTCTTTCCCTCCTCGATCAGGTGCAAAAGACGAAGAAGCCAATCTTGGTGACGCGCTTCGGAAAGCCCGTTGCCGAAGTAATACCGGCCTCACCCTTGGCAGGGCCAAGGGACTGGATTGGCTCGATGAAGGACACGATGAAGATTCTGGGGGACATTGTTTCTCCGGCCAGTGACGAAGATGAGTGGGAGGTGCTGCGCGATTGAAACTCCTGCTGGATACGCATATCTGGCTCTGGAGCCTGCATGACACCAAACGCTTGGGGAAAAGAGTCTCACACGAATTGAAGAATCCTGAGAACGAACTCTGGCTTTCTCCAATCAGCACTTGGGAAGCGCTGCTCTTGAACGCCAAAGGTCGAATTAGCCTGCCCGAAGATATCGTGGCCTGGGTCGCCACAGCCACAGGTCCTCTCCGGGAAGCTCCGCTGACGCATGAGATCGCACTCGCATCTCGCCTCTTGAAGCTCCCTCACAACGATCCTGCGGACCGTTTTCTGGCCGCAACGGCTCAACTTCTGCGCTTAACCCTTGTAACGGGAGACACCAAATTACTCGGTTTGGGAGATATATCTACCCTATCCAACCTCTGATTCGATTCGCGAAGTCTGTCGTCGCACAACCGGCATTCACTTCAGCAACTCCCGCAGCGCCGCAACCTCCGCCGCAATCCCAGTCCGCAGCGCCGGATCCACATCCGGAGCGAACAGCGGAGAATGATTTGAAGGCAGCATCGTCCCAGCAGCCTTGGCCTCAGCAAACTCCTCCGGGTCCGCTCCACCGAGGCTGAAATAAAAACCCGGAATGCCCTGCTCCACGAAGTAAGAGAAATCCTCCGATGCCGGAATCGGATCTTCTATCACCACATTGTCCTTACCCAGCGCCGCTTCCAGAGTTGCCTTCATTCGCTGCGCTAACGCCGGGTCGTTATAAACCAAGTCGGTGCTCTCGTAATGATCAAGCAAAGGCGCACGCGGCGCGCCTCCAGCCTCAGCCTCGGCCTTTGTAATTCGCTCGATCGCCGCCAACACCTGCTTGCGGACCTCCGCGTTGCGAGTTCGAACCGTCAGCCCCAGCTCCGCCTGATCCGGAATAATATTGTTCTTCGTGCCCGCGTGAATGTAGCCCAC
Organism: Candidatus Sulfotelmatobacter sp.; assembly: GCA_050011375.1. Taxonomy (GTDB): domain Bacteria; phylum Acidobacteriota; class Terriglobia; order Terriglobales; family Acidobacteriaceae; genus Sulfotelmatobacter. The sequence goes on from JBEKJF010000319.1 coordinate 2,690, forward strand.
CGTAACCACCGCCATCTCTCCCGGCTTCACCTCGCGCGAAGTAATTGTTTGCAAAGCGAGAATGGTTCGCGCCGCAATCACAATCGGATCAATCGTCGTCTGCGGCGCAGCTCCATGCCCGCCCTTGCCATAAATCGTGAGGCGCAACGAGTCCGCATTCGTGTTGTATACACCCGGAGTGAGCCCAACCTTCCCCGCCGGCAGCAAATTGCCCACATGCATCGCCACCGCCGCGTCAGGCCTCGGAAAGCGGGTCAGCAATCCGTCGGCAATCATTCCCTTCGCGCCGGCAATCGTCTCCTCCGCTGGCTGCCCAATCAACATCAGCGTCCCATGCCACGAATTCTTGCTATGCGCCATGATCGCCGCCGTGCCCACAATCGAAGCCATGTGCAGGTCGTGTCCGCAGGCATGCATCACCGGAACATCGCGCCCCGCATCATCCTTCGCATGAACTTTGCTCGCGTATGCCAGACCCGTCTTCTCTTCCACGGGCAGCGCGTCCAGTTCCGTCCGCAGCATCACGGTCGGCCCTGCGCCGTTTTTCAGGATGGCAACTATCCCCGTTCCACCGACATGCTCAGTCAGTTCATAGCCAAGCGCACGCAGCCGCGCTGCCAGCTTCGCCGCAGTCTGCACTTCATGCGAAGACAGCTCCGGGTTCTCATGAATATCCAAATAAAGCGCATGCGCATCAGGATAGACCGCGTCAACTTCTTGCAATGAAGGAGCCTGAGCCTGAGCAACAACTCTCAGAGATGCAACGATCAAAACTCGCGTCCAGATTCTTGTCCAGGTCATAAGGTTCTCGGATGATATCTTGCACAGCGACAAGCCGCAAATAGCGCGCCTAGAATCGAATGGCACAGCCTCAAATAAACATCCCTATTTGTTCTTTGTGACCTTTGCGGCTCTTCTTCGCGGCCTTTGCGGTTAAAGGCTTTTAATCACAAATTTCGGCGCGCATTCCCAAAATTCCCAAATCCGCCAACCCCAAAAAATCCATCTTCAATTTCAGTTTCACGGCCTCTTGCCGGGTGTACAATTTTTTTAGTAAGCACTGGGTTGCGTCACTTTCGTCAAACACCCGAGGTGCTAATGAACGTTCACATCAGTTACCGCCTTCATAAAACTCCCGCCGTAGAGAAAGACCTCCAACATCAAGTCGAAAAACTGCGAAAACGCCTGCAAGTCTTTCGCCCCGAACTCATCCACCTCAAAGGTATGGTCGAAGAGGTTTCGCCGCGCGAAGGCATAAGCGTCTCGCTCAACCTGCGCCTGCCCTCGGGACAAATGGCCGTCGAGGCCAAAGCCCCAACCGCCGCAGCCGCAGTTAAAATCGCATTCGAAGATCTGCTGCAGCAGGTCAATAAACACAAAGCCCTGCTGCGCTCCAGCCACAAGTGGACGCGCCGCCAAAAAGACACCCCCGCCCGCCGCAATTCCTCCGTGCCCTTCGAACAAACACTCGCCGTAGTCTTCCCGGCAACAGTTTCATCCGACGATGTCCGCTCCTACGTCAACGTGAATCTTTCCCGCCTCGAGCGTTTCGTCGAACGCGAAATCTATTTTCGCGAAGCCTCCGATTTCATCGCCCCTGATTCCATCGCCAAAGAAGAAGTCATCGACGAAACCATCGCCGCCGCTCTAGGCGATGAGACGGATGGCATCAAAGAAAAACCTGAGCGCCTCGCCCTCGAGCCCTGGCTCTACCGCCTAGCCATGCGCGCCCTCGATGAACTTTCGCGCCCCGATGGCACCAACGGCAGCGCCGTGCACCTCGAAGACTCGGCACGCAAGCAAAACGTGAAGGCCAGCGACGAGCCCGAACTGCAATTCCATCAGCCCGACGAAGCCATCACCGAAGAAACCATCATCGCCGACGGCCGCATCGCCACGCCCGAGCAAATCGTCGGCTCCGACGAAATGATGCGCCTCATCGCCTCCGCCCTTCGCGACCTGAGCCTGCCCCAGCGTGAAGCGTTCATCCTCCACGCCATCGAAGGTTTCGGCGTGGAAGAAATCTCCGCCATCACCGGAGCCACAGCCGAAGCAGTGGCGATCTCCATCTCTGCCGCACGCGATCACCTGCGCAAATCGCCCAACGTCGCCCATCAATTCAAGGGACGACTCGCGCCCACCGGAACCGCGTAAATCCGATTCCAATAAAGACGGCCGCTCCCAAGAAAGGTACCGCGAATGATTACTCGGGAACAGATTCACGAACTAGCCCAATTCGAAGATCAGCCCGGCTGCGCTCTAAGTTTCTACTTCCAGCCCGCAGCCCCGCGCAACAAAGCCCACAAGGAAGAAGCCATCCTCACCAAAGATCTGGCGCGCGAAGCCTTGCGCCAGTTGGAAAGCAACGGCAATGGCGGGCACACGATCGGCCGAGATAAGAATGGAGACAAGAATAATGATAAGAGTAAGGAAAAGATCGAGTCAGCCCGCGCCGATCTCGACCGCATCCTGCGCCTCTCGCAAGAACTGCGCGCGCCCGGCAACGGCACCCACGCCAAAGCCGTCTTCGCCTGCTCGGCGCAAGGTTTCTGGCGCGAGTACGATCTGCCCGCGCAACTCACCGGCACGCAGCTCGTGGTGAATCGCCGTTTCCACCTGAAGCCTCTCGCCCAGTTGCTCGGAGCTTTTCCCCGCCTCGGCATCGTGCTGCTCGATCGCCATCGCGCGCGCCTGTTCGATCTGCGCCTCGGCGAACTCAGCGAACGTATGGATTTCGTTCATCCCCTCACCCGCCGCGGCCGTGGCGACGGCTTCGGAGGCTACGATGCCGGCCACGCCGAGCGCCGCGTCGCCGACGACGCGCTCCATCATTTCAAGTTCATCGCCCAGTTCATCAAAGACTCGCTGGAAAAAAACATGTTCGAGAAGTGGATCATCGGCTGCCAGGATGTTCACTGGTCGCAGTTCGAAGCTCAACTGCATTCTTATGCGAGGCAAAAACTCCTGGGCCGCTTTAATGCCGAGATAGCTCACGTGAGTAATGAAGAAATTCGCTCGCAAGCCGAAAAGATTTTCGCCGGCTCGCAGCAACGCCGCTGTCAGGAGGTCGTCAGCGAAACCATCAACCAGGCCCGCCACCACGCCCGCGGAGTCACCGGATTGCGCCGCGTTCTCAACTCCCTTGAGTTAGGCGAAGTGCAAACTCTGCTCATTGGCCAGAACTATCACGCCCAGGCCGTCGAGTGCGCCGGCTGCGGCCACCTCGACGCCCACCTCGTAAGCCTCTGTCCAGTTTGCGGCCGCGAGACTCGCGAGGTCCTCGACGTATCTGAAGCCATCCTGCCCTGGGTAATCCGCCACGACATCG
>JBEKJF010000320.1:0-6008 GCA_050011375.1 Candidatus Sulfotelmatobacter sp.
TTCCACGGCCATCTCCACCAGTTCGGTGGTGGTACGCGAGCCGTTGCCGGTCAGGATTCGATACATGCTCGCTCCCTCGTGTTGCACCGATGTGACGTCATCGAGCGTGTGGAGGCGCTGCTCCCAGTCGATAGGCGCATTCTCGAATTGCGCTTCAATCACGTTCGAACCCGGCACGCTGGCCTTCAGCGCCATCGGCGTGTCGAGCGCAACCAGCTTGCCGTGATCCACGATCGCGATGCGCTCGCAGAGCCGGTCGGCTTCGTCCATGTAATGCGTAGTGATCAGGATGGTGAGCTGCCGCTGGCTCTTGATGTTGCCCAGCATCTCCCACACGGCCACGCGCGATACAGGGTCGAGACCGGTAGTAGGCTCGTCGAGGAAAAATATTTTCGGATGATGCACCAACCCCCGCGCGATTTCCAGCCGCCGCCGCATGCCACCTGAGAGAGTCTTGGTCTGCGCGCCGCGCCACTTGGTTAAATCCACCAGGGCCAGCAATTCGTCGATCGAGCGTTTTCTTTCTTTCGCGGGCACGTCGTAGAGCTTGGCGTAAATGTTCAGATTCTCTTCCACCGTGAGATCGAGATCGCTGGTCAGCGCCTGCGGAATCACGCCGATCGTTCGCCGCACGGCATCCGGATCTTTGGCAACGTCGTGCCCGCCAATGCGGGCAACGCCCCCAGTAATCGGAATCAGCGTGGTCATCATCCGGATCAACGTCGACTTCCCCGCTCCATTCGGACCGAGCAGCCCGAAAATCTCACCGTTCTTCACGTCAAACGAAACATCGTTCACTGCGGTGAAGTCGCCGTATTTCTTGACAATGTGCTCGACCTGAATCGCGTAGTCTTCGGCAACATGATTTTCGGGAACATGGGCTTCGGCACTTGGAGCAGGAGATCCTCCGCCATTCGTTTTTGCATTCAGATCCGCCATCACTGCTGCCCCGCGGCAGCCGAATTTTGCGGAACGCTGCCCTTTAACTGCTCTGGCGAAACCAGAACCTCGGCCGTCATCCCCGGCACGTAGGTTCCATTGGGATTATCCAACCGCACCTTCAGCACAATCGTTCTGATATCCCGTTTGCGCCGGCTCACATCGCGCTGCGTAGCGAAGTCGCCTTCCACACCTTTGAAAAACACTTTGCCGCTGGTAATCGTCCCGCCGGGCATTCTCACGCGCAGCACATCGCCGCGTCCGATGTGATCGGCATAAGTTTCCGGAATCGCCGCCCGCGCCCACGTGTCCGTCAGATCGACGATGGTCACTATGGGCGCGCCAATGTTGACGACTTCTCCCTGCCGCGCCGCCCGCACCGAAACTGTGCCGGTCACGGGCGCATAAACATTGGTATAGCCCAGCCGCACCGCAGCCTGATTTTTTTGCGCGACGGCATTCTTGAGATCTGCCTCAGTAGCCTGTACTGTGCTCTTCGCAGCATTGGCTTGTTGAGTACGAGCAATGGCGGCATTCAAGTTCGCTTCCGCCGCCTTCACCAGTTCCTGCTGAGCCTGAACCGTCGCCTGCGCCGCTTGCAAGTTGGTTTCAGCTTGCACGCGCTCCTGCTCCGATTGGACGCCGGCCTGCGCGAGTTCGATCATGCGTCGGCTATCGCTCGCAGTCCGATCAAGAGCTGCCTTGGCTTGCAAGAGTTGCGCCTTCGCGGAGGAAAGCATTGCCCGCGCATTGGCCACATCGCTCGAAGTAGAGCCCGACGTGGATTGTTCCGTATGTTGCATCTGCGTCACTTTATTCTGCAAGCTGGCAATGTTCGCCACGGCAGCTGCTTCTTGCGTCTCTAACTCTGAGGGATCGAGCACCGCAATCAAGTCGCCAGCTTTTACGGGCGTGCCTTCATCCACGAGAAGTTTCTGGATGCGACCTTCCACCTGCGCGCTCACAATCACTTGATTGGAATCGACGGTGCCGATCAGCACCAGGTCTTTCGAGTGGTCGACGGAGAAGAAGTAGTAGACCGCAGCCATCACAAAGATGATGCCGAGAAGAATGAAGAATCGGTTACGAGCGCTCATTTGCGTACTCCTCCGCCAGCGTTGCCCCGAGGTTGAAACAGCGCCGCAGAAATAAAATCGAGAACCGCGGCCCGCCGCTCGGCGATGCGCTGCGGCGTTAGTGGATTGAAGCCCACGATCCGCTGCATCACCGGGGCGCTGCTGAAATAGAAAACGATCATCGCCACCATGGAAGGAACGAAGTGCGCGGGATCGACCTTCCGGAATTCGCCCTCCGCAATCCCCTTGCGCAACACTTCGTCGACACGCCGGTAGATCGGTTGAAAATAAGTCGTGACCAGCCGGTCGATTTGCTCGGAGCGCCCTTCGCGAGCCCGCATCATCTCGCGCTGCATCAGTTTCGGATAAATCTGGTTCGAAGCAATGAAATCGAAGTATGCCCCAACGTACGCCATAATCTTCTCGCGCGGAGGCAGGTTGCTATCGAGCACCCGAAAAACATTTTCCTTCATTCCAGAGAACGTGTTGTCGAGAACTGCGCCGTAAAGCGTTTGCTTGTCCGTGAAGTAGTAATAGAGCAAAGCCTTGTTTACGTGCGCCGCGTGGGCGATGGCGTCAGTGCGGGCTCCGGCGATGCCAAGCTCTGCGAACTCCCTTGCCGCGGCCTGCAGAATGGCGGCGCGACTCTCTTCCGGCTGTCCGCGAGAGCCTAGACGTGGAGCATGAACACGATGACCGAGGAGTTGAGCCATAGCCAATTAACCAGTTAGTTAGATTATACATCGCGAAGAGGTCTTTGTCCTTGACGAACCTTTACGCGAAGTCGACAAATCTATGCTTGTACTAATCTTTTCTGGGTGCTATATTAGCGTCCAATTCGTTTGCACCATGAAAATGGTATCTGGCTCGCGCAGGCAGCGTCTGCCAGGATATCCAACTCTCTGACTTGGGCTGCCAAATCGGAGGATTTATGCGTTTTGTCTCTTCGTCTCCCCGCCAGCTATTCGCCATCTCTTTCACATCAATTATCGCAGCGGCTCTTTTGACCACCGGATGCGGCTCTGGTGGAAGTGCGTCCACTCCTCAATTCAGCGGAAACACACAAGTCACCGTTGCGCTGACCAGCACCGCCAACGACCAACTGACGCGGTTCAACTTTGGCTTTAGCAGCATCACGCTGACGAATCAGTCGGGGACGGCCGTGCCCTTGTTATCCGAGCCGCAGAACTCATTCGACCAAGCGGAATTAATTCACGCCAATGGAAAGCTCGATCCGTTAGTTACAGCTACCATCCCTCAGGGGATCTACACTGCAGCTACCGTTCAGATTTTAGGCGGCTCTTTGTTTGAGTGCGTCACTTTCGCCCCTCCCAATTCCCAGGAAGCTGGGTCGCTCTATTCCAGCGAATGGGCCTACGGCTACGTGCCGAATAACATGGTCAGCGTCACCTTGTCATCGCCGGTCACGGTGACGGGCACAAGCATGGGCCTACTCGTGGACCTGAATGTCGCGGAGTCTGCGACGTACCCTGGTTGCGGCCCGGATTTTAACGACGGCCCTTTTTCTATCACTCCAACTTTCAACCTAACTCCGCTCCTCATATCTTCGGGCCCCACCAACGCGCAGAATGGTAAGGTTGCGGGCCTTAATGGAGAGGTCACGGCCATCGGAACAGGAAATAGCCTCACGCTGACTCTAGCGGAAGGGCCAAGAACACTGTCGATCAGCGCCGATAGCAGCACCGTGTATCAAGGGGTCAGTGGATTTTCCGCACTCACGGTTGGGACATTTGTGAATATGGACGGCGCAATTCAACCGGATGGTTCGCTGCTCGCCACCCGCGTCGCGGTCGAGGATCCATCCGCTGCGGACGTCCTTATCGGGCCCGTGATGCAGGTCACGCCCTCACAGCCTGTCGGCAATGAGCCGGCAGCATTATTCGTCAATCAGCAATCGCAAGGCAAGGACGAGATAGGGGATGCCCCACCTTACAGTATTTCGAATTCGACATTTCAGATTTCCGGCGAACTGAATAATGTTCAGAGTTTGCCGTTCGTGGCAACCTTCAACGGGGCGAACATGGTCGCGGGCCAAAACGTGTACGTCACTTCCGCCTCCATCTCGCTAACCGGTGGTGTGCCCTGGGTGCCTGCCACAACGATTACCCTCTTGCCGCAAACCATCAACGCCACCATCCTCGGTTCATCCACGGTAGGCAACTTTACGGACTACACCGTAGTGCTTGCGTCCTACGATTTGTTTCCGACATTGGCCATGCAGACGGGGCAAACCACAGAACTAACCAATCCAAGCCAGGTGGATGTCTACGTCGATAACAACACACAGATGCTCAACTCGCAGCCAATCGCTGCGGGTAACAACTTCCGCTTCTACGGATTGGTGTTCAACGACAATGGCGCGCTGCGCATGGATTGCGCGCAGGTGAACGATGGAGTAGCGTTCAATCCGCCCCAAAACTCAGCTGCGCAGGCGGAAACCGCGAAGGTGACCGTTCGTCCTGCTTTACAGGCCGGCGTGCAGCAAACAGTCACGGTTTCCCACACGCGGTAGATAAGGTCTCACGACTGCATTGTTGCGGACATGCCGTTATGCCGCGCCAATGTTCCTAACTAGCTCCGCCGGCAATCGACGGCACCAGCAGCACTTCGTCTCCATCGGAGAAGATGTAGGCTTGCCCGCCCAGGAAGCGGATGTCTTCATCATTCACGTAAATGTTCAAAAAGCGGCGCACCTGACCAGCCTCGTCACGCAGATGAGGCTTCAACTGCGGAAATTTTTCGTCCAGCACGGAGAACAGTTCTCCCAGGTTTGTGGCCGCGCACGCGATCGAGCTTTCGCCAGCGGTGTGTCGCCGCAGCGCAGTTGGAATTTGCACGGTGATCGCCATCGTATGCCTCCTAAGCTCCCACAGCGGCCGCAGCTTCGCTCGCAACCTCAACGGTATCCAAAGTTTCGTGAAGATATTTTTCGAACTCAGCTAACTTGGGCGCGATCGGCCGCTCGATCTCATAAACTCCCGCGAGCACATCGGTCGTCTTCAAACCATTCCCGGTAATGCACAACACCGTGGTTTCCTCGGGCAGAATGCGATCTTGCCGATAGAGCTTACCCGCCGTTCCCACGGTCACGCCGCCAGCAGTTTCAGTGAAGATGCCTTCGGTTTCCGCCAGCAGACGAATTGAATCGATCACTTCCGGGTCGCTCACATCCTCGCTCCATCCGCCGCTCTGCTTGATGGTCTTGATGGCATAGTGTCCGTCCGCGGGATTGCCGATTGCCAGCGAACGCGCAATGGTCGCCGGTTTCTGCGGATCAATCTCCGCGCTGCCAGTCTTCACCGCCGTCGAAATTGGAGAGCACCCCGTCGCCTGCGCTCCGAAGAACTTCACCGGCTTCTCTTCCACCAATCCAAGCTTGATCAATTCATCGAACGCCTTCTTGATCTTGGTAATGAGCGACCCGCCGGCCATGGGAACGACCACGTTATCGGGCAGCCGCCATCCCAGTTGCTCGGCGATTTCAAATCCAACCGTCTTCGAACCTTCCGCGTAGTAAGGCCGCAGGTTCACATTCACGAATCCCCAGCGGCGCTCTTCGGCAATCTGCGAGCACAGCCGGTTCACCTGATCGTAGTTGCCGGCAATGCGCACCACATTCGCGCCAAAGACTTGTGTGCCAAGAATCTTCGCCGGCTCGAGATCAGATGGAATGAAGATCCAGGCTTTCAGTCCGAGACGCGCCGCATGCGCCGCCACCGCATTGGCCAGATTGCCAGTCGAGGAACACGCCACTGTATCGAAACCAAAAGCCTGCGCGTTGGCCAGCGCCACAGAGACCACGCGATCCTTAAAGCTCAGCGTAGGTAAACAGACTGCGTCATTCTTGATGTAGAGATTCCGCGCGGCAGTTTCCGCATCGTTACCGCCAGCCAAACGCGCCGCCAGTCGCGGAGCCCGGAACAGCGGCGTAAACCCAACCGGCAAGCTCGGCTCGAAACCCGCGGGCAGCGG
>JBEKJF010000321.1:0-9291 GCA_050011375.1 Candidatus Sulfotelmatobacter sp.
ATAAACTCGACGAGCACGGACTGCTTGAAGACGCCAACCTGAACGAGATGCAGGCTGGCGAGCGCTTCAAGCTCGGCCCGTTCACGATTCATCCCATTCGAGTCACGCACAGCCTCGTCGATTGCGTTGCGCTCGCCATTCACACCCCGCTCGGCGTGATCATTCATACTGGCGATTTCAAAGTCGATCCCACTCCGACTGACAATCATTTGTTCGATCTGCACGCCTTCGCGGAATACGGCAAACAGGGCGTGCTTGCACTGTTCCAGGATTCCACCAACGTAGAGCGAAAAGGTTACACACCCAGCGAGCGCGCCGTTCGGCGCAAGTTCGACGAGGTGTTCGCGCACACGCAGCGGCGGCTTTTCATTTCGTGTTTTTCATCGTCCATTCACAGGATTCGGCTGGCCGTTGAACTGGCTCACCAGCATGGGCGCAAGGTGGCCTTCATCGGCCGCTCCATGAACAACTCTGCCGAGATCGCCGAGGATCTGGGCTACCTCGAAATTCCCGAGGGACTCGTAATCAATCCCGGTGAGATGAAGAATTTCCCTCCCGAAAAAGTTTGCGTGATGATCAGCGGAACCCAGGGCGAGCCCATGTCGGCGCTCTCGCGCGCCGCAGTCGACAATCACAAGCACGCGAAGATCGAGAAGGGTGACACGGTCGTGCTGTCGTCGCGCATCATTCCCGGCAATGAGAAAACAATTTACCGCATGATCGATCACCTCTTCCGCCGCGAGGCATATGTAATTTACGAAGATGGCACGACGCCTCCCATTCACGTCAGCGGGCATGGCAGCCAGGAAGAACTGAAGCTGATCATCAACCTGGTGCGGCCGAAATATTTCATTCCCATCCACGGCGAGTACCGGCAGTTGAAGCTGCACGCCGAAATGGCAGGAGCCATGCATAGCTCCGTGGGAAAAGTAATTCTCATCGAAAGCGGCGACGTTCTCGAGTTCGACGAGCACAACGCCCGCAAAGCCGGACGCGTCAATGTGGGCCGCGTGTGCATCGATTCCGGCTCGCGCACCGACGTGGTTGAAGACTTAATTATCAAAGACCGCCGGCACTTGAGCGAAGACGGCATCGTGCTGCCCATCATCGCCATCAACAAACTTACAGGCCGCGTCGAAACTGCGCCCGAGATCGTGACCCGCGGCTTCAATGCCGGAGAAGACGGCTTCGTGGACGGAGCGAAACGCATCGTCGAAGACACGCTGGCGCATTCGAGTGAAGAAGAAAAAGCCGATTACGGCGTGATCAAGGAAAAGATCCGCGCCGATTTGAAGCGCTACATTTCCAGGCAGACCCAGAAGCGGCCGCTGATCATGCCGGTGATACTGGAGATTTGAATTCGCGGGACGTATCGGGACACATAAGGACGCCTTCTGATCTCCTCGCTCGCGCAGGGGTTGGTGAGCGCGAACTCCGACTACTACTCCAGCGGGTTTTTCCATCTCAGCCCCGGAAACCGCGCGAAATCCCGGTCCGCCGTGTACAGCACTCCACCGTATTCCATTGTAAGTGCCGCGATCTCGGCATCGCTCACTCGAGGACCTGCCGCCCGCCCTTCGATCACCATCCACCGAAACAACGGCCAGGAACCGACACCGGGCGTCAGGACCTGTACATTGCGATGTGCCAACCAGAGGTCGACGATCCGGGCCGCTTGCTGTGGATCAAAGCGTTCCGCAGGCAACTTGGGACTGGTCATAACCCGCAGGAAGGCGGAAACTGCCTGCCAGGGCAGTCCGACCACCTCAATGCTCGACAGCGTGTTTTCGAGCCATGCGCGCGCACCCGCGTGATGAGACGAACCTCTGTTGTACGAGTAGATGAGAAGGTTCGCGTCGAGTACGATCACCGGTAGTCCGGGCCTTCGAGGTACTCGAGCAATTCCTCCACTTTATCGAAGTCAGGAAGCCCTAGATTGATGGGCGTCACCTTGAACGGCTTCCGCGGAGGCTGTTTCGTCGTCAACCCCAGGCGGAGGTACCGGTTCACCACCTGCTTGAACGGTTCCCCGGTCTTCCGGACTTCCTTCTTCAACAGGGCCGCGACGTCCTCAACGAAAGTGAGAGTGGTTCGCACATCATGATGCTAATGTGTAAGACATCATGATGTTAAATCTGTTCTTCGTGCGGCCAATGGTACATTTGGAAGGTTATGTCCATGGTCAGCCTGGCAGATATCCACGAAGCACAATCCCGGTTGCGCGGTATCGCTACCCGCACTCGTCTGATCGAGTTCGATTATCCGGAATCCGGCACTCGCCGCCTCTTCCTGAAGCCCGAAAACCAGCAGCCCATCGGCGCCTTCAAACTTCGCGGGGCCTACAACAAGATCGCTTCGCTCTCGCTGGAAGAACGCAAGCGCGGAGTCATTACTTACTCCAGCGGCAATCATGCGCAAGGAGTGGGCTATGCAGCGCGGGCGCTGGGCGTCAAGGCTGTCATTGTCATGCCGCAGAACGCCCCGGCGATTAAACGCGAGGCTACGGCGGCACTCGGTGCTGAAATTGTTTTCGTTGGCCCGGGCAGCGCCGAGCGCCAGGGCAAGGCCGAAGAACTGGCGGCGCAGCACGGATACGTGATCGTGCCTCCCTACAACGACGAACAGATCATCGCCGGTCAGGGCACGATTGGATTGGAAATACTCGAAGACATGCCGGATGTCGAAACGGTTTTCGCTCCGGTCGGCGGTGGAGGCATGATCAGCGGCGTTGCTACTGCCATCAAGTTGAGTAAGCCTTCGGTCAAAATAATCGGTGTGGAACCGGAACTCGCCGGCGATGCGCGGGCAAGCTTACGCGCAGGAAAGATCGTTCAATTCCCTGCCGATGAAGTTGTGCGCACGATTGCCGACGGGCTGCGCACGCAAAGCATCGGCCCCATCAACTTTGAGCACATTCGCCGCTACGTCGACGACATCGTCACGGTGAGTGAGGATGAAATTCGCGAAGCCGTTCGACTCCTGGCGGCGAATCCCGAAACCGTTGCCGAACCGAGCGGAGCCGTGTCTGTAGCGGGATTCCTGTTCCATCGCGATCAGCTTCCGCAGACGAAGATGAACGTCGCGATCATCAGCGGCGGCAACATCGATCCGAAGATGCTGGAAGAATTTCGACGCGGATTTTAGAACTCCGAGTCGGGAAGCTGCCAACCTTCTAGCATTGTTCCAGACTGTGGGTTGCCCGTTTTATTTTTTACCCCCCGGATTTGTCATCCCGAGCAACGCGAGGGATCTTGGTTCTTGCCGGAGCCGTCTGCTTCGTCGACGCATGCAAGGACCAAGATCCCTCGCTTCACTCGGGATGACAATATTTGTTCGATGACGATCTGTTCTTGAGCTAAATACGAATTACTAATTGCCAGCCGCCTGCTCCGCAGGCTTTGGGCGCCGGTGGAACAGACTTCGCATCACATCGGGATAATATTCCGAAAGCACGTTGTAGGCGCTGTTACCGCCGAGATTCACTCCCCAGTTCGCGAAGACGCGGCTGACGGTGCGGTCTTGCGAAGGATAGTAGCTGGTCGAGATGGCGCACGAAATCAGCTGCCCGAATACTTCGGAGTTATTAAATCGAGATGTCCCCTGATCCGTGCGCGTCACCAGCGTGCGATTCACGGCATACCACACCCGAGAAAACGTCGACCCCTTGCCCTGCCGGAAATAACGAGGGTCTTCGCGCAAGATCGAAGGCAGAGTGCCATAGATCAGAATGCTGCTTGTGACCTGATCAGCCTCTGCCGCCGCGAAGCGCTCTCCGTAGGCGCCCCAGCCTTCGCCGAAATGCGGCTGCCCGTTTGCCCACTGCTGCAAGCCGGCCTGAAACGCATTTCCGATGTGTGCGCTCACGTCGAATGACTGATGCAGCGAAAGTATATATTTCTGTCGTACGGTCAACGGATGCCGGTTGTCGGGAGTATCGTTCGTGTTCTCGAAATCAGGAATCATCCCGAACATGCGCTTGGGAGGCGTCGCCAACCCCTGTGTCGAGGAGGTCGCCGCTGGTTGGCTGGACTGAGAATTAGGAGTACTGCTCTGGGCCTGAAGGAGTGTCGCAGAGACACACAGCATCAAACTGACGCGCCCGATCTGACCCAGGAATCGATACACCCTTAGTGTCCCTCCGTTGTGATCAGCCAAGAACCAGCATACGTTGCCCCTTGCCCATTCGAACTGCAAACTGCACCTTGGGTTGTAACGAAAGTGCTCGTCCGGTAGAAATACCTTTATCCGAGGCGATACAGAATCATTTTGACCGGGACGCGACCACCCAGCGCCGTAACGCAACTACGGACCACACAGCCTCGACCAATCCGAACGGCCACGCTCCCTGAAGAAAACCATAGACGGAGCCGAGCGCGCAAGCTCCGGCAAAGGCAAGGATGAACCACCGGCTGCGCGCTTCGAGCGCGTAGCAAACCAGCATCGCCGTCACTGCAAACAGACCGAAGATGGATAAAGGTGTCATCGGAACGCCCGATTCTCGTTTGGTCAGTAATGCTAACAGCTTGTTGTTCGTTCTGATCGGCGACAGCGTAACAGCGCTGCCCAAACTCGATTGCGCTTGACCGGTTGGAAACTTGGGCACTAACCTGTACTCGTTGAACATTTATTCGTTGCACATTGGCGCGTTCGAAATAAAAGCCAACGGTTTGCAACCGCGTCCAACCGAAGTCCATTCTTAGTAAGTAGTTCGATTGAACAAGCCCTCATCGTTTGGAATGTCATGAAAATAAGATTTGAATTCATCTCAACGTTAACGATTGCCGCGGTCACACTTGCCTCGACCATTTTTCTTTCCGCGCCGTTCGCCGAAGCGCAAGCCCAGCGTGGAACGCTGGTGCACGAAGAAACCATGCGCGTCGCTCCCGCCAGCGATGCCGCGAAGGTGGGAGAGGCGCAACGCGGGCGCGAGTTGATCATCCTCGACACCAGTCGAGACTGGGTTCATGTGCAGGCAATTCTTCGTCCACCAAGCCACGACGAAGGCGCGACCGAAGAAGAAGAGGAAGGCAAGACTGTTACAGGATGGGTTTCGGCGAAGGCGTTCGTGAGCGGCACAACGCAAGACGGCGATCGAATCCTCTTCGGCGAAGCGGCGGATTCGGAGGAGGAAGCGAGCCATCGCCGCGGCCGTCGCGATGCGGCGCAAGATGCGTTGCGGCTTTACTATCGCATTTACGATCTGATGCCGACTTCTCCGCTGGCTTCGGAGGCGCTTTATCGCGCGGCCGACATTCGGTGGCAAGTCGAGCGGGCTGATGTGATGACGCGGCCTTCCGCGCGCGAACGGCAATCCTACATGCGCGGGCAAATGAATGAAGAATGGATGAAGCTGGTGATCAAGAAATATCCTGGGACGAAGTGGGCTGATCTGGCTGCGTTTCGCATGATCGAGAACAAGCTCTGCGGCGAATGGGAAGGTCTCTCGAAGTGTCCGGATAAAGAGGCTGAGCTTTATGAGAGCTATGCGAAAGAACATCCGCAGTCTGCGTCGGCGCCGGAAGCCTTGTATGACGCGGCTTGGCGGCGATCGGCGTTGATCGAGATTTATCGAACGGAACCGAACCAGAAGAAAGCTGCGGAATCGAAGGACCACGCGATTACGCTCGCGCAGAGGATCATGAGCCAGTATCCGCAGAGCGCTTGGGCTTTGCGGGCGCAGCGGCTGATGTTTTATGTGCAGCAAGGTATTCCAACTTACGGAAATGCTACTGATTGAGATCCTGATTTCCTTAGCAAGGCAAACATGTCATTGCGCCTAGGCCTCGTGCTGGTTCTACTGACTACTGCGGGATGTGAACGGGCGAAGAATGCTTGTCCGATCGATGGGCAACCGCCCGAATGGACTGGGCGAAGAAACGGCAAGTCTTGCGAGTACTTTCATTACAGCCAAGTTGAACGCACAACGCACTCCTGGTGGGCTGATTGCTCATAGACCACTGAACGTTCGTTAAGTTCAGGTCAGACAAATTCCTTCGCACTGTTTCCCTCATCTTTGGAGGACTATTGAACGATTACCTGCTGTCGCTGATTCTGGGGATTGTCGAAGGCCTCACGGAATTTTTGCCGGTCAGTTCGACCGCTCATTTGCGGCTTTCAGAGGCGTTGCTGCACATCAGCCTGTCGGATGGATACTGGAAGATGTACTCGATTGTTATTCAACTGGGGGCGATTCTTTGCTTGCCAGTTTACTTTCGCAGCCGCATCGCGACGTTTATTTCTACTTTTCCTCGCGGCGAGCGCGGCGATCGAACGGCGCTCACGCATCCCCTGGGGTTGGTAACCGTGGCGTTTGTGGTGACTGCGATTCCTTCGTTTCTGCTGACCAAGGTGATCGGCAAGCATTTGGAGAATTTGTACATCATCGGGTGGTCGTTGCTGATCGGCGGTGTCGTGATGTGGATCGTCGATGCGATGCATGCGAAGTCTGAGGCTGCGGGGCCGTCGGCTGGGGGCGGGCGCATCCATACCTGGAAGATGGAGAATATGAGCCTGGGACAAGCGGTTTGGATTGGCTTTTGCCAGATCTTTTCGGGAGTGTTTCCGGGTACGTCGCGGTCTATGTCGACGATCGCCGGCGGGCAGATTGCCGGGATGTCGCGCGCGGCGGCTTTGGAATTTTCTTTCTTTCTGTCGATTCCGACCATGGTTGCCGCTACAGGGTACACGTTGTTCAAGTCGATCATGGGCAAGGGCGAGAATCCGATTGGGGTTTCGCAGATCGATGCGCATGGGTGGACTGTGCTGGCCATCGGCTTCGTGGTTTCGTTCATCGTTGCTTACGCATCTGTAGCCTGGTTCATGGGATACGTGCGCAAGCATGGGTTCGTGCCGTTTGCGATTTACCGGCTCATCGTCGGAACGCTGGTGCTGGTTTTTGCTGCCAGGTTGGGAGGGTAAGCACCTCGCTGCTGCCTGTGTTTATTCAGTTGTCAAAGAACTGTGCTGACGCATTCCGTTCGGATTACGCGTTCGACCGATTTGTCCTGTTGACCTTCTTGTTATTGGGTACCCCCCTCCCCACCCCCCTCGATATCTGGAATCATCTGAGAATCAGTTCTCATGCACACCCTCGGAAGCCCAGTTGAGTTTATGGGGGATTTACGCGGCGCTGAAGGCGCCGCTCTTCCACGGTCGCGTCGGGGCCTGTTGCCGTCCTTGAAATAATTTCCAGGTATTGAATCGTGCTTGACAATAAAAGTTGTCAATGGTACGGTCTTTGTCGTGCTTGACCTTCAAGTGATCGATGATCCGGCGGCGGCTACGGTGGCTTTGGAGCCGGTGCGGAGTCGACTGCTTTCGGAGCTGGCCGTGCCTGCCTCGGCGGCTACTTTGGCTACGCGGGTTGGGTTGGCTCGGCAGAAGGTGAACTACCACCTGCACGCTCTGGAAGCGCACGGACTGGTGCGGCTGGCCGAGGAGCGCAAGTGGGGCGGGCTGACGGAACGGCTGCTGGTGGCGACGGCCACCTCGTACGTGGTTTCGCCGAGCGCCATGGGGCCGGTCGCCGCGGATCCGAATCGGGAAATCGATAAGCTATCGGCGAGCTATCTGATTGCGCTAGGCGCACGAGTCGTCCGCGAGGTGAGCGATCTTGTTCGCCGTGCGACGGAGACGGGGAAACGTCTGGCGACCCTGGCGGTGGATACAGAGGTTCGCTTCCGGTCGGCGACGGAGCGGGCGGCTTTCAGCAACGAACTCACCGAATGCATCGCGAAGCTGGTTTCGAAGTACCACGATGAATCTGCGCCCGGCGGCCGTGCGCATCGCCTGGTGGTGGTGGCGCACCCTTTGCCGCAGAAATCCGATCCTAAGTCCGATTCCAAGTCCGATTCCAAGGAGCAATCACCATTATGAGCGTGAAGAAAGAAGCGTCAGGACGCCGTTCAGTCCAGGTCGAAGTGGAGGTTCCGGGCACGCCGGAGGAAGTCTGGCAGGCCATTGCCACCGGGCCGGGAATTTCGTCGTGGTTCGTACCCACTGAGTTTGAGGAGCGCGACGGGAAGCCCGTGGCCGTGAAGTTGAACTTCGGCCCGGGAATGGAGTCGAGTTCCCCGATTACGACCTGGGACCCTCCGCGGAGGTTTGGCGCCGAGTCGCCTGGCTGGATGCCTGGCTCGCCGACCGTTGCGGATGAGTGGACTGTTGAGGCGCGAGAGGGAGGTGTTTGCGTGGTCCGCGTGGTGCATAGCCTCTTCGCCAGCACGGACGACTGGGATAATCAGTTGGAAGGGACCGAATCCGGATGGCCCGGGTATTTCCGCATCCTGCGAATGTATCTCACGCACTTTCGCGGGCAACGGTCGGCGATGATGCAGTGGATGGCTCCGGCGGCGGGAACAGAGGCGGAGGCGTGGGAGACGCTGACTGCGGCATTGGGGCTAAAGGATTTGAGGGCCGGGCAGCGGTGGACGGCTCCGGCGGGAGTGCCGGCGCTGGGCGGCGTGGTGGAACATGTCAGCCAGAGTCCTTACAGCGCGCTGCTGCGGCTCGATAAGCCGGGACCGGGCGCTGCGGCGATTGGCGCGGTGAACTTTGGCGGGCAAAGCATGGTCACGTTGAGTTTCTATCTTTACGGCGATCAGGCGGCTGCGACCGTGGCTCGCGAAACGCCGGAGTGGGAAGCGTGGGTTCAGGAACACTTCCCGACGCCTTCGGAGGCGGGGAAGGGTGAAGGGGAGTGATCGCTTGAGGCGTGGGAGCAGCTAAGGGAAGAGCGCAGGTCGCGAAGGGCTGACATGCTCCTCGTGGTCTGGATCGCGTGAAAAACCTGGCGAGTGCTTACGTCTGCTGGTAGCGTAGGACATCTTCCACTTCTTCGTTCAGTGCATCCGCCGCCTTGTTCATAAGCTCGATATCGCGAGCTTCCATCTGCGCACGCGCCTGTTGGTGCAGATACTGAGCGAGCACCGCTTCGATGAATGCGGAGCGGGACCGCTTCGATCCTGCCATCAGATCGATGGCTTTCAGCATGTCTTTCGAGAGTGTGATGGAGGTCTTCTCTTTCATACTACGAACATACTCCCTCGTTAGCATACCCTGAGGCAAGCGCGAGGGACTGCTCTTCCGCCCCTTCGGGGCTTGCTAAGCTACCCACGGCTTGCGCCCCTTCGGCAAGCGCAGGGCAGGCTGTGGGCTGCATTCTATCGCCGCTTCGCGGCTCAGTTGCCTACGGTAGCACCTGGAAACTTTTGTTGCTGGTTAACGTTCCAGTGGATGTGGTCACGGTTACTGGACCCGTGGTCGCGCCGGAGGGGACGGTTGCGATTAGGT
>JBEKJF010000322.1:0-5979 GCA_050011375.1 Candidatus Sulfotelmatobacter sp.
AGAATCTCCAATGGAATGCGCGCTGGTCGTGCATGCCGTAGCTGTGGCCTCGTTCGGCCCCTTCGCGCCAAGCCGCATAGAAACGTGGCCGGCCGCAAGATTGATAATGGCCGCTGGAATAAAGAAAGGAGAAATCTTTCGCGGCCCGCCTTCAAACAAAGCAGTGTGTTCGCGTTCGATAATGTCGAACCCGCCAATGCCCGATCCAATATGCACGCCCACGCGCTCGTCATTTTCGGGCGTGATCTTCAGCGCAGACATTTTGAACGCTTCATCCGCGGCCGCAATCGCCAAATGGATGAAGCGTCCCATCTTCTTCACTTCTTTTTTCTCGATAAAGTTCAGCGGATCGAAGTTCTTGACCTCGGCGGCGATCTGGCAGGCGAAAGCACTGGAGTCGAACTGCGTGATGCGAGCCACGCCGCTCTTGCCGGCGAGCACGGCCTCCCACACCGCTCCGGTGGTATTTCCCACTCCACAGATCAGGCCGATGCCGGTAACTACGACCCTGCGTCCCAAACTACTTGCCACCTTTCGAATGCTTGCCGATGTAATCGATGGCGTCCTGCACGGTGCGGATTTTTTCCGCGTCCTCGTCCGGGATCTCGATGTCGAAGCCTTCTTCAAACGCCATCACGAGTTCGACCGTATCCAGCGAATCCGCGCCCAGGTCGTCCACAAATGACGCGCTGGAAGTAACTTCGCCTTCATCCACACCCAACTGCTCTACGATAATCTGCTTCACTTTCTCTTCAACGGCTGCCATGTTTTTCCTCGCTTAATCTCAGGTTAGATTTGAAATTCGATATCCGGGACTCAACATCGCCAAATTAGATCGTCTCTCTCAGATGCAACTGCGGCGGAAAAAGGCGAACGTGTAGTGTAACGGTCCCGGTAAACAGCTGTAAAGGAAGCGCACGCCCTTGCAAACCAGCACTGTAATATACCTCCAGCATCCTAAACTTCGCCGCAAGTAACGGTCAAACCACATGCGTGCAGTCGTGCAACGGGTAAGCCGCGCTCAAGTCACGGTCCACGGAGAAATCACCGGCCAGATCGGCCTCGGCCTGCTGATCTTGCTGGGTGTAGGCCGCGACGATACCGAGGCAGACGCGATCTACCTGTCCGAAAAAATAGCAGGCTTGCGAGTCTTCGAAGATGCCGAAGGAAAAATGAATTTAAGCGTGCAGGATGTCGGCGGCAGCGTGCTGGCGGTCTCGCAGTTCACGCTCTACGGCGACGTGAGACGAGGCAAGCGCCCATCCTTCGATGCCGCCGCGCCGCCCGAAAAAGCCCACCCACTCTACGAGTTCTTCGTAGAAAAGATTCGCGCCGCCGGCCTGCACTGCGAAACCGGCCGCTTCCAGGAAATGATGCAAGTGGAACTGGTGAACGAGGGCCCAGTGAC
Source organism: Candidatus Sulfotelmatobacter sp. (assembly GCA_050011375.1). Taxonomy (GTDB): domain Bacteria; phylum Acidobacteriota; class Terriglobia; order Terriglobales; family Acidobacteriaceae; genus Sulfotelmatobacter. The sequence goes on from JBEKJF010000322.1 coordinate 1,409, forward strand.
GATCCTTCTGGATTCGACGAAGGCGTTCTAAGGCAAACTTTAGCTTCAGCATAACGAGCTCGGTGCGGTTGCGCCGCTATTGAGATGCCGCGCGCGTGTCGCGCAACAGGACTACATCAGAAATACTTTGAATGCGAGCGATTGCCAGCAACTTGCCGTCCGGGGAGAATTGAAACGAGAGGATTCGATCCGACGTAAAGTTGGTTAATGGATGGCCGGGCGAACCATCGAGCGGCTGAGTCCATATGTTCCCAACACCGTTTTCAACGAAAGTGTAGGCCACAGCCTTGCCATCCGGAGTGATTGCAATGACCGGATAAATGTCTGGCCGAGGGATGAGGTATTTTGCCGGCGCGTCGGAGTTCGTGATTACATCCACCAGGGCGACTTTTCTCGACGCAACTCCCGTGCTGGCATCGCCTCGCACCTCGATCTCCGGCAACCACCTGCCATCGGGCGAAAAGTTTACGCCGCCCTGCATCCATCCGGTGGGGACCACGCTCGCCTTGATGAGTTCCGGAGTGCCCCCGGCAATGGGCATCTTGTTGATACGAAGCAAGACTGCGTCATAGTAATAAAAAGATTTCCCGTCAGGCAAGCATCTTGGATTTCCGTCTTCCTTCCCAGTAGTAAGCTGTTTTGGATTCGACCCGTCCGACTCCACTCGCCAGATGTTCTGCGCAGTCTTTCCCTCTCGAAGATACGTGCTGAAGAGGATGGGGCCGCCTTCGCCGCAAACTGACGACGACTGTATCGTCTCCGAAGGATCGCTCAGCAAAGTAGTTTGGTGACTGCCGTCGGGCGACATTCGCAGGATCGAGTGTGCCATGGTGACGATCACGTCTCCATGGCTATCCCAATCGACGACCCTGACATTCGCCTGATTAGGAAGGCCCGGTACCATCACAGGCACTCCATCCCTTGTATTGGAAACAAGGAAAACGGAATCAGACTGTTGCAACTGAATCGAGACGATCGCTTTGCCGTCCTCAGAAAGACTCAGCGTCCGATAACCGCGTGAGTCGCTGGTAAGCGAGCGGAACCGGCCACTGGGATAGGAAACAAATCCAATTTGCCCATTGGTTGTGGCCGAAGCGCCGTCCCTGTAATTTACGAGCAGTCCGCGCCCGTCCAGAGTCCATGCCAAGTCTGAGAATTCTCTGTCCGGAAGCGACGTGAGTGGAGTGTCCTTGGCAGTTGCGATCTCGAGCGTGCCGATCTGCCCACGGGAAATAAAAGCGATTCGCTTCCCGTCGTGCGACCACGAAAGCCTCTCCGCGGAACCCGGAGCGATTTGGAGAATCTTTTCGTCGCTTCCGTCCGTATTCGACGAGAGAAGACGATACTTGCCGACGTCGGGATCGTTATCCCGGAGATACGCCATGCGTTTGCCATCCGCTGAAAATGTTGGGCCACCATCAACGTCACGTACCAGAAGTTGTGGCGTGCCGCCGAGCACCGGCATTCGATACAGCAGGAACATCTCTCCCGCCGCATCGGCCGCTTTGCGGTAAAAGATAAAGCTGCCGTCCGGAGAAAACGCGGGGCTGCGTATGCTAAAAGAATCAGGCTCGAGAACCTGAGTGTTGCTGCCGCTCGGCACATTGCGAAGCCACAGGCTATGTTTCCCTTTGTCGCTAACCACACTTACGATGTACTTCCCGTCCGGAGAAATTGCCGCAGACACCGCCGTGCCCGAGTTGGTGACTTGCGAGACGGTAAAGGTTTGAAATGGGAGCGTCACGGTCCGGTTAGCTAGCAGCGAATACGCGCCGTAGCCTGCCGCGCCCAGCACTACAAGCGCAACCATTGCGCTGGCTGATAGCCCCAGTTTGTGCTGCTTCGCCGCAGCCAGCACCACGGAACTGCTCGAGCCATGCGCCGTTCCACCACCGGGCACAGGCTCGTGGCTGGCCAAACCGGACGCTGAACGTTGCGGTGCGGGGGAAGCGCCGGCTGCCTGCTCAACGGCCGCTGAAGAAGAACTCGCGCCTGGGCTTCGCCCTGTGGAGGAGTCCCGCTTCAGCCGCTGCAGATCCGTGCGCATATCCGCCGCGTGCTGGTAGCGCAGATTGCGGTCTTTCTCCATTGCCTTGTTGATGATCCGTTCCAGTTCAGAGGGAACCTCGCGATTGAAACGAATCGGCGGAATCGGAGCGGAATCCAGGATCGCTTTGAAGATGACTCCCGAACTCTCGCCATGAAACGGCAATGTGCCTGTCGCCATTTCGTACAGCACGGCCCCAAACGAGAACATGTCACTGCGCGCATCTAACTCCCTTGCCCGCACCTGCTCCGGCGACATGTAAGCTACAGTTCCCAGCAGGGTTCCGGGGCTGGTCAACTGATCCACATCCTGCCAGCCCGTCTGCGTTTCCAGGGATGAAACACTGCTCGAAGAGCCGGATGGGGGAGTGGTGACCTTCGCCAATCCAAAATCCAGAATCTTGGCGTGGCCGCGCTTGGTGACAAATATGTTGGCGGGCTTCATGTCGCGGTGGACGATGCCTTCCGCGTGGGCCGCGTCGAGCGCGTCTGCTATCTCGATCGCGAGCGACAGGATCAGCTCCGTCTCCATCGGTCGTCCCCCGATGCAATGCTTCAGCGTCAGCCCATCCAGAAACTCCATGGCGATGAACGGTGTGATGTCCTGCTGCCCAATTTCATAGATCGTGCAGATGTTGGGATGATTCAGCGCCGACGCCGACTGCGCTTCCCGCTGAAAGCGGGCCAAAGCTTGCGAGTCTTTCGCAACTTCGTCGGGGAGAAATTTCAGTGCTACAAATCGGCGCAGGGTTAAGTCCTCGGCCTTGTAGACCACGCCCATGCCGCCGCCGCCAATTCTCTCGACAATGCGGTAATGCGAGATGGTTTGCCCAATCATAAAACCCTGCAATGGTAGGACGTGGTACAAGGGCAAGTCAATGAAAGTCATGGGGCTGGCAGCGTCAAAAAGGCCGCCGAAACACCGCGCTTAAAATTACAAATTCCTCGACAACCCTCTGCCCTCCCATCCCACAGCGCTTCACCCTATACTGGAAAGAAATTAATATCAGGAAGGCGTGCGCCTAAGCACCTTTCGAAGGAACTTCATGGCCTCATTAATCGATGCAATCAGTGTCAAACGCAAAACTTTGTTCGAACACGAAAACACTCCATTCAGCTGCCTCGAAGCGGAAGTGAACACGCCGACCGCTCGCGGCGGCCAAACTCTCGTCCGCCTCAAGATGCGCAACCTCTTGACTAACGCCGTCTTTGAGAAGACCTTCAAGGCCAGCGACAAATTCAAGGAGCCCGACCTGCAATCCGCCCAAGCCTCGTATCTCTACAGCGACGGCGACGGTTCTCACTTCCTCGACCAGGAAACCTTCGAGACCATCACCCTGAACGAGCAGATGGTCGGCGACGCCCTGGACTTCCTGATCGAAGGCGCACTGATCGAACTGCGCCGCTTCAACGGCAATCCCATTGGATTAGAACTGCCCATGTTCGTCGAGCTGAACGTCATCTCCACAGAACCAGTGGTTCGCGGAGATCCCTCCGGCGGCGGCAGCAAGCCAGCCCGCCTCGAGACAGGCTTAGAAATCCGCGTTCCTCTATTCATCAAAGAAGGCGAAAAAGTAAAAGTGTCCACGGAGAACCGGGAGTTCGCCGGCAGGGCGTGAATCGGTTCAGGATCGCCCGCTTATCATTGGTGAAAAACGAGCTCTACCGCTATCGCCCAACGGCCGAAGAGTGTAATGGCCCGATTTAAACAGTTACAATGCAACCTTCATCAATGGCTATTGCTCGGAAGACCATCGACTACACTGTGTACCCACCTCGGTTCAACTCGGGCCGGGATTCGTGTTGGGATTTTCGTACCGCTACCAGAGCACGGCTGGCAGCCAAGCGATTGGGGATCGGCTCCCGACTCAGACGGAACATAAACCTCACGAACAAGCCGCCGATAGTTGAAGACTGGTGGGTCGAGAGGGTTTGGGAATGGGACGGCGCTACTTTCAGAGACATCACAAATGACAAGTCGAAAGGACTCCCGTAGCGCGAGCGGGGACTTGAGTGTAAAGGGCTGCTCTCGACAGTCATCGGGCCCCTTTAGTATCGGGAGAATTGCCCACTCGCACAAGGGCGACAAATGGGCAGCCCCCTTAGGGCTTTATCGCGAACAAGGTTCCGCTGCTGGACGTCCCGCCTAACTCAGTTGTGCCGTAAAAAATGCCACCCTCGCCGAGGACGAGGCCAGCTAAGGGATAGTAGCCGTCAGTCCCGTTCTCATCAAAGTAATGAAGCACGGTTTCCGTCCAGGCCCCAGTAGAGGGCGTCAATTCGTAGACAATGCCGCAAACCGGACCAAGGCCGAAACAATCTCCGATCCCTCCCTCAGCGGTGGTGCCGTAGAGATCGCCGGAAGAATCGAAGACCAGGTTCCCCACGGGGTAGTTTCCGTCGGTCGAGGGATACACGGGGGCAAAAAAATAAAGGACCGTTTCAGCCCACCCATCTGGGGAGGGCGTGAGCTTGTATAGCGTTCCTCCGCCATTGGGGCCTCCTTGGCTCGTGGTGCCGTAGAG
>JBEKJF010000323.1:0-5977 GCA_050011375.1 Candidatus Sulfotelmatobacter sp.
CCTTCAGTAAATCTGCGGATGGGACTCGATCCAATAAACGTCGCGGCCTCGATAGGCAGTCCCGTTTTCTGCACGATTTCGGCGATCGGACGAATATCGTTTTCGTGGGTGCGCGCCGCGCAGTTGGCAGTAATCTTCATCTTGTTCGCGACGATCTCTCGCGCCAGCGCGGTCACATGCTCGACGGCGCGAGGGCCCGCGCCCGGCAGTCCAAGATCCAGCGCGTTGATCCCAAGCGCCTCCATCAGATGGAGAATTTCAAGCTTCTCGGGAATCGACGGATCGCGCACCGAGGGCGATTGCAGCCCATCGCGCAGGCTCTCATCGTTGAGCAGCACGGGCCCCGCGGGCTTCATTCCCGGCGGATGGTTTTTGTTCCAGTCGTAGATGAGTTCGGAAGGGTGCATGAAGTACCTAGTACCAAGCACCTAGTACCGAGTTAGCGCGCTCCTGTTTTGACTCGGTACTAGGTACTCGGTACTCGCAACTACTTTTCTTTCGGCGGCAGCGTCAGTCCGAAGACCGAGATCATTCCCTGACCGGCGACGTTTATTTTTGCTTCTGCGGGATTCGGCAAATACAGCGTCTGGCAATGCTCGCAGCGGTAGACTTCGGCGTTCGGTCCCCAGGCTTTTTCGGCGTCGCCGCAGGCTTGTTCGATTACATCGCTCCAGTAAGACCAGCGTTTCAAATGGCCGCCGCAGAATTTGCCTTTTTCGTTTTTCTCGTTGCAGGCGCGCTGCCCCGCCTTTTTGGTCTTGACCTTGTGATGAGGAAGCTGCGCAGGAGTTTGCGTGCCCGAAGCTGCAATTTCACCAGTCGCCAAGAGACTCACCTTCGTTCGCGCGGCGCAAGCGCCGCCGGATTCGGCCCCACGAGCGTCATTGTACTCGAAGCCGAAAGCGGGGCCAAAGCCACATGCCTCACGCAACCGCGATATCGTATCCTAAGGTTGCGCCGTTCTATCCAGTGGCAACGCACAATGAGCACCAGAGTGAGCGTGACTATGAATTGGAATCGTTTGAAACATGCGCTTCCCGCGAGAAGAACTTTCCTGACGGGCTCAGCCATTCTTTTCCTGCTCGCACTGCTGCTTGCCCCAGCCGGCGCTCAGACGCCGCGAAAGAATGATGCCCGAAGCGGCGCTGCCAGCAGCGTGCAACTCGAACTGGTGCGCACCGAAACCGGCTTTTTTGAAGCGTGGAAGAATAAGGATCAGGCTTACTTCCGCGAACACATGCTGGAAAACGGAATCTTCTGGAGCGATAGCGGCACAATCTCCCGGGAGCAGCAACTCGCGGAACTGCAGGCATCCGCGAAAACGTGCACTGTGGAGGGGTATGGCCTCTCCGACTTCGGAGCTCTGCCACTAGCCAGCGGCGCATACTTACTCACCTACAAAGCCGAGCAATATGCCACTTGCAACGGAGAGAAGGTGCCGGTGCACATGAACGGCAGTTCGATCTACATCCTCAAAGCTGGCCACTGGCGGGCCATTTACCGGGCAGAAGTGCCGCTGAAAAATTAAAGCTACGGGAAAGAACGAAGAAAATCATGATCACTATTGTTTCAGGTCTGCCGCGTTCGGGCACTTCGCTGATGATGCAAATGCTTGCCGGCGGCGGGATGCCTATCCTTTCTGATGGCGAACGAACGCCAGACGTGGATAATCCGCGGGGCTATCTCGAGTGGGAACGCATCAAGCAACTTCCTAAAGATCCCGCCTGCATTGCCGAAGCCGAGGGCAAAGCCGTGAAGGTAATCTCGTTGCTTTTGCTTTCGCTGCCCGAGGGGCACGAATACCGCGTGATCTTTATGCAGAGGCCACTTGCGGAAGTGCTGGCCTCGCAGGATGTGATGCTGCAACACCGGGGAACTGCCAAACCAGGCACGGATGCGTCCGTGGTCGCCGCGGCGTTCGAGAAGAACCTGCGCGCCGTGAATGCCTGGCTCGACAGCAAGGACTATGTGAAAACACTGCGCGTGTCGTATCACGATGTGCTGCGCGACGCCGAAGGCGTCGCGCAAAAGCTTGCCCACTTTTTAGAAGTCAACTTGAACGTGGAAGCCATGACTCGCCAGGTCGACGCGAACCTCTACCGCAACCGTTCGCGATGAATTCAGACTTCCCCTCAGCTGGACGAATCGCGAAAAGATCCGGTTCCGTGTGGAGCGATTGTGTCTGATGGAGCGACAGGAAGATCCGGAATGCTGTAGTTCAAGTACACAGATGCGAAGAAGAACGTCATGACCTGGCTGATAGGGAGATCGACATGCCATGCGCGCCGGTACAGCGAAATGATTTCAGCACGCAAAACATGCGTAGCGAGCAGAAAGAGAACAAGACTAGCCAACGCCATACTCTCCGCGAATCGCGGTGAAAGTCCCCGGATCAGCGCGACGATTGACAGCACGGCAGATCCGGTGTGCAACCAAAACGCCGCGCTGCCGCCCTGCCTTGTCTTCACCCAATACGCCAAGTAAAGCCCAAGAAGCAGAATTACGACGCCCCCAGAAAAGAAAGACAAGACGATCATCCATCCCAGGCTCAGCCGAATTGTCCACGGCATACCTCTCTCATCGAAAAGCACATCGACCTTCCTGAGCGCTGCTGTCTGTTTAGAACTCCAACTTAGGCTTAGCCTGATCAGCGCCCACGCGTCCCGCGACGATCTCAGCTTTGTAATAGTTCTCGCCCTTGAGCGGATCTCCCGCCAAACGCCGCAGCATGGCGATCTGGCCGACGTGCGTGAGCGCATCGGCAATCGGCGCCTGCAGCAGTTTGTCCGAAGGAGCCTGCAGAGGCTCGCTCGAAGCTAGAAAGTCGTCGAACTTTTTCAGAGCTGCGAAGAAGCGATCGACTTCCTCGTTCCACGCCAGTGGTTTCGAGTCGTGCCACTCGCGTTTTCCGTTAGCCATGGAGAGCGACCAATCCATCAGGTCACCGATATGTGCGAGAATCTGCACGGGCGTGCGCACGCTGTCGTTGGCATGAAACTCGGCAAAGCTATCGGGTACATTGCGGACGGCTTTCCCGCCACGATAAGCCAGCGTAGCTAAGGCGTGGCGCAGCAGTTCGCGCTTTGGATCTGCGTTTGAAGTGTCCATAAGTTGCCTTTCAGTTCTGGTTCTCAGTTCTCAGTTCTCTTTTCTCAGTTAAATCCTTGTCATTCCGACCCCCGAGCGAAAGCGAGGGGCGGAGGAATCTCGGTCCTGGCAGCTATCAGCTACTCACAACTTTCTGCCCATCACCACCCCCGCCACGCGCAGTGCTCCGCGCAGGCGCGTCCCCAATCCGCGCGCAAACTGCATGTCGAGGAAACCTTCCATGTGTCGAGAGAATCTCCTGCCATATCCGTACCACCAAACTTTCTTCATTCCGGGCATGAGGTCGACATCCAGATATTTGAGCCGCACCATTTCTTCCAATCCGAAACGACCGTGCGTGCGTCCCACGCCGCTCGACTTTACACCGCCGTGCGGAGCTTCGCTGATACCGAAACACGAAACCACATCGTTGACCATGACCGTGCCCGCGTGAATTTGCCTTGCCAGGCACTCGCCGCGGGCGTTGTCGCGGGTGAATACACTGGCCGCCAAACCGAATTCAGAGTCGTTGGCCAAGCGAACGGCTTCTTCATCGCTATCGAACGCCATCACCGGGAGCACTGGGCCGAATGTTTCTTCGCGCATGATGCGCATCGCGTGCGTCACATCGGCCAGCACGGTCGGATGGTAGAAGTTCGCACCCATCTCAGGAAATCGTGAGCCTCCGGTCAGAACCCGGGCTCCGCAAGTTTTTGCGTCTTCGACATGTGCTTCCACAAGCGTCAATTGCCGCCGATGAATTAGCGGCCCAACCTCGGCATTGTGGTCGAGCCCGTGGGTCACGATCAGCTTCCTGGTTTTTTCCACACACGCTTTGAGGAATGGCTCATACAAGCTGCGATGGACGTAGCAACGTTCGACCGAGAGGCAGGTCTGGCCTGCATTCATGAACGCTCCCCAGACCGCCGCGCTTGAGGCCACGTCGACGTTGGCATCGTCCAGCACCAGCATGGGATCTTTGCCGCCTAACTCAAGCACTACTGGCAGCAGGCGTTCTGCGGCAGCCGCTGCGATGCGCTTGCCCGTGGCGACACTGCCGGTGAAGACCAGTTTGTCGATTTTCGAATGAACCACGGCCGCGCCGGTGGCGCCGTCGCCAACCAACACCTGAAAAACATCTGGCGGTACGCCCGCGCCATGCAGCAGCGACTGCAGGTCCAGAGCCACAAGAGATGTAAATTCCGAGGGCTTCAGCACCACCGCATTCCCCGCCACCAGCGCTGCAAGCGTCTCGGTCGCAGGAATCGAGAACGGATAATTCCAGGGCGAAATGATTCCGACCACGCCGTAAGGCTCGCGCACCAGGCGCCCTCTCTTGAGCTTGGTGGCAAGACTTCCATGGAGAAGCGACTCGTCGCGTAGCAAGCGGAACGCATTCTCGATCAGGAACTGGGCTGCGTCCAGCACGACCAGAACTTCCGTAGTCAGAGCTTCGGCCACGGGCTTCCCCGCCTCGCGCGTGATGGCTTCAGCGATGTCCGATTTCTTTTCGAGCAACCGGCGCTGAAACTCACGCAGCACCGCGACCCGCTTGCGCACATCGATCGCAGCCCACGCTGGCTGCGCCGCGCGCGCACGCGCCACCGCCCCCTGCACTTCACTTTCGCTGGCGCATTCCAATTCGCGCAGAACCTCGCCCGTCGCCGGATTCACCGACGAAACTTTGCGCGCCGCGATTTGCAGATTCGTCGCCATAAGACCCGTGGCCAACTTCAGTATTCCACGTTCACCAGATACAATCCGCTGGCGGGTGCAGTCGCTCCTGCGGCCGAGCGGTTGCGTGCTTCCAGTATTCGCGTTACGTCCTCGGCCTTCAGCGTTGATTTGCCCACTAGAATAAACGTTCCCACCAGGTTGCGAACCATGTGGTGGAGAAATCCGGATCCTTTCACGGTGTAGATAAACTCGTCGCCTTGGCGCTCCCAGTTCGAAGAGGAGATGCGGCGGACGTTTGTAGCGAGGGAGAAAGCCGGCGGGACGCCGGCGCTACTTTCAGACCTCGCCCCGATGCCGGCGTTTCGCTCCGGATCCACTGCGGCGAATGAAGTGAAGTCATGCTCACCTTCCACTAACCCCGCCGCGCGCGCCATTGCCTGCTCATCCAGCGGATACGGATAATGCCACACATATCCGGCCAGAAACGGCGGACAGATTCCGGCGCGATAAATCCGGTAGCGATAAGTTTTTCCTCGCGCCGACTTGCGCGCGTGAAAATCGGCCGCAGATTCTTCCACTTCCAAAACCCGCACGGAGGCCGGCAAAATATCGTTGAGCGCCTTCACGAAATTCGCCGCCGGAACGGAAGATTCCGTAACGAACGTAGCCACCTGCGCCAGCGCATGCACTCCCGCGTCGGTGCGACCGGAACCCTGCGGCAATACGTTTTCGCCGGTGATTCGTCCAATGGCTGAGGCGAGTGTGCCCTGAACCGTGACTGCATCGGGCTGCACCTGCCAGCCCGCGAAATCCGAGCCGTCATAGGAGAGAATCAGTTTGAGATTGCGCATACCATCTTTTGAATCATCTTTCGAGTCCCGCACCCGAGCCGGTTCATCCAAACCATTTCATGCGTCAGGCCGCGCGCGGGGTGGAATTCTGCCGTCCGAAAACGCTTGGCCAGCACTCTATCAGTTCCTGCTCCCGAGGTGCTCGACGGAGCGTTTGAACTAGCGTGATCGAGCGGGAACCGGAAGGCTCGAAGGGGAAGCCGCAGCGTCAGATATACTGGTGCGTTTCACCAAACTTTCGTCTTACTCATGTTTTTCGTGCGCTTTTCAGGAACTCCGATTGAGTGGGTTGCGTACTAACATCTGGGTAGAACTTTCATTTTTGAACAAATCTGGCTATCTCGCGCTGCAGACGGGTCTTT
>JBEKJF010000324.1:0-5961 GCA_050011375.1 Candidatus Sulfotelmatobacter sp.
TAAGGATTACCCGTATGCAGTCCAGATGGAGTTGAGCATAAAGCGCCGAAGCGTTAAACTGCCCAGCCAACACTCGATCTTTTTCCTTTACGCCAATGGGAGCATCGCCTCGCTGCCTAATAACATCAACAAGTTTGTAGGCCCTTCTTAGCGTATCTAGACAGAAAACCGCTTCACCTACTGAGGCTTTCCCAAACCTAGCAGTGCCTTTCCGCTGGAACAATTTTTCAACCGCTTTTATGGCTTGGTCCACCGCAACCCGGCGCACTGAGCGGTCATCTCGCATTGAGAAAGAATTAGCAATGATGTACGACAAGTTCACATAATCGGGGAACAGTTTTTTTCGTGACGCGATAAATTCCGTGCGCGATTCACACTCGGCCAACTCACAAAGAATCGTGTCCATCTCGCGAAGCGCGGTCAACACGATCCTGGCTGGGCCGCTGTGCAGCATTTTCGCTTGCCGTGGGCGCACGAACAACACGTCCGGCGTTCTTCCAGCAATGCTAGATTCTTGGAGGCATTCAGCCATTATTCCTAACCCCTTCCATTTTCCTGTTGACGGAGTTGGCCCGTAGAATTAACATAATCGGGCGAGAACCTGCAAGGGGAATCCGTCATCTAGACGGTTAGACGTAGGGAAACCTCCAAAAGTTTCCTCCATCCTCACTGACTATATTCCAGAGACGTGACCAGCGCTAGGAAATTCTTAGCGATAGCTATCGCCGTATTTCCCTTTTTGGTTAACATAGAGTCCAGTGGCTTCTCTCCGTTCTGCACACGGTCGAGGTCAGCTCCTAGCTCGGACCGAATGTCTTTAGGGAACGACCGAATCACCTCACGTGAGTTTCCCTCGAAAACTACGTCCGGGGGCGAGCCGTCGGTCACGACTTGAAGAGTAGCAAAGTCCGCGCCCGCTGTATATAAATATTCATATAGGACGGCTCTGTCGACATAACTAGGTCTGCGTGTGACAAATTGTCCCCGGCCCACCCCGACGGGACAACCTGTCCCACCACCCATTCACCTACCTGCTTTAACTGACTGATTCGCAAGGACGATTCCCCTCCCGCTTTGGCGCTCTACCTGCACATATGGCTGTGTAATTCGAACGTGTCGGAAGGCGGACCGGGTTCGCCGTTGAGGAGATATGAAAAGACTTTTGGTTTTACTGCTGATCGCCACCGCAACGCTGGCCCACGCCGACGACTCGAAACTATCCCCCGAACTGCGTGGCTATCGGTCGACCAATCAGAGGCAAGTCATTGTTCAGTACGCGCCCGGCACGCAAGTGAATTGCTCCGGACTGCTGGGTCTTCTGGATTGCCTGTTAAACGACATCGCGAACCTGGGCGGGACGGTTCTCGGCCAGGCGCCGCTGATCAACGGTTTAGTCGCTCAGCTCGACGGCGGCGGCATCCAAAGCCTCTCCAACCAGTCGAACGTCGTATACATCAGCCCCGACCGCCCGTTGTCGCCGACCGGCCTGAACAATGCCGCCGGCGCAGTGAACGCGGAGTTCGCGTGGCAGTCGAACTATACCGGCGTGGGCATCGGCGTGGCCGTGATCGACAGTGGCGTAAGCTATCATCCCGACCTTAATCAGCAAATTTTTCCCCTCCCGCGCGTGGTCTATCAGCAGTCTTTTGTGCCAGGAAATTCGAGCGCCAATGATCAGTACGGGCACGGCACTCACGTCGCCGGCCTGATCGCCGGAGACGGCCTCAGCTCGACCGGCCCCTTGTACACCCAGACCTTCACGGGAATTGCACCCGGCTCACACATCGTCAACCTGCGAGTGCTCGATCAGAACGGCGCCGGTACCGATAGCTCGGTGATCGCCGCTATCAATCAGGCCATCGCACTGAAGTCGCAATACAACATTCGCGTCATCAACCTGTCGCTCGGCCGCGGCGTATACGAATCTTACAAGTTGGACCCGCTCTGCCAGGCCGTCGAAGCTGCCTGGAAAAGCGGCATCGTAGTAGTCGTCGCCGCCGGCAACAACGGCCGCTACCAGACCACCGATGGCTACGCCACCGTCACCTCACCCGGCAACGATCCCTATGTGATTACCGTGGGCGCCATGAAGCCCATGGGCACCCCCACGCGCACCGACGACCTCATCGCCAGCTACAGCTCGAAAGGCCCGACGGTCGTGGACGCGGTCGTAAAGCCCGATCTGGTTGCCCCCGGAAACCTGTTGACGTCTCTAGCGTCGCAAGGCTCCACGCTCTACAACGAGTTTCCCGGCAATCAAGTCCCGTACAGCTACTACGTGAACGGAGGCAGCAGTGCCTCTTCATCCGCCTACTTCAACCTGAGTGGAACCAGCATGGCCGCCGGCGTTCTCAGCGGAGTCGTCGCCGATCTGTTGCAGAAGTCTCCGAACCTTACTCCCGATCAGGTCAAGGCTCGTCTGATGCTCACGGCGTACAAAACTTTTCCCGAGTCCAGCAGCACGACCGATCCAGTCACCGGAATCACCTACACCGACCAGTACGACGTCTTCACCGTAGGCGCAGGCTATGTCGATCTCGAAGCCGCCCTCAACAGCACTGCCGTTGCGAAAGGCACAGCGATGTCTCCCATCGCAAGTTTCAACGCGGCCACAAATCAGGTGTCCTTGTCCGACGATCCCTCTTCGGTCTGGAATACATCGGCCACATGGTCGAATGCCGCGGTGTGGGGCTCTTCGCAGTTCGTACCCGGAACTGCCGCATCGTCCAGCAGCACGGTTTCAGCCAGCAATGCACTCTGGGGTTCCAACGCACTCTGGGGTAGCAACGCACTCTGGGGCAGCAACGCTCTGTGGGGCTCGAACGCTCTGTGGGGCTCGAATGCTCTCTGGGGATCAAACGCGCTGTGGGGAAGCAACGCACTCTGGGGAAGCAGCGTAGCCGAAGGAGAAAACTAAACTCAATTTCAAAACTCAACTTTCAACAAGAAGGGGCCCAGTCTCTCTAAGGGAGCGGCCCCTTTCGCTTTTTCTCAAAGGCCGCCACTCCCGCGACCTCACATGCCGTAAAATAACCTCGGGCGCCTGTAGCTCAAGTGGATAGAGCATCTGCCTTCGGAGCAGAGGGTTGGGAGTTCGAGTCTCTCCGGGCGCACCAGATTTTGCTAGTGTGGGTCGGACACTCCCTTCGGCAAGCTCAGGGCAGGCCTTGTCCGACGCCTTTGACTTTGTTTGCGGTGCGCTAGAACGCGCCGCCGCCGCCGCCGCCGAAGCCACCACCGGAAAATCCGCCGCCACCGAAACCGCCTCCGCTGCCGAATCCCGAGCCTGTCGAACTGGCGCGCGGCGCAGACACGAACACCTGATGCATATCCGTCGCCATGCCATGCATGGAGGACGAGAAGAGGATTGGGTTGAAGCCCATGCCGTAGCCGTATCCCGGGCCCGCGTACCATGTCGGTGGATCTTTTATTAGGCCATTGAAGGCTTGCGCCCAGTGGTGTTCTACGCCTAACGCCATCGCGTACGGAAGAAATTTCTCGAAGGTGTTCGACGGCATGGTCTTGAGCCGATCGGCGTCTACGCGGTTCATGAATTCCTGGAAGCCCAACACGGCGATGTGAATGCGCGATCCTTTCAGAGTCTTCGCGCTCATCACTCGCGCGAACATCCACCAGATCACCGCAGCGACCACGATCGACAGCAGCGCAATGGGGACTGAACTGAAAAAATTCACGAAATGCATCCACTGGAGCACAACGAACGGAGCGATGATGCACATGCCCGCCCCAACGCTGTAGCCGTCGGCCGATTCGGGATCGAGCGTGTAAATGCCTTTCTGCTTCAGAGCCGACATAATGTCGGTGCGCACCACCGGGACAGCTTTGTAGAAGCGGTTCTTCAAGCTGGAGAGCCGCGTGTCAGTCTCGTCTCCGGCAAAAATATTTTCGAGCATCACCTGTTCGTGCGGCGCGAGGCCTTGCCACTGCTCGCGCTTTTTCAGCAGGTGAAAGATGTAATCCTTGTTATGAAATAGAGCGCCGCTTTCGTCGGTCTCTTCGATTTTTATGTAACCGCGCACCGCGAGATCGACGATAGTCGACGTAATATCCCGAGGATGGATAGTGTCGTCGAGCAGCGTTCCACATTCTGCGGGAGAAACGCCCGGCGGCGGATCATACATGGGCGCGACCGACATACCGGGATCGGGATCGCGGCCTTTGATCCACCAGAGCGGAAGCATGACGGCGAGCGTCAGCAGAGGCAGAAAAATCGCGGGATTGCTGCCGATGAACCAGAATATTTTGGTGAGCAGTCCCGGCTCTTTCACAATGCCTTTAGGAATGTAGACATCGATGGTGAGCCCGCCGCGCATCGGCAGAGGTGCGGTGGTCGCGAACTCAACATCCGATCCATTTACCGTTGCCGTGGCATTGTGCTCGGTCGAGCCGTAGACGCCGGTGAAGGCTTGCGCGCGCAGTGGATCTGACTCGCTGCCGCCAGCGGGGAAGTGCACGCTGGCCGCGGCGTGATCGATCGGCAGCTGCCAATCGTTGCCCGTGACGTTCCAATAAAATTCGTCGTGGCTGTCTGGATCTTTGCCGTCGAAAAATCGGATGCCGTTGCGCACGCGGTAGGTGATCTCGACTGTGCGCGTGGCGTTGACGGCGTCGGAGATGTAAATCTTGTAATCGCGATACGCGCCGTTGGTCGAGGTATCGTGCTTCAGCTTGGCTCCGTTTTCGTCGGTGATGCCGATGAGGTCGACGTAGAGCCGGTAGTTGGTGCCATCCGGTCCGGGATATTCAATGGGGATGGTGCGGTGAATGCCGTGCCACTCTCCCACGAATTTCAGGGTGATGGTTTCCTTGATTAGAGAGCTGCCATCAGGATTGACGGTGATGGTGTCTTGAAAGTCGGAGATGCGCCAGGACTTTGCGAACAGCGGAGTGGCGAGTACGAGGATGGTTGCGAGCAGCAGAAACGCCCGCATCGAAGAGGAAGTGCGACCACGGGGGCTAAAGCCCAAATTCATTTTGTCCACTTTACGCGGCGCTGAAGCGCCGCTCTTCCACGGTCGTGCATGCATTCCGATCGAGATCAAAGGCAGCGGGCGAGTCGCCCGCCGCCACACGTGCAGTTTTTCTGCGGCGCTCTCCAACGTATGCTTTGTCGCGATCATAACGATCAGAACTTTACCGCGACGGGTTCGCGGTCGGCGTCGGTGGTCTCGAAGAATTGTTTCGGCGTGAAGTTGAACATGCCAGCGAGAATGTTCGTGGGGAATGACTGAATCTTCGTATTCAGATCCCGCACGACCGCGTTGTAATAGCGGCGCGAGTTCTGAATGGAATCTTCGGTATCGCTCAACGATCCCTGAAGCTGGGTGAATTGTTCCGAGGCCTTCAGCTCAGGATAATTTTCGGCCACGGCGAACAGGCTCTTCAACGCTCCGGTGAGCTGATTTTCGGCGACAGCCTTGCCCTCGGGCGTGGTGGCCTGCATGGCCTGCGAGCGGAACTTGGCGATATTTTCAAACGTGCCTTTTTCGTGCGTGGCATAGCCTTTGACAGTCTCGACCAGGTTAGGGATAAGGTCATGCCGCCGCTTGAGTTGCACATCAATATCAGACCAGGCGGAATCGGTGCGCACGCGCAACTGCACCAGGCTGTTGTACATGCCAATGAGCACGACAAAGATGAGGACAAGAATTACGAGTAAGATGATGCCGACCATGGGCGTCTCCTTGAGGAGGGTTAGGGATTGATCTTGGAATCTTAATTCTTAATTCAATGCGACGGTAGCATAGCGGGGGCGTGGGCGCAAACGGGGCGAGCACTGGTATCACCGCCCTTCCCGTCTAGCCGCCCAGCGGCGAGTCGGATCCCGGCATTTTGAGTGATATGGCGATATTGCGTCAACTGTCCCCAGCGACTCGAATTCCCGACGTTTTCGAGACCCTTGATCCAGCGCCTGTTACGCTCTGTCGAATCGCGATAAGA
>JBEKJF010000325.1:0-5950 GCA_050011375.1 Candidatus Sulfotelmatobacter sp.
ATCGTGCTGTTAAGTTAGATCGGGAGGGGCACGAATTCATTCGTGGCACCAAAGCGGCGAACATGGAACCGCGCTTCAGCGCCGCAACGCACGAAATGCATGCAGTCCCGTGGAAGAGCCGCGCTTCAAGCGCTTGACCTGAGGAAATGCATGCAGCCCCGTGGAAGAGCGGCGCTTCAGCGCCGCGTTAGATTCCTGGATCTACAGGGCTTCAGCCCTCGTGGAACCGTTTTCGCAAGCGCAATAATTTCCCCGCACCACGCTACGACTGCTCCGTCAACGCACCCTCAATCGCCCGCCGCAATTCCACCGGATCCGTAACCGGAGGCTGACACGAAAATCCCGAACACAAAACCGCAAATGACGAGCCCGACTTCAACTGCGGCAAGTTCGGAATCGTCGCCGCCAGCGCCGGAGGAAGATTCCCAACGACCGCCTGATTAGCCTTCAACCGCAGCACACTTTTGTTGAACGCGAAAGACGCCACAGCCGCCGCGGAAAGCGCCAAAGCGCCTTCATCCGATCCCGACCCATCGATCACGACAACCTGCACAGGATTCTCAAACAGATGCAACACTGCAATCCCATAAGTGCCAACAAAAATTCCAAACTGCTCCGCCACGCCCGCAAAAGCTTCCAGCGTCAACTCCGCCTTGTCCCGATACCCCTCATCTCCCGTGTAATGATGCAAGCGCAACAACGCAATCGCCGCCATCGGATTTCCCGCCGGCGTAGGCGAATCCTGCACCGGCTTGCGCCGGGTCGAGAGCACTCCCAGACTCTTGCCCTCGCCCAACGGCTCGGCATCGAAGAACCCTCCGCCAGTCGAATCAAAGAACCGCGCAATCATCGCATCAGCAATAGCCTGCGCAAATTTAAAGTAGCTAAGATCGGCCGTAGCCTCATAAGCATCCAGGCAGGCAATCGCGGTAGCGGCGTAGTCGTCAAGCAAACCAGAAACCTCGCGATGCGAAGCCGCCGGATCAGAATAAGAGACCACATGCAGCAGTAGTGACCGTGGAGCAGCGGACGCCTCGTCCGCCGTGTTGCTGTGTGCTTTCCACGCCTCCGCCAAAACCCGGTCCAACGATCGCAAAGCAAAACGCCGCGCATCCTCCAGCCCCAAAACTTTCGCAGCCTCCAGATAAGCCGACACGCACATCGAATTCCATCCCACATAAACCGTCTTATCGACGTAAGGAGTAGGCCGCAGCAACCGCGCCGCATACATTTTCTTCTTAGCCGAATCGAGCAATTCCGAAACCCGCTCAGCGCTAATCTTCATCCGCGCAGCAATCTCTTCGATCGAAGCTCGCACGTACAGCACATTCTTCGCCGGATTATGATGCATCTCTCCAATCTCATTGATGTCGTAATGCAGCGCCGCAACCTGCGCTTCGTCTTCGCTAAGCACAGCCCGCGCCTCATCCAGCGTCCAGGTAAAGTAGTCGCCATCGTCGTCCATCGAAATGTCAGCGTCCTGCGAAGCATAGAATCCGCCGCGCTCCCGGTCGCTGAGCCACTCATCCATCCAGCGAATAATGTCGCGCGCCACGTCCGCCAAAAATTCCGACCCGGTGGCCTGATATCCATGCACATAATTCTTCAACAGTTCAGAGTTGTCATAGCACATCTTCTCGAAGTGCGGCACCACCCACCGCTCATCCACCGAATACCGATGAAATCCCCCAGCAAGCTGGTCATAAACGCCGCCCAAAGCCATGTGCTGAAGAGTAGTAACAATCAAGTTGCGCAGTTGTTCGTCGTCACCATCAAAATCCCGAGGGTGCCCCATTTCTCGCGCGCTTTCTGCGCGAGAAGTGGGGCTTTTGATCTTCCCTGCATACCGCTCAATCAACAAATCCAAAGCCGAAGGATGCGGAAACTTAGGAGCCTGCCCAAACCCTCCATGCTCCGCATCAAACATTCCGAACGCAGACTTCTCAATCGCATCAATAATGCCCGCAGAAACCCGCCCGCTCTTCCCGGCAAACGACTCCGCCTGCGCGATCGCGCTCTCCACCATCTTCGCCTGCTCCACCACCTCGCCGTTTTTTTCTTTATAGGCATTAGCAATGCTGGTCAGCACCCGCTTAAAACCAGGCCGCCCATAACCATCCACCGGAGGAAAATAGGTTCCCCCATAAAACGGCTTCCCATCCGGAGTAAGAAAAGCCGTAAGCGGCCATCCCCCCTGCCCGCTCACCGCGCTCACCGCCGCCTGATACCGGCTGTCAATATCAGGACGCTCGTCGCGATCCACCTTCACCGCAACAAAATGCTCATTCACAATCGCCGCCACTTCCGCATCGTCATAAGACTCGCGGTCCATCACATGGCACCAGTGGCACCACACCGCGCCAATATCCAGCAGCATCGGCTTATTCTCCCGCCGCGCCGCCGCAAACGCCTCCTCACCCCACTCATGCCACTGAATCGGCTGATGCATGGCAGATCGCAGGTAAGCGGAGGAAGCACGGGCAAGGGAGTTGAGGGTGGTAGTGGTCATGACTCTAAGTGTACTGCGGCAGCGCCTCTCATCGGCTTGTCATGCTGAGCGAAGTGGAATCGTCCAAAGGACGATCCCACGCAGTCGAAGCATCCCATGCCTGCCGTGGCCGCCTCAAGCCCTAACAGGAGTTCTCACATCGAAAGCCCGGCCGCGCATCCGTCGTCGCCGGACCCTCCCAAGCTTTTGTCACTCCAAACGGTCGCCAAGCCCGGTGCGACCCTGTTGCTTTCGCGTTGCCAAACGCTGATCGCCATTTTAATATGGAGCGCTCGCAATTGCCTGCGTGGAGTTCAACCCGTGCGAAAACTAGTTTTGGTCGTATCTATCTTCATCCTGCTGCCGGCGGTTTCGCGCGCCGGGAAGAACCTTGCCGACTATCCCCTGCAAATCCAGGTCATCGAATCGCATTGGCATCGCTACCGCGGCGGCGTCGACGGATACGGGCGTGGGGACGTCAAAGACGGCGAGTCCACCCGCGCTTTCGATTTCACCTACTCCGCGACCGAGCCTTTCCATAGAACCGTTGGGGATACGCACTATCTCGCCAAATGGAAAAAAGATGGACTGAAGATGGAGTTGCTGGTCGGGGAGATCGGATCCCCCGACAAGTACGTCACCTTCGACCTGAAGACCACTTTGAGAGATGACGTCTACGTTCCCGGACCCGACGGCGCCCTGGCCGTTTCTCAGCAGGAGTACAAGGCCATGGAGAAGGAACAAGAAAAGCCGCAGGAAAAGCCACAAGAAAAGCCGCAGTAAGCCGCATAACCGCAGCAGCCCGGAAACGAATTGTCATCCCCACCGGAGCGGAGGGCCCGTAGTAGTAGCCATCGCAATTCCGTTATACGAGACCAAAAGGTTTACCCCGTGCAACCCCGTGTCCTCTGTGGTTGAAGATTTTGGTTTTGTAGGAAGGTCACTCGAGAGTTCGCCGAGCGCATCCAACCGCGCCAGCATACCCGGATACCTAAGCACAAGCAGCGCAGCCGCCTGAGCATTCGGTCGAGCCCACCCCTGCTCTCACTTCCTCAAGCGTTCTTTCATTAATCCGCAGCCTGCATGGCAGAACGCATGTAAGCAGAAGAAGCGCGCGCAAGAGAGTTAAGAGCAGCCGTAGCCATCACAATTTCCGCTATACGAGACCAAAAGGTTTACCCTGTGTAACCCCGTGTCCTCTGTGGTTGAAGATTTTGGTTTTGTAGGAAGGTCACTCGAAGAGTTCGCCGAGCGCATCCAACCGCGCCAGCATACCCGGATACCCCAGCGCCGCCTGAGCTTCCCCCTTGGCCTTTCTCACCCCACTCGCTTTCTTGCTCCGTGACGAATGTGCAGAATCTCGACCCGCATGCCAACCACTCGATAGATCACGCGATACGTATTACGCCTGTGACCATACAAAAGGTGTCTGAGAATCTCGTTCTCCGGAGTCACGGCGCAGCGGAATGGCAGTTTCTCCAAGCTGAGGATTTGCTTCTTTAGCCCCCGATACCATTCTCGCGCTGTCTCGGAGTGGGCCGCATCGATTTCATCGTAGATGCTCGCAAGGTCCCGCTCCGCCCGCTGCGTGATGTTAACGGCGTATTTCATGCTTGGCTTCGAATTCATCAAAAAATTCCCGCGCTGGACGAATCCTGCCTTTGCTCACATCTTCCAGTCCCTGGCGGATACCTTCCCCCGAATCTGCTCGCGCCGCAATATCGAGCAGTCGCTGATACGAGGCCGCGTCCTGCACCACCGCTGCCGCCTTCCCTCTTACAGTAAGCACCACCGGTCGCTTGCTTTTCTTCAGCAGCTTTATAAAATCGCCGGAACGGCGCCGAAAGGTTGTTAGAGATTGAATGTCCTGGGTGATGTCGAGCATGAACTCTCCTCCGGAGCACCTTTTTAGGTGCTACCAGAATACCGCTTCTGCACAAACGGAGAAAGGTCCATCTTGGAGTTTTCCACAGCCTCAATGTTCATCCGTCACATCTTTATTTCCGTCCTCGAGCTAAGCTTTTACAAAGTATCCCTGCGGAGCGCAAATCGCGCCGGGCGCAAGCTCTTTGAAAACCGAAAACCGAACCAGGCCGTAGCGATTTCTGTCGCTAACCCCTTCATTTTGAGGATTTTGCAGCTAACTCCTTTAAACGCAGGATTTTAGCCGGATCTCGTAGAGATCCGATCGCGCAACTCCTGTGTTTACATTATTTTAGGGGGATCAACCCTAAATTTTTTTCTCCACGGATCTCAAGCTCACGGCTCATCAGAAATCCAGTCCGTCGCCTGGTAAATCGCAAACTGATGAGTCCCAATAATTTTTTTTAGCCCAACATTTTCATCCAGCACTCGCCCAAGCAGAGGGTTGTGATAGACCACATACACCGCCCGCGGATGCTCACGCAGACTCCGCTCCAGACCAGCGATCATTCGTCTGAGCCCGGCTTCCGGGAATGGATTGAAGAGATAAAGCACGGTCGGCTCATCAGGAAAACGAAACTCAGTCGCATCCGCGCAAATCGATTCCAGCGCGAAGCACTTCTGCGTTTCGCTTTTGTACTTGCTCAGATTCTCCAGCGCAGCTCGATGCAACTCAGGCAAAAGTTCCACGCCAACGATTCGTCGAAAAGGATAATCCGACGCCATCAACAGCGTGCGTCCTTTTCCAGATCCAAGATCGATGAAGGTGAAGTCTCGAAAGTCCAACTGACTTTGCTCAAGCAAAGCATCAATCATCTCGTGAAAGAGAGCCGACTCCGTCGGCTGATAAGACGAGTGAAACACTCCAAGCAACCGTTCGCGCCAACCCACAGCCGCGCTGGTGGTGTTAACGCGATGCTCCCAATCGTAATCCGCATCGCCATAACGTTGGCGGCGGCGCTCCGGAGTGGATTCGCGAACGAACTCCCAAAGCGCGCTCAGCAGTCGCCGCGTGGCCGCAAAACGCCCCTCACGCGCCGCAATGTCCTTCCACCATTGCCGCGCGAAGCGAGACACACTGATCGACGATCTATAGGTAGGGTCGACGCCCATTCACCGCCATCATAAGCGATGGCAAGAAGCGAAGAGTACGACTACAGAACTTCTGGTCGCGGAGATATGCGTCGTAGCTAGGTACTCGGTACTAGGTACTAGGTACTAGGTACAAGCCTACTGCAACGCGTGGTATTTCGGCGACGGCTTATACCCCGGAGGCAATCCCTTGCTGGCGAAAGGAAAGTCATCCGGCACGCGAATTTCGACTCTGCCCTCGGGCGTCAATTTGTAAGCATGCCCATCGGGATCGACCGGAGTTCCACTCAATCCTTCGGCGGAGGCAAGTTCGGCGATGCTCGCGGGCAGGCGTCCAGTGCGCTCTCCAAAGCGAGTCACAGCTTTTTGCAGATGCTCAACATCTTCATCGACGCGCAAGGCGCGCAGGTGTTCGGTCGCGTTTTCCTTGATTTGCGCGTCCTGCGC
>JBEKJF010000326.1:0-5923 GCA_050011375.1 Candidatus Sulfotelmatobacter sp.
CTCTTGCGGCAGCCCGATGCATCGTCGGGGGCATGGCCGCAGCCATTTTGGGCTTGACGCCGGGCACTGCCGTCGCGCAGGCTCCAATATTTGTGTCTCACCAAGCCGCTCCGGACGGCTACACGCTTCATGAGTCCATCGATCTGGGCGGGCACGTGGCCAATATCGACGGCAGCGGTGCCATGTATGACACTCTGGTCAACGAGCAGTCTGGTCCGCGCATACTGGGCGAGACCTATGAGCTGCGCGCGCTGCCGGGCACGAAGAACACCCTCGTCGATCACTTGAAAGTCTTTGCCAGCGGGCTGGGCGGCGATCCGAACGACATTGCCAAGCTGGACTTTTCCAAGGGCAAGCTCTATGACTTCTCCGGCTTGTTCCGCCGTGACCGCCAGTACTTCGACTATAACCTGCTGGGCAATCCGAACCTTCCGCCCGGCCAGTCGATTCCAATCGGTCCCACCTTGGCGCCGACGGGTTCCTACCCGTGGCCGCAGGTGACGGAGTCGCCGTTTTTGAACAACACGGTGCGCCGCATGACGGATACCAAACTTACACTGCTTCCGCTGTCGAAGGTGACCTTCCGCGTCGGCTACTCGCAGAACGTCTTCGAGGGTCCGAGCCTGTCGCCCAGCGGTTATCAGGTGGCCGGCGCCTACGACGTGCTGCTCCAGGAGTATCAGCGCAACAGCACGGACGATTGGACGGGATCGGTCGAGTGGAAGCCGGTATCGCGGACCCGGTTGACCTATGAAGAGCAGATCACTCACTACAAGGGCGATTCCTATTTCAGCATGGCGCCCCAGTATCTCAACCTGCAGGAAGCCAACGGATTAAAGGTCGCAGTGCTCCAGAACTACGACAATCCGATCAACCAGCCGGTCGGCATCACCTGCAACGCCGGCGTGGGAGCCTCCCCGATTTCCCCGGCGCAGACTCCGAACGGTCTACCCATCGTCGATCCGGCGTGTAATGTGATTACCAGCTATTTGCGTTCCCAGCCCACCCGCGAAATCTTCCCCACCGAAATCTTCCGGTTCCAAAGCTCCAGCATCAAGAACGTTACGATGAACGGCAACGTTCGCTACACCTACGCGAACACCAGCCTGGCGAACTACTACGACGACTTCCAGGGTCTGGCGGGAACGACCCGCGAAAGCACCTATGCCGGCAACGCCAGCGCCCACCGGGAAGCGATCGCCACCGACTACGGCGTCACCTGGCAGGCGCTGAAAAAGTTCAGCATCTCCGATCAGATCGACTACTCGAATGTGCACCAGCCGGGAGTGGCCAACATTACGAGTCTAACCAGCGTGACTGCCGCGCTCCCGAACATCAATAGCACGCCGTTAACCACCACGGTGTTCAACACTCCGATCAACCCGATCACGCTCATGGCAACTCGTACGTTTGAAGGCAGTCCGAGCGTCGCTACGCCGTTGTTTGATTTCTTCGGCCAGAAGTTCATCACCAACAACCTCACCGCGGCGTACGACCTTACGGATCGCACCACATTCACGCTCACCTATCACTACCAGGAGCACACCGTCGGCGAAGGCGCCGCGAACACCACGGGATCCCTGACCGGTGTCTCCAAGTTCGTCATCGACGAGAACGGCGTTACTCTCGGCGTCAATGTGCGGCCGGCGAACAACTGGAACATCAACGGTTCGGTCGAGGTTCTGCACGGCGACAATGCCCTCACCCCGGTCGCGCCCCGCGAGCTTGAGCATTACAGAATTCGCACCACTTACCGGCCGCACACCTGGGTGACGTTCTCCGGCGTCTACAATGACCTCGAGCGCCACAACAATACGAACAATACAGGCATAGCGTCCGTTGATGGCCCACTCCAGCACGTCGACCATAGCCGCATCTTGAGTTTGAACGCCGACTTGATGCCGAACGAGCACTACGGGTTCGACATCGGCTATGCCTACAGCGACGTCTACACGGCGACCAACATCTGCTTCCTGGGCACGGCCTCAAGCCCCACCATACCGGGCGCCGCGACGCCCACAGGCATAGCCTGCCCGTCTCCGACTCCCCGCGTGCCGGGGAGTCCTTATACTTTTGGTCCGGCGAAGGACTTCATGAACGCTCCGACCCAGTACGCGTCAGTGGCCTTGGCTCTTTCGCCGGTCGAGAAATTCCACGCCAACATTGGCTACCGAATAAGCTCGGTCAACGGCAGCCGCTTTTTCAACGATCCGCGCGATGTGAACGGATCGCTGGTCTCTACTTACCTATCGCCTTTTGTGAATCTCTCCTACGCAATGCGAAAGAATCTCATCTGGAAGGGCGAGTATAACTACTTCGGCTACGGCGAGGGCGGCCCTTCGGGAGCGCAGTATTGCAATCCCTCCAGCGCGCTCCCGACGCTGGCTGCGCCGGCCCCCGTCGTGCCCTGCAGCACACTGCCCAATACTGCGATGAGCGGTCCGGCCTTCGGGTTCACCGCCCCTCGGAACTTCCATGCAAACAACCTAACCGCTGGAGTGCATTACGAGTTCTAGAAACGTCCGCTAGCCTTTAGCTTTTCGTGTGGAGTGCGCAGCTGCTGGCTTCCAGTTCGGTTACAGAGATTACTCCCGCATCAGTACGCGGCAGATGCACAGCTACAAAGTCCACGCCAACTACAAACTGCGCCAACGATGCGCGCAACATGCGCCCCCGCCGAATGATATCTTTTTGTTCTTACTAGAAACTCGCAAGGTTGGAGGAACCAAACTAATGGCTCAGGTAAAAATCACAGTCCGTCCGAATGGCCCTTTCCGTGTCGAGGCGCCCGAGGGTTCGATTGAACTCGTCGACGTCAACGGGACTCAGTACGACCTCACCGGCAAGCCCGCGTTCTCTCTGTGCCGCTGCGGCGGCTCGGTGAACAAACCGTTTTGCGATGGTACGCACAGCCGCATCGGATTCCAGGGCGCGGAGTTGGCGGTCAAGAAGGCCGACGGCTAGGGACGCTCGTCCCTGAAGAGTTGTTTCGAAGGAGTGTTCGCCGAGCGTTCATATGTCACTCGTCCGAAGCGCAGCGGGATGCGGTAATGACGGACTGTCCCGATCGCGCCCACGGTCAGGGCAAGAATCATGATAACGAAAATGGCCGCGCGGCGTGGGGCTTGGTCTTGCCGCGGAGCAATGAGAGCGATAAGTGCGCCGAGTATCAATCCCGTTACCAGGCCCCCGATGTGGGCAGTGTTATCGATGCCGGGGATTATAGCTCCAAATATAAGGTTGTAAACCACGAACGCACCCAGGCTTTTCAGCGTGCCCGAGAGCGCGGAGCGAGGAAGGGAGAACTCACCTAATTTAAGAGCGGTGATGAGCGCACCAGCCAGACCGAAAATTGCACCGGACGCGCCTACGCTGGATACGTAAGGATGCCATGCGGCGCTGGCCAGACTCGCTCCCACCCCGCAGGTCAGATAGATGCACACGTAGGTCCAGCGTCCATAGAGCGACTCGCAGAGTTGGCCGAGGTTCCACAGGCACCACATGTTGAAGGCGATGTGAAGCAGGCCGCCATGAACGAACACGTTGGTCAGCAGGCGCCACCATTCGCCTGAGAACGTAATCAAGCCTAGGTTGGCTCCCCAGTGAATGCTCTCCGAAATCGAAAACTGCTGCATCGCCAACGGGTTGAGGAAGGCGAGAGGATTTCCGGAGGCAATTATCATGCCGACAAATACAGCGGCGCAGATCCCGAAAATCACCTGGGTGACGCCGATAGTGGATTCACCACCGCGAACCCACGGCGTCTGCATGATTGGTTGCGGTGCGTCGTCGGCCAGTTCTCCGCGCTGGTACTTCTCGTGCTGCACACACCACTGGCAGATCTTCTTGCCGAAGGTCAAACCTGGAAGCTGCCGGCCGCATCGAACGCAATTTGCCATGGATTACTACAAAGATATCAGCAGTTTGGGCCACGCGGCGAGAGCCGTCGCGCCAGATCGATCAGTGAATCGTCTTCGTCTTCCGCGACATGTAATCCATCAACAGATATTGCCCCAGCGTATAGGGAGTGGTGAAGTAAGCTTTGCCGCGGCACATCTCCGTCACTTTCTGCACAAACTGCACCAAGCCATAATCAGACGCGAGCATGAACGTGTTGATGAGCACGCCGGCGCGCTTGCATTTCGAAACTTCCTCCAAAGTTTGGCTGACGACCAGCGGATCGAGCCCAAAGGCATTCTTATAAATGCGCCCATCTTCAAGAGTGAGCGCCGAAGGTTTGCCGTCGGTGATCATGACGATCTGCTTCATGTCTTTTCTCTGCCGCTGCAAGATACGCTGCGCGAGGCGCAGGCCTTCGCGCGTGTTCGTGTAATAAGGTCCAACTTTCACGCGCGCCAGTTGCGAAAGCGGAACCTCTTCGGCAGAGTCATGAAACAGCACAAGCGAAAGCGAGTCGCCTGGATACTGCGTGCGAATCAAATGCGACAGCGCCATGGCGACTTTCTTCGCAGGAGTAAAGCGGTCTTCGCCGTAAAGAATCATCGAATGCGAGCAATCGAGCATGAGCACCGTCGCACACGAAGATTGATACTCGCACTGGTGAACTTGCAGGTCTCTGTATTCGATGTTGAGCGGCAGCTCGAGGCCCTCGCGCTGAATTGCGCTCGATAGCGTAGCCGTGATATCGAGGTTGAGTGTGTCGCCGAACTCGTAGGTGCGCGATGCGCCGCTCGCTTCGATGCCGGTCGCAAGGTCGCGAGTATCGTGGCGCCCAAAACTAGATTTACCCAGTGACCCGAGCAGATTGCGCAGAGATTTGAAGCCGAGGAAGTCGAGGCTCTTGTCGGTGATCTCGAATTTCGCGTTCTGCTGATTTTCTCCGACCTGGCCGCCGACGCCGGATGGACGCGCTGGATCCGCCGGTTGGTCAATTGAAATGTAGTCTTCCTGCTGCATGCGTTCGATCAGCTTTTCGATCAGTTCGTCGAGTTCACCGTCAGCCGCCATCTGATCGAGCCGTTCGCGCATATCTTCGTCGAACTGATCGCCTTCCATCAAGGCTTGCTCGATCGCGCGGCGCAGGTCATCGAGAGTCTGTTCGCCCTCGGGCATCTCGTACCACATGTCGCTCTGAAAGCCGCTCTGCAGCAAATAGTCGGAGAGCGCGCTGAGCAAGTCCTCCATGCTCATTTCGCCCGCAGGGTCGGGAACGTATTTGCTGTAGCGGATGCGTTTCATGATAGCTACTAGCTTCTAGCTTCTAGCTGCTAGCTTCTAGCTAAAACCGGGTTTGGCTAGAAGCTAGGAGCTAGAAGCCGGGTTTTCTAGTTAAACTGCCTTCTCTGCCGATACGGCGGTTCTTCTTTGTCGAAACTTTTCTCGCGCTGCGGTTCCGGCTTCTTCTCCCCGGCTTTAAAGACTCGCTCCTCGTTGCGCCCAATGCGCTTGTGCGCGTGCAGGCCTTCAAGAATGAATTCCGCCGCCGAGACTTGCTGCTCGGCACTTTCCTTCTGCGAAACGCCAAGCGGACCTAGTTTATCGATCAGTCCCTGAATCTTTTTCAAGTTCTCAAGTGCCTCAACCGCCGAAATCGAATCCGAAAGCTGAATCTCGCCGCCCAGGTCGAACCACTGCACGATCTGCTGTACGTTTGCTCCGGTGAAATATTCGTCGTAGGTCTTCGCAATGGCGGAGCGTATCAGTTCACGGCCCACAAAGTCCGCGCCTTTCATCTCGCCTTCGTATTCCAGTTCAAGTTTTCCGGTAATCGCCGGCAGCGCGGCGTAAACATCGCTAACGCGGGGCACAACGAGCTTCTCGTCGTTGCCCAGAGCTCGCCGTTCGGCATTCGAGATCACATTCTCCATCGCAGAAATCGGCAGCCGCTGGCTGACGCCTGAGCGCTTGTCAATTTTCTTATCGTCGCGCGCGGCGAAAGCGATGCGCTCGATCACTTCCTGAA
>JBEKJF010000327.1:0-5915 GCA_050011375.1 Candidatus Sulfotelmatobacter sp.
GCTTCAGTAAGGTTGCGCCATCGTTGATCGCTCTCCCGCAGCGCTTCCTCCGCCCTCCGTCGCGAGGCGCTCAGCCAGCACACGATCAGCGCCAATGATGCAAAGGCGGTTAGAGAGAGGACACGATAGGGCAAATGAATCCCCGCCAGCTCGACGTAAGGAACTAGCGGCTGGAAAAAATAACCGAGGCTAAGAACTGAAAGGAGCAAGGCAGTGAGCCCCGGGATCATCCCACCAAACCAGGCGGTTATAACAACAGCAGTGAGGAAGAGTGCGCCGCGAACATCGAAACCTCTCCCCAAAAGCAGCGCCACCGCAAGCGCGATCCCGACGGAACCGACAGCGAGCCCGTATCGCCAGACTACTTGTCGAAGCATGGGAAGAGAAATCTTCCGGTCCGTCATCGTTTATCTATCCCGCGCGTAAAGCGCGAAGGCACGGAAGACATTGTATTTAAATTGAGCTGCGACTGCGAAATCGTCATTTTTCACGGGCCCATTCAGGCCCTATACCAAAGTATGATTGCGCCGGCACCTAAGCATAATTGCGCTGTCGTTGACCGCACTGCTAACGTTCCATCATGGTGGTTCGAAAGAAGGGGAACATGGTTGCGATTGTTGATGACGATGATTTGATGCGCAGTGCATTGCAAGGCCTGCTGAAATCAGTCGGCCTGCCGGCGCAAGCGTTTGCGTCAGCGGAGGAATTCTTAAAGTCTGGCCAACAGCACGAGGTTGGATGCCTGGTCGCGGACATCCGCATGCCGGGAATGTCCGGTCTGGAATTGCAGGCCCAGCTCAACGCTGATCAGTGCAGGATTCCGACCATCTTCATCACGGCGCATGGCGACGAGAAAATGCGGATGCAGGCGTTGAGAGCGGGTGCAGTGGAGTTCATGGCAAAACCATTCGACGATGAGATCCTGCTCGAAAGTGTCCGAGCAGCTCTGGAGCGTTGAGCCCAAATAAAAAAGCGTGCGTGGGGCACGAGGGGGTTCTCTGTGGCAGCTACCGGGATATTGCGGATGAGTGATCAAGCTTCTTATGAGCGCAGATTCGAGCAGATCATAGGCAACAGCCCTGCTTTGGAAGCCGTGCTCGAACAAGTCGAACGCGTCGCGACGACGGGTTCCACCGTGTTGATCCAGGGAGAAACCGGCACCGGCAAGGAACTCATCGCACACGCGATCCACAACATCAGCTCAAGGTGCGGACGGCCTTTCGTACGATTGAATTGCGCTGCCATTCCACTGGATCTGCTCGAGAGTGAACTCTTTGGCCACGAAAAGGGCGCATTCACCGGGGCCATCGCGCAAAAGATTGGCCGTTTCGAGCTCGCCGACAAAGGAACACTTTTCCTGGACGAAATAGGTGATATTCCGCAGGCACTGCAGCCCAAACTGCTGCGCGTGCTGCAGGAACAGGAATTCGAGCGCCTGGGCAGCACTCGGACTCACAAAGTTGACGTGCGGCTAGTTGCCGCCACCCATCGTGATCTGACCGACATGGTGAATCGCGGCGAATTTCGGAGTGACCTCTACTACCGCCTCAATGTATTTCCTGTCCTGCTCCCGCCACTACGGGAGCGCCGTGAGGACATTCCAGCCCTGGTCACGCATTTTGTAGAGATTCTAGGCCGCCGGATGGGAAGAGAAATCGAACATATTCCTCCAGAAACGATGTCTGCGCTCAGTTCCTATCAGTGGCCGGGGAATATCCGCGAACTGCAAAACCTGATCGAACGTGCCGTAATTCTTTCGAACCATGGTGTGCTTCCCAATCCTTTGCCTGCCGCGGAAACAGAGCAACGCACCGCTATCTTTCCGGGTGGAACCACGCTACGCGACTCCGAACGGACTCTGATTCTGGGGACGCTGGAAACAGTCGGCTGGATAATTGGCGGCCCGAAAGGCGCCGCCGCCAAACTTGGCCTGAAACGCACTACGCTGATCCACAAGATGCAGAAACTCGGGATCGCCCGGCCTGGTCTTCAAGGCAACGAGAATATGATGGGGCGATCCCTGCAGGCATAGATTCTCTGCCACAATCGCCACAGCGGAGTAAGCCGTTCCCTACCACTCTTTCGCATCAAACCTTTAGCGTCAAGCGGTGTTCGCCGACACCGTTTGATGCCTCTCAGCCCGACCACACGCTCCGGCGGAGGTCTTTCCATGGACCGCCATCCGCGTAGCGCTCAGGATGCAGGATCTTCGAACGAGGGTCTTCCGCGGTGTCGAGCTGAAGGACCATCCACTTCGGATACGGAACGCCCGGATCCGATACCGCGTCGAGGAGTCGGATGTCGTCCTCCGAGAGCTGAAGGTCTACGGCACGAATGTTGTCCTCGAGTTGCTCGGCCTTGCGGGCTGCGATGATCACGCTGCTAACGGCTGGCCTTCCGAGCAGCCACGAGAGTGCAACACCGGCCGGGCTAGCGTCATGCCGTGCGGCCACTTCCTTCAGCGCGTCCACGACGCGGTAGCCCATCTCCTTATCGAAGGGCACGAAATTGCCCGCTTCGGCGAAGCGTGTTCCGGCAGGCGGAGGGTTGGTTCGGCTGTACTTGCCTGAAAGAAACCCACCGGCAAGCGGGCTCCAGACCAGAATGCCGATGTTGTGATACTCAGCGAACGACTGGAACTCGTATTCGAGAGTTCGGCCGACGAGGCTGTAGTACATCTGCGCTGTTACGTATTTCTCTAACCCCAATTGTTGCTGCAGCATTACCGCAGTGGCCGCCTGCCATGACATGAGGTTGGAGAGCCCGATATAGCGAACTTTTCCCTGGCGCACAAGATCGTCGAGCGTCCGCAGCGTCTCCTCGAGCGGCGTGTTGCTGTCCCATCCATGCACCTGGTATAGGTCGATGTAATCGGTCTGCAGCCGCCGGAGACTGCCCTCCACTTCGCGCATGATGTTCACGCGGGTCGCTCCGCTCCGGTTGAAATTCTCGCTCATCGGGAGCCGGACTTTGGTGGCGAGGACAATCTCATCCCTCACGCCCTGCAGGGCGTTACCTACCAGAGTTTCACTCTCTCCGAGGCTGTACACGTCCGCCGTGTCGATGAAGTTAATTCCTCTGTCCAAGGCCAGCTTCACCATGCGCGTAGTGTCCTCCTGGCCCAGGTTGCCCATGTTCATCTTGCCGCCGAACTGCATCGTGCCCAGTGCCACGCTGCTGACGATGATCCCGGTATTTCCCAGCTTCCTGTACCTCATCTCTCCTACCCCTTCCACTGCGAACGAAAATACAGAGGGCGCATGATCTCATCCACAAGCTTCCGGAGGATCGTGGGAGAACTGTTTTGCGCCGGTGTCTCCGGATTCTTCAAGCGACGCGCACCTTTTGCCAACATCCACCACGCCAGAGCGCTCATATCCGGATCCCCAGACGTCGCGGCCCTTAGCAACTCCTTACCTGCCTCTCGCAGTCCGAACTTGCACCACATCACGCCGCAAAGAAACTTGTAGTTGCTGTTCATCTCGGCCCTCTCCCCCCGTACTGGAGAGGATGGGTCATATAGTGTTGCAATCACCCTACCACTGCACGATTGCAATCCACATGCCAACGCCTTCTCGATGTGGACGGAATAAAGATGTCGAAATGTGGCCAAGAACGGTCGAACGGTTGACACGGCGAGGTGCTCGCTGGCAGACTCTTGCTCTTCCTTGAAGCTTTGTCGCCGGTCGCGGCCGCGTTTTCAATGACCTGAGGTTTTGGTGCCACGATTGCACTGTACTCGAGTCACATTACCGCAATCAACTAGGAGGGAGATATGAAAGTCGGAATCATCGGAGCGGGACAGGTCGGCTCCGCGTGCTTTTTGTCGATGGTTATGCGCGGAAGTGCGCGCGAGGTTGTGCTGGTTAACCGGGACCGCAAGCGGGCCAAAGGCGTCGTGACGGACGTCCAATACGGCGCGGTCCTGTCGCCGCCGATTACACTGCGCGACGGCGACTACTCCGATCTGGCCGGCTCGTCGGTGGTGATGATCACTGCCGGAGTCAACGAGAAAGGTGGAGGCGCAACCGATCGCAGCGATCCCGTCGGAAGGCTCCGCTTGCTCGATGCAAATGCTGCAGTCTTTCAGGACATCGTCCCGCAGGTCCACCAGTTTGCTCCCGATGCGCTGATTCTGGTCGTAACCGATCCTCCGGACGCTCTGGCAGACGTAGTGCGTCTGTTGGGCCACGAGCGCGTGCTGAGCACCGGCACATCTCTCGACACGTTACGCTTCCGGTTTCACCTAGGGAAGCGTCTTAACGTCAGTGCGTCGGACGTGGAGGCACTGGTCTTAGGTGAGCATGGTGCTTCAGAGGTTTTCCTGTGGTCATCGGCGCGAGTGGGCGACAGAAAGGTGCTGGATCTCTTTGGGGAGGGCCAAACGGCGCAAACAGTGCGCGAGGAAATCGAGCGCGAGGTTCGTTACGCTAACATCACGGTCATTGAAGGTATCGGGGCAAGCCAGTACGGCATAGGGATGGTCTCCGCGCGACTCACGGAGATGATCCTACGCGATGAAGGAGCAGTGATTCCTATCGGCTGTTACAACCCAACCTTCGGAGTGACGCTTTCCTTGCCAAGTGTCGTCGGCCGGGAAGGCGTGCGTCGCGTGCTCGAGCCCGAAATGTCTGCGGCGGAACAACAAGGTTTGCAGCGCAGTGCCGATGCAATCAAGGCGGCGCTGTCGCGCCTCAGTCTGAAGGAATCCCAGCGAAGAACAGCTTGAGACCTGTCTCGATCTAGTCTCATAATGCGGTGAAGGTCTATGGATGCTCGGATGCGTGCCGAACCGTCCTGAGCCGGCAGCCGACACGAAGGTCCTTGTGGGAATGAAGCTACTTTCAGACGATACACGGGTAAAGTGGGCGTTAGCCGTTTTTCTTGCCCTCGTCGCCGGCTATTTGGACGGCTATGGACTTCTTGTCCTCGGAACCTATGTTTCGTTCATGAGCGGAAACACGACTTTCGCCGGACTAAAGAGCGGCCAGGGCAATTTTCAAGCTGCGTTCCCTTCCGCGATGGCCATCCTGTCTTTCGTCACTGGCAGTTTCTTGGGAAACCTCTTCAGTCAATCTAGATTGCGTTATTCCCATCGGCTGCTCTTCGTCATCATTGCGGCGCTGCTTGCGACTGTAGCTGGTCTTGAACGGCTCGGGCTGTGGAATGTCGCTGCCGAAATCGCGCTACTGAGCCTGGCCATGGGGATGATGAATCCCGCGTTGGCTAAGGTCGGCGCAGAATCGGTGAGTCTCACGTTCGTGACTGGCACGCTGAACAGGATAGGGGGCAATCTGGCTGCAGCCGCGGGGCGGAAAACACTGTCGCAAGGACACGGCCCAGGGGATTCCTATCTCGCCCGCGCTCGAATTGACGCAAGCGTATGGTCAGGATTTCTGGTCGGAGCAGGGCTGTCCGGAATGGCGGCATCACATTTCAGGATGTGGGCTCTGCTGCCTCTCTGCATCGCTATGATTGCCTTGGGTCTATTCAGCAAGAGCACCGCACCATCCCCCGCCTGAGCTCGCGCCCATCGTCGCGCGGCCCTCGGACGGGGTCAATTTCACAAGCGCAACTTCGAACAATCCCAAGGCGGCAACGCCAAAAAGGAGGGTTACGCCAGCCTATGCTGCCGCTGCGACGAAAGCTGTCGGTAAAGTGAATTGAAAAGTTGCACCCGTACGGAGACACCGGTGTTAGCCCACAAGCGGCCGCCGTGCGACTCAATCACCTCGAACCGCTGTCGAAATGCGGACACCTATCTCCCGAATGAGTCAAGCGCGCGACACTCAGGTGTTGTTGCAACGAGAAAATGTCGTATTAACTGCGACGAGACTTTGTCACCCCGTATCGATTAAGTAACGGCCGCGAGAGCGGGGCGGCCGGAGAGGTTGTAGATGCGTGGCATCTTGGGT
>JBEKJF010000328.1:0-5869 GCA_050011375.1 Candidatus Sulfotelmatobacter sp.
ACATCGAGTAACACCGCTATATCGGCTTGATGTAAAGCCTTCACCATATTTCGAAATTCGAGGAGCTGCTGGTCTTCCGTTGCCGTGCTCGCGTACTGCGCGTGAGGTGCGAAGAAGTTCAGAGGCATGTAACCCCAGTAGTCGGCTTCCTGGGGATCGCGCTGAAATACCGGCATCAGTTCGACAACCGTTATTCCCAGGTCCTTCAAATACGGGATCTTTTCGACCAGGCCGGCGTAGGTTCCCGCGCGGGATGCATCCACGCCGGAGTTAGGGTGCTTCGTAAAACCCCTGACGTGAAGTTCGTATACGATCGCATCCGATGTGTGGTGCGGTCCGCGGGCGGTACCCCAGTCGAATACCGGACGGTGAGCGCTAAGCGCTCCCAGGGGCGCATGGCCTGCGTTTGATCCTTCGCGCTGGGCCAGTTCGCGATCGAAGCCGGGCGGGAAGAAAATACATTTCGAATATGGGTCGAGCAGAACCTTCTGGGGGTCGAAGCTATGAAGTTGAGGGGCGGCCTGTCCCGAAACTGAGTAGGCGTAATAACGAGCTTCCCCAAGTTCCGTGACTGGGATACGGCAGTGCCAGATGCGCCCCGACTTGTTATGCAGAAAATCGAAGCGGAACGTCAGCAGCGGATCTACTAAGTCCGCAGGGGAATAAAGTAGCAAGGTGACACTCTCCGCATTCTCAGCGTGAATGGCAAAATTGAAAGCTTGCTCCTCTTCAATCCAAGTAACACCCAGCGGCAAAGGGCTACCCTCGGCCTGGGTCCAGGTCTGGCGCTTTGACTCAGTTCGACGATCCATTTCAAGAATCATTGGAATGACTTCTAGTTCTCCAACCCGCAGGCTGCCGCCCCGGCTAAACCCGCCTCACTGACGACGACGTGAACCGGGATGTGCGACATGAGTTCTTCAAAGCGTCCTTTGCGTTTGAATGTCTGCATAAACAGCGGCCTTTGGAGAACGGGCAGTACATGCGTCACGACACCGCCGGCCATGTACACTCCACCAGTCGCCAGCACTTTCAGGGCGAGATTGCTTGCTTCACTGGCAAGAATGGAAACAAACGTCTCAATGGTTGACACGCACAGCGGGCTGGGAGAGGGACCCAGGGCATGCTCGATAATCACAACGGATGCATCGCCGCCGGAAGCAATCTGCGCGGCGACTTCAGGCCTCTCAAGTAAGTGCTCCACGTCGCGAAGATATCTATAAATATTTGGAATCCCGATTCCGGAACATACATGCTCAAAACTCACGTGATCGAACTTCTTGAGCATGTATTCGAGGAGGCCGATCTGTCGCGCGTCAGTGGGAGCGAAATCTGAATGACCACCTTCAGAGCTGTGGGCAATATAACTCGATCCGTCCCAGGTCAGGAAGGATTCTCCCAGGCCCGTGCCGGGCGCGATTACAGCGATGGCGCCCTTGGGAACGGGCTCTCCTGTGTTAATGGCTGCGGTGTCGCTTGGCCGTAAGATAGGAACGGCTCGCGCGATTGCCTCCAGATCGTTGATAAGGTGAACGGCCTTGAGATTAATGTTTAGTTCCTGGGCGAGCGAGGTCTCTTCAATTACCCACGGCAAATTGGTTGTCTTGACGCGTCCGCCGATCACTGGCCCGGCGACCGCGAAGCAAGCCCGGTCAATTGGTTTTTGGGACTTTGCCGAGAACTCCTTCACTATAGCTTCCAGGCTGGGATAGTCGGCGCTGTGGACCTTGGATTTCGCCAGCGGCGCGTGGGGACCGGCCTCACTCGAGAAGAGCGCCAATTCCGTCTTCGTCCCACCAATATCTCCCGCAATTAGCATTGAAGTTACTCCCGTTTACTACCTTAAGCCGTTCGCGTAAGAACCCGACGATCGCTTGGAGTTCTCAGTCAAAGACCGCAGCCATTGAAACGCAACGGGGGAAAGCATATCCTCAGTGCAACGCCAACTCCAGTTCCCATCGGCGCGTCCCGGCACGTTCATGCGGGTACCTTTTCCCAAGTTGAGCACGTCCTGTAACGGCGCAATTGCCAGCGCGGCCACCGACGACCATGCCAGGCCCATCAGCGCTGGCGCAGCTTCAGCACTCCCGCTGAGAGTGCGCTGCAGGTAACTCCAAAGATTTTGCCGCTGCGCATCCGGCAATTCTTCGTACCATTCGCGGGTAGGCGCGTTGTCGTGAGTGCCAGTGTAGACCACTGTGTTTGAGACGTAGTTATCGGGCAGATATGGATTATCCGCATGACCATCGAACGCGAATTGCAGGACGCGGGTCCCTGGTATCTGGAATTCGTCACGCAGCTCGCTTACGTCGGGCGTGATGAGGCCCAGATCCTCAGCGATGAACGGAAGCCGGCCTAACTCCGCCCGCACCGCTTCGAAAAAGCTGGCGCCCGGACCCGTCACCCAGTGACCAGACTGAGCTGTTGACGCGCCGGCGGGAACGTACCACGCGGCCGCAAACCCACGAAAGTGATCAAGCCGAATCACGTCTACGTGACACAAGAGGGCACGCAGCCGGTCTATACACCAACGATAACTGGTGGAACGAAGCGCGTCCCAGTTATAAACCGGGTTACCCCACAACTGCCCCTGCGCGCTGAAATAGTCGGGAGGAACGCCCGCGACGAAGCGTGGCCGGCGCTGTTCATCGAGCAGGAATAATTCGGGGTTCGCCCAAACGTCACTCGAGTCGGGCGAAACGAAGAACGGCAGGTCGCCGATCAAGCCTATACCTTTGTCACGGGCGTACTGCTTGAGCCGATCCGCCTGGCGGAGCAACAGGAATTGTGCAAAGCGAACGAAATCGATTTGACTTGCCAGTTCCCGCCGCGCGTCATTGAGGGCATCCGGGCGGCGCCGAACCAACTCTGCCGGCCACTGCAGATAATACGCCCCGCGATACTTGGCTTTCAGCGACCGGAATAGAGCATAGTCGTCCAGCCAGTGTGCTTGTTGGGCGCAGTACTCTTCATATGCAGGCTGCAGGTCTTTGCGCTCCCCGGCCTTAAAATATTTCCACGCCTTTGCGAGCAGTTCGTGTTTGAAAGGGATAACAGAGTCATAGTCGACCGCATCCGAAGGGAAGTGAGAGTCACAATCGCCCGCCCGCAGCAAACCGTCCGTGAGTAATTCGGCGGGACTGATTAGCAACCCATTACCTGCAAACGACGATAACGATTGATACGGCGAGTTGCCATAGCCGGTAGGGCCGAGCGGCAGCGACTGCCACCATTCCTGGCCAGCGTCATGGAGGCGATCGACCCAGGAGAAGGCCGATGGTCCCAGGTCACCGATGCCATACCGCGACGGCAGGGAGGTGACATGCAGGAGTACGCCGGAAGTTCGGGATCGGGGCGAAAACAGTGGAACGTTTGTCAGTTCACTGGCGTTACTCATCGCTGGACTTGGGTTGCTAAGGTACAGGGCATGGTTCGGCCTTCCAGATTCCGGATGCATATTCGGCGATGGTCCGGTCACTCGAAAACTTTCCGGAACTCGCCACATTCAAGATCGCTTTGTGCGTCCACGCGTCAGGATCGGCATACAACGCGCCGAGCCGTTCGTGAGCCTGGCAGAAAGAGGTCAAGTCCGCTAAGTGCATATAGCGATCGCCGTTTGTCAGGAGTGTATCGCGCAGCGGAGCGAACACACCCGGCTCATTACGGCTGAAATGGTCTGAGAAAATGAGGTCCAGAGCCTTGCGGGTCTCCGGTTCATTTTCGTAGTGCCAGTAGGGGCTGTACCAGGCGCGGCTGTTCTCGACTTCTTCCACGGTGAGTCCAAACATGAAAAGGTTTTCGTCACCAGCTTCCTCCGCCATTTCGATAGTCGCGCCGTCGCGCGTTCCCACCGTCAAGGCTCCGTTCATCATGAATTTCATATTGCTGGTTCCGCTGGCTTCGTAGCCGGCAGTGGAGATCTGGTTCGATACATCGCTGGCTGGTATCAGA
Source organism: Candidatus Sulfotelmatobacter sp. (assembly GCA_050011375.1). Lineage (GTDB taxonomy): Bacteria > Acidobacteriota > Terriglobia > Terriglobales > Acidobacteriaceae > Sulfotelmatobacter. The sequence goes on from JBEKJF010000328.1 coordinate 3,952, forward strand.
CGTTCGGCAAGCGTAACGTTGTACTCAGGCAAGAACACAACTTTGAGCCGGCCGCGCACGACAGGGTCGCCGTCGATGGTTCCGGCAAGGTTGTTGATGAACTTTATAATTAGCTTAGCCAATTGGTAAGCCGGAGCCGCTTTGCCAGCGAAGAAAAAAGTGCGCGACGCCATTTCCGTGCCAGGATTCTCCCGGAGCCGGTTATAGATCACGACGATTCGTAGGGCGTTCAACAGTTGTCTCTTATATTCGTGGATGCGCTTAATCTGGCAGTCGAAGATGGTGTTCGGGTCGACGATCTGTCCCGACGCCGACTTGAGCCAATTCGCAAATTGCACTTTAGCGTCGAGCTTCGACGCACGGAACGCCTCGCGAAAGCCACCGTCGCCGGTAAACGATTTAAGTTGGCTGAGCTGACTTAGATCGGTAATCCAGCGGTCGCCGATGGCTGCGGTAATCGCACGCGCCACGGCGGGATTCGCTTCGAGCAGCCAGCGCCGCGGTGTGACGCCGTTCGTCTTGTTGCTAAAGCGTTCAGGAAACATCTCAGCAAGATCTTTGACCGTGGTTGTGCGCAACAACTTGGAGTGGACGGCGGCTACTCCGTTGGTGCTGTGCGTGCCGACAATCGCCAGATTGGCCATACGGACCTTGCGCTGGTTACCCTCTTCGATCAGGCTGACGCGCTCCGCGCGTCCTTCATCATCCGGGAAACGCGCGCGGACCTCGTCAAGGAGCCGCCGGTTGATCTCATAAATTATTTCGAGATGACGGGGAAGAAGAACCTCAAACCATGCGACCGGCCATTTTTCGAGAGCTTCAGGCAGCAATGTGTGATTTGTATATGCCAGCGTTCTCTTGGTCAGATCCCAGGCTTGGTCCCACCCTAAGTGCGCATCGTCCAGCAAGATTCGCATTAATTCAGCGACTGACATGGACGGGTGGGTGTCATTGAGTTGGATGGCAGCTTTTTCAGGCAGCAGGTTCCAATCCTGGTTGTGTCTCTGAAAGCGGCGTATCAGGTCGGCGAGCGAGCACGCGACCAGGAAGTATTCCTGCAAGAAGCGCAGACCTTGGCCCTCAATGTGGGAGTCATCGGGATAGAGCACGCGGGTGAGCGATTCCGCTTCGAGAGTCTCACCCAAGGCCCCGACGAAGTCGCCCGTGCCGAATTCTTGAAAGTCGAAATAGTCCGGCGCGGCCGCGGCCCAGAGGCGGAGAGTGTTGATGGTCTTGCCCCCGTAGCCCACCACGGGACGGTCGAACGGAATGCCAATCAGGCTGGATGGCCGGTCCGGGATGACGTGTAAGCTGCCGCCGCGCAGTTGGAAAGAGACGTTCAGCTTCACTTCCACTTTCTCGTGCGGCCGGGCGATCTCCCAGGGATCCGTGTCGCGAAGCCAATTGTCGGCGCTCTCGCGCTGCCAGCCATCGACGATGGTCTGTTTGAACATGCCGTATTCATAGCGCAGACCATAACCCGTGGCGGGAAGCTGCATGGTGGCCATGGAATCGAGGAAGCACGCCGCGAGGCGGCCCAAGCCTCCGTTACCCAAGCCCGCGTCCGGTTCCTGTTCCACCAGTTCAAGCCAATCGATGTCTTTCTCCGCGGCCACGCGCTGAACAAGAGGATCGAGCAAGAGGTTAGTAATGTTATTCGCCAACGAACGCCCAATAAGAAACTCCAGCGAAAGATAGTAAATGCGCTTGGCATTCTCGCGCTCATATGTGCTCTTGGTTAGCACCCAGCGCTGCGCGAGAATGTCTCGCACGGAATGGGAGAAGGCCTCAAAACGCTCGCGGGCGCTGGCCACCTTCGGGTCGATCGCCCGGTCAAAGACCAGATGCCTTTCGTAGAGCGCGTTTTCGCCTCCAACGAGCGGCATTTGTGCGCTCCCATATGGTTTAAGAAGCTCCG
>JBEKJF010000329.1:0-5854 GCA_050011375.1 Candidatus Sulfotelmatobacter sp.
CCCGATGAAAAGCAAGAATCAACTCCCGCGCCGAAGGCCTGAGCGATCGTTGGCAGCGCAAAACGCCTGCGCGGGACGAAAAACTGAGGAAAGAACAGCGGTCGCATGAAGAAGAGCATCACGCTGCGGGGATTCTCGCCGTACCGCATGTGGTCGCAACTGCCGAGTATCGAAAGCTCGCACCTGCCCGATGTGATCATGTTCGGCGCCGGGATTGCGATTTTTTATGGCGTGGCGAACGTCGGCCGTTCCTGGTTTGGTCCCTTTACTCCGACAGTTGAGATTTCGCGCAGCGTTTGGGCACTCCCGGCCTATGCGGGCTATTCGCTGTTGCGCATCACTATCGCTTATGTGTTGAGTCTATTATTCGCGCTGGTGTACGGTTATGTGGCGGCGTACAACGCCCGTGCCGAACGCTTCATGGTTCCACTGCTCGATGTGCTGCAGTCGATTCCTGTGCTCAGCTTTCTTCCTCCCGTGATGCTGGCGATGGTGGCGCTTTTTCCGGGCAGGCAACTTGGCGTGGAGATGGGAACCATCCTCCTGATCTTCACCAGCCAGGTTTGGAACATGACGTTCAGCTTTTACGCGTCGCTGAAGGGAATTCCGAACGAGATGCGCGAGGCAGCGACGGTCTACCGTTTCAGTGCGTGGCAGCGCTTCACGCAACTGGAGTTGCCGTCTTCGGCCATCGGCCTGGTGTGGAACTCGATGATGTCAGTGGCCGGGGGGTGGTTCGCGCTGATGGTCTGCGAAATGTTCGTGCTGGGACAACGCGATTTTCGGCTGCCTGGGCTAGGATCCTATCTGCAAACCGCAGCTAGCGCGGGCGACACGGCATCGATGTTCTGGGGCGTAGCCACGATGGTTCTGCTGATTGTGATGCTTGATCAGTTTATTTGGCGGCCAGTGATCGCGTGGGCGGAGAAGTTCAAAGTTGAGCAGGTGGAAAGCACGGACGCTCCGCGATCGTGGGTGCTCAACCTGGTGCGGCATTCCAGCGGACTCGCAAAGATTCGGCAAAAAACGCTGCATCCGCTGGGGGAACGTCTGCTTCTGTATTTTGCGCGGAAGCCCGAGAAGACCGCGGAAGTCTCCGCGCCGGCATGGCGGGAGTGGATGGTGCGTGCGCTGGTGGTAGTGGCTCTGGCCGGCATTGGCTATGGTGTGGTCCGCGTCGTGATGATTCTCAGCGGCCTGGGTCAGGTTGAATTGCGCGAAACAGCGCGTGGCCTGGGCGCGACTTTCTTGCGCGTGAATCTCGCGCTGCTGCTCGCCGCATTGTGGACAGTTCCGGCAGGAGTGGCGATTGGCCTCAATCCTAAATTGGCCCGCATCGCACAACCGCTCGCGCAGATTGCAGCCTCTGTGCCCGCCACGGCGTTGCTGCCTGTGATTCTGCTCGTGCTGATTCGTTTGGGCGGAGGCATGGGCATCGCGTCGATCGTCGTGCTGCTGCTGGGCACGCAGTGGTACGTGCTGTTCAACGTGATCGCTGGCGCGATGGCGATCCCGACCGACTTGAAGGAGTGCTGCTCCATCTTCCGCGTGCAGGGCTTCGAGCGCTGGAAGAAGCTGATCCTGCCGGGAATTTTTCCTTATCTTGTAACGGGGATGGTGACGGCTTCGGGCGGGGCGTGGAATGCCAGCATCGTGGCCGAGTACTTTCATTTCAAGGGGCAGACTTACACGACAACGGGGTTGGGTGCAACCATTCAGCAAGCCACGGACAGCGGCGATTTTCATCTGTTACTGGCTGCGACGATCATGATGGCCGCGACCGTGGTAATGGTGAACCGCCTGCTCTGGCGCAAACTCTTCACGCTGGCGGAGACGCGATATCGGCTGGAAACTTAGGAGCAGGGATCAGGGCTTAGGGCTCAGGGGTTAGGGATAGCGGTCGTTTTTGGCTCTATCTTCTTGGCTGGAGCTTCGTTCTCTCGTTCGGCAAAGCGCAAGATTGTGCTGCGCCTTTAAGAGCGTCTTCCAATCTAGTTCCTAGCTCTGCCAGATCCTTCTCACTCATCAACTGCTGCAGGATTTCAAAGAGTTGGCGTTCTTCTTTGCGAATGTGGGTTGAGAGCTGTCCGGCGAAGACGAGTAGGCTCTCGGTGGAAATGGCGCGCGCTTTCGCCCTGCCGAAAGAATCGCGCAGCGACGCATGATCGCCGATTAGTTCTTCCACCAGCGGAATTAATTCGGCGAATCTGCTCGCCTTTGGGAACAGCACCTGCTCTTCCGCGGCGAAATGGATTCTGATTTCCTGTTCGAAAAGCTGTTCGATTTCTGCCAACCAGGATTCGAGATCCGTGACGCGAATCGGCTGGGCGCGATCGATGCGCACGCATAGAGCCAGCGCGCGCTGGTGCTGATGAGAGAGCGGAATCAGGCTTTTATTGCGAAGCATGGAATTGAGAAGAAGAAACCCCGCTCGAAGCAGTTGCCCTGACGCCACACTCATAGGCTCGGAATCCTCAGGGATCGCGGGTCGTACCGTCAGCCAGTCGGTGCGAACGCGCTCCCACTCCTGAATCAGCATGCCGTTAGCTTCGAAAAAGCTGCGAATGCGCGCGTGTTGCCATCCGGCAATTTCTTCGAGAATGGGCGCGAGCACCGCCAGCGCGCTCGTGCTGAGCACGGTGCGCTTCGCAATTTGCGAAATGTGGGGTGACTCCGAAACCGCAATGGTAAGGCCGTCGCGAGCGTTGAGTTGCAACATCACGTGAATATCGGAGCTGCCGTCTCCCGAATAGATTACGTGATCGGGACCGGTGACGTGCTCGGCGAGCAACTGGTTGAGCACCGCGACCTTGCCGTAGCCTGCCGTAGCGCGAATAATCGAATCGATTTCACCGGAAGGTTTGTAGCGGAACTCAGTGCCGTAAATGTGATCCTGCGGCACAATGCCTTCGAGCGCGGAGTGAATCACCTCGACGGGCGCGGCCGACAGAACGTAAAAATCGAAGGCGAATCCATCCATGCCGCGTTCAAGAATCTGGTAGAGAAGTTTGATATCCCCCTTAAGGCGGATGCGCTTGCCCACCTCGTAAAGATGTTCCTTCCGCACCTTGGCTTTGAACTCAGGGTCGTGGAGCAAGAGGTATGCGAGTTCCGCTCCCTGTTGCACCAGATTAATCTTTGCCATGCCTTTGGCTTTGCGTTCGAATTCCGCAGTAGGAATGCCGACTAGTTCAGCCAGCACATAGCCGGAGTCGTTGAAGGTAAGCGTCTGATCGAAGTCGCTCGCGAAAATATAGCGTTTTAAGGGCTTATCTGCCATAACACTTAGATTCGCGCTGCACTCCGAAGGCCCATTAAAAGAATATATAGAGATTATATGCGGTTCCGGTTAGCTCATTGTTAATAAACCTGCGCTCGAGTGTTGGGCTGTGAGTTGCGCAGCGCCGCGTGGCGTACGGGTGCCTTTACTAAATTCGCAGACACGTCCAGAATAGAAGGTCGGCTCGCCATATTTTTAGTTGACCGTGAATACGCAAGCGACCGATAGAGCCAGCCGAAAAAGCTGATAATTCTATAGGAGCATTCATGCCAGTATCTGGAGAACTGATTCGCGCGATGAATTACGTGGAAGACATAACCACAACGTTGCGCCGCATCTGTATCTATATTCCCAACATGAGCACTGAGGAGCGCCAGCGCCTGGCTGAGGCTCTGCGCACGGCCGGCGGCGCCATCAATGCTGCCATTGGCGACCTCGAGAAGGCGGCGCAGTAGTGGCGCAGGTGAAAACCGTTGCCGTGATCGGCGCCGGCATTATGGGCCGGGGCATCGCCCACGCCGCGGCGATCGGCGGCTACCGCACGATTCTCGAAGATTTGTTGCCTGGGGCGTTGCGGCGCGCCGAAAGCGAAATCCGCGCGAACCTCGACAAGGCAGTTGAGTTAGGCAAAGTCACCCCGCCGGACGCCGACGCGGCTTTTAAGCGCGTGGAATACGCAGGCTCGGTCGACGAAGCCGCACGCGAGGCCGATCTGGTGATTGAGGCCGTTCCCGAGGAAATGGAGTCGAAGATTGAGATTTTCACTCTGCTCGACAAGATCTGCCGTCCGACCACGATTCTGGCGTCGAACACGTCTTCGCTCAGCATCACGGAGATTTCCAGCGTGACTTACCGCGCGAAAAAGTGCGTGGGCATGCACTTCTTCAATCCCGTGCACAAGATGAAGCTGCTTGAAGTCGTGCGGGCTTTGGAGACGGACGACGATACGCTCGCGACCGCCGTTGAAGTAGGCAACCGGATGCGGAAAGAAGTCGTGGTGATTAAAGAAGCTCCCGGCTTCATCACCAGCCGCATCAACGCGATGATCGGCAACGAAGCGTTCTACATGCTGCAAGAAGGGATTGCCTCAGCGGCGGACATCGATAAGGCACTCAAACTTGGGCTCAACCATCCCATGGGGCCGTTCGAACTGGTTGATCTGGTTGGGCTCGACACGCGCCTGAATATTCTGGAGTATCTGCATAAGTCGTTGGGAGAGAAATATCGTCCCGCGCCTCTGCTCGTGCAGTATGTGAAGGCCGGACGGTTGGGGCGGAAGTCCGGGCGCGGCGTGTACGAGTATCCGGACGTCGCGGCGGCATCAGGGAAAGCAGGTTCCCCACCTGGCTCGGCGCCGGGTTCGGAATGACAAGGAATCTGCCATATGCCTCTCGTTTCATTCTCTGGTTGCATCGCGTCCAAAGCTTAGACCCGCCAACTCTGAAACCTTTTCCTGCTCCACTCCCTTGCTCGCAATCAGCACCTGAAAACTCTCGCCCATGCCTGCGGGCGTTACGAGATGCTTGAGTTGCAAAGCGACCTTCGCACGTTCCTGCGGCAAGCGGCATTCTTCGAAGGCGTCGGCAAACTGATTGGCTTCGCCAATGCCCATCAGGAATTGGGATTGCGTGACAAGCTTGTGCGCCTCCATGCCTTGCTTCTCTGCGGCGGCTGCCAGTGCGGTGAAGTTTGCATCCGCGGTGATGTCCTGCTCACCGGGAGCCTCGTAAGGGTCGGCGCTGATGGAATGCTGGCGAATAGCCTTCAGTGTTCCGCGATGGCGCCCGGCAAGTTGCTCTTCGCGCGTGTAGCCGTAATCGATGGCGATGAAGAATCCGCGCCGGATGTTGGCGGCAATGCGATCCATGAATTGTTGCGCCGCGAGAGGCGCTTCGATGCGTTCGAGGGCTTCGGGATGAACGGAATAGCGGTCGAGGAATTCCAGTTCCTCCGGCGAAGCCTGCGCCCAGGTTTCAACGAAGCGGCCATCGCGCGCATCAATGCGAAGGGATCCTTTCGTGCTCAGAACTTCCACCGGGAAGGCGTCGAAGAATTCGTTGGCGAAGACGATAGTGGGAACCTCGGGAGCTAAAGCCCCCTGTTTTTGGCTTCTGTTCGGCACGACTGAAGTCGTGCCCTTCCCGATCTGTTCTGCGCTGAGGATCTCGGTGCTCTTGACGCACACGGCTTTCCCCGATTTGATACGATCCGCAAGAGTCTCGTTGAGTCGCGCGCGCAGGGCGGGCGAACTTTCTACCAGAACATACCGAAGCGCGTAGAAGAAATCCGGAAACTTCTTTTCAGACCAGTCCAGAACATCCTGTGCGAACAAGCCACGACCGGGGCCGAATTCGATTAGGTCGATGTGCTCTGATGAGCCCAGTGCGCGCCACATTTCCTCGAACTGACGCGCCAGAAGGCGGCCGAAGACTTTGTGTACATCGCTCGAGGTGTAGAAGTCGCCAGCCTTGCCGAATTGTTCTGCGTTTCGCGAGTAATAGCCATGCTCAAGATCGTAAAGGCAGAGTTCCATGTAACGGGAAAAAGGAATGGGGCCGCGCTCGCGGATTTCCT
>JBEKJF010000330.1:0-5844 GCA_050011375.1 Candidatus Sulfotelmatobacter sp.
TTGGCCGCCCAGTTCCCACGCGAGTATTCTGGCGATCCCTCTGATCGCATCATCGGAGGCACAGCCCGCGCCGGGGGTCTGACTCTGGTCACTCACGACGAGAAAATTCGGAAAAGCCCGCTTCTTCGGACGGTGTGGTAGCGACCGTTGTTAGAATTCAAGAGATGGCAACGCTGATTCAGGCCGACTCCGGTGCTCGAGAGCTTCTGACCGAGATTCTCGAAGAGGCGCAGTGGTGGCGCACCCTCGTCACCCTTGTAAAATTCCTCGATGCCCGGCAGGTAGAAACGGTTCGACTGGAATTCGGGTATGTTTTGGGTCGCGACTTAGCAGGGCATCAGCAAGCTTTGGATGAGATCGTACAACTCAACGATTTGGAGCACGTCATCAGGGCGGGATTTGATGACGGGACGATCGAATGGAATCGATCTTCAGACTTCCGCTTTTATCCGCTGGGAATAGAGTTGGCCTTCATGCTTTGCAACGATGCCGACCTGCATTTCGCTTCGGCTGACTCAGCGCTCCTTGCAGAAGTCGCGCAAACGCTCCGCACCGGCGGAGTGAAAGTCTACGATTCGATCGGGCCCTCCTGAATTGCGCGCCCTAGTCGTAATACTCCAGCCCCAAGTGCGTGATCAGCTCCTCGCCCTTCAAATGGCGCAGCGTGTTCTTCAGCTTCATCAACTGGATGAAAAGATCGTGTTCGGGATAGAGCCCCGGCGCGGTCATCGGAGACTTGAAGTAAAAGCTCAGCCACTCCTGAATTCCAATTCCCTTCAGCTCGGTCGAGCGTTTTGCGAGATCGACCAGCAGCACCAGGTCGAGAACGATCGGCGCGGCGAGAATCGAGTCGCGGCACAGGAAGTCGACTTTGATCTGCATGGGGTAGCCGAGCCATCCGAAGATATCGATGTTGTCCCAGCCCTCTTTGTTATCGCCGCGCGGCGGATAATAGTTGATGCGAACTTTGTGGTACATGTCGCCGTAGAGTTCGGGATAAAGTTCGGGCTGAAGAATGTGCTCCAGCACCGAAAGTTTCGATTCTTCCTTGGTCTTGAAGGATCCGGGGTCGTCGAGCACTTCACCATCGCGGTTGCCAAGAATGTTAGTAGAAAACCATCCACTCAGGCCCAGCATGCGCGCCTTGAAGCCCGGCGCGAGAATTGTCTTCATCAGTGTCTGCCCGGTCTTGAAATCTTTGCCGCAGATCGGGGCCTCATTCTTGCGTGATAGTTCTAGCATCACCGGCAAATCCACCGTCAGATTGGGCGCGCCGTTGGCGAACGGAACGCCTTCCATCAGCGAAGCGTAGGCATAAATCATCGAGGGCGCGATCATTTCATCGTTCTCGCGCAAAGCCTTCTCGAATGACTTTACTGACTGATGCGCTGCGGTGGGTGCAATGAAAGATTCCGTGGAACCGCACCACATGGTAATGAGCCGGCTCACGCCGCTGGTTTTCTTGAAGTCGCGGATGTCGGCGCGCAACTGCTCGGCAAGATCCATCTTCGTTTTGCCCTTCTTCACGTTTGGCCCGTCGATCTTCTTCACGTAGTTGTGATCGAACACGGCCGCGCGCGGCGTCACTGAAGAAAGAAAAGGCTTCAACTGGTCGAGCAGGCGTTGGTCGAGCACTCCCGCATGCGAGGCGGCTTCGTACATGTTGTCGTTGTAAATATCCCAACCGGTAAAGACAAGGTCGTCGAGTGTGGCGAGCGGCACGAACTCTTTGATCTTCGGCGAACGGCCATCGGTGCGCTTGCCCAGTCGCACCGTACCCATCTGTGTGAGCGAACCGATGGGTTTCGCCAGCCCTTTGCGAATCGCTTCGACGCCCGCGACAAACGTGGTCGCAACCGCGCCCATGCCCGGGATCATCACGCCCAGCTTTCCTTTCGCGGGCTCGATCGTGCCTTCGGGCTGCGGGTTATCGCGATTCTTCACGTATTCCTTGACTTGAACGCGGGGAGCCTTCGCTGATTTTTCGATCTCGGCAGACTTATTCTTTGCAGACTTATTCCGTGTCGCCATATTTTGGCCGCTTCCTCAGTAAGAATCTATATGGATGTGCAAACCCTATATGTTCTCGTATGAGGCAGGAGTTTTGCAAACGCGAGCGGCCGAACGCGCAGAAAATCGATTCAACGGGGCAGTCGCGTCATCGAGCGGCGAGCGCGCATTTTGATTGGTGACATAAATTATTTGCGTTGGACTCTAGCGCGGACTTGCTTCATAGTGGAATCACTTCGCAAACCAGCTCTGCAGCCGGTCCCGCGAAGCTGATATTTGCAGGCCAGCCCTGATGTTGGCCGTGCAATTCTCCTGACCCTGTAGTTCTCCACTCCATTTGAGCATACGCCAGTCGGCCTTGCGCCGGTTTGTGCTCTTCTGCCCACAAGAACAGGAGACTAAAATGAAATCGATTCGCAACTTCGCCTACGCCGCTGTTTTAACCTTGAGTGCCTTGAACTTCGCGCCCAGCCTGGCTTCAGCCCAGGATGCAGCGGGGAGTTTCACCTTAACCCACGAAGTACACTGGCAGAATGCGGTTGTGCCTGCGGGAACGTACAGGTTCGTCATTGAACCGGATGGTCCTGCGGCAATGCTCACGCTGCGCAACCTGAGCGGCGGGAAAAGCTTCATGATGCTGGTGGTCGACACCGAGGATTCCAAACCGAAAGACACCAGCGAATTGGTTATGGTGCCGAGGCCAGCTGGAAGCTTCGTCAGTACGCTGCAGCTTCCGGAGTTCGGAATGACACTGCACTTCGCCGTACCGCCCGAAACTCATGGAATAGCGCGAGCGGTCGCAAGCACGGGCACGGTCCAGACTGCATCGGCCGCACACTAGTTCATCCGAGGCCTACCCCGGGAGCAGATCTGACCGTTTAGATCCGCTCTCTTTTTTTTTGTTGGCTCGATTTCCTCAGGCAGGCTTCGGCGCGGATGAATTCCCTCTCACTTCGTCGCTGAGCACAATCGCTTCGGCGATCTCTTTCATTGGCTTGCGCTTCTGCCGGCTCTGCCGTTGCAGGGTGAGGTAGGCTTGTTCCTCGCTCAATCCCAGATCGCGTTGCAGAATTCCTTTGGCGCGCTCCACTACTTTGCGCGTCTGCAACTGTTCCGACAGGTTGAAGTTGGCATCTTCCAGCCGGGCCATCTCGATTTCGGCGCCCACCAAAAATCCAATCGTCGAGATCAAACGGATTTCCCGGGGACGGTAAACGTGATGCTGGCGATGCTGCAGATTGATCACTCCCACAACGCGGCCGCGAGACATCAAGGGCACCGACAGAAACGCCTCGTAACTATCTTCGGGCAGCTCGTGGAAGGGTTGAAAGCGCGGATCGAGCGCCGCGTTTCCGGCAACCGCCACCGGCTCCGCGTTTTCCGCTACCCAGCCAGTAATGCCCTGCCCCACGCGCAGTTTCAGGCGATCGACAACTTCGGGGTGGGGATTCTTTGAGGCGCGCAGCACAAGGTCGTCGCCTTCCAGTACATAAACCAGGCAGGAATCGCACTTCACCAGCGCCGAAGCAAAGTCGACCACGCGAGTCAGTACATCGTGGAAGCCGTCGGCCGTGGCCAAGCGGACGCCAATCTCGTGCAGCAAATCAACATGCGAATCCTCAACTGATATAAGAGAGTCCATGGCTAAGGGTATGGGCAGAATGGAGGCTTGTCTAATTCCAAATTTCAATGACTGCTATAAAGGATTTCCCGCAGGATTGTAACCGGCGTTTAACATCTTTTGTAGAAGTACTGCATCGACTTAGTGCCGCGGGCAGCTTGGCTACGCCCCTTCGGCAGGCTCAGGGCAGGCTTTCGCGGGACAGCCGAGGCGGCTGTCTCCACATGATTCGCGTCAGCGCAATCTTCATCTGTGTTACAACCTTTGCGGACTTTATTCCTATGCCTGAGAAAATCGCGCTCATCACCGGTTCCTCCAGCGGCTTCGGATTGCTCACCTCTATCGAACTGGCCAAGGCCGGATTTCGCGTTGTCGCCACTATGCGCGATCTCGGCCGCCGCGAACGCCTCGACCAGGCCGCAGCTGCAGTAGGTGTAGCCGCGCAGCTTGATATTCGCGCACTCGACGTCACCGACTTTGATTCTTTGCCCGCCTTCGTTGATGCCGTTGTCCACGACTACGGACGCCTCGACGTCCTCGTGAACAACGCTGGATTCGCCGTCGCCGGATTTCTCGAAGACATCAAGCTCGAAGAACTTCGCCGTCAGTTTGAAACCAACTTCTTCGGTGCCGTAGCCATGACCAAAGCTGCGCTGCCCGCCATGCGCCGCCAGCGCTCCGGTCACATAATCATGGTTTCATCCATCGGAGGATTGCTGGGTACGGTGACCATCGGCAGCTATTCGGCGTCGAAACACGCGCTGGAGGGCTGGAGCGAATCGTTGCGGCTTGAAACCAATTCGCTCGGCATCAAGGTCGTGCTGGTTGAGCCTGGATCATTTCAAACCGATATATGGACGCGCGGCGCGATGCTGGGCGATCAGGTTACAAAGGAGACGTCTCCAAACATTCAGCGCATGTTGCGGATGCGTGATCTGATCCAGGCTCTTCCGAAAAACGATGCTATTGAAGTGGCGCGCAAAATCACCTCGATCGCGCAGGATCCCAATCCTAAGCTGCGCTACGTGGTGGGTCGCGATGCCAAAATACAACTTGCGCTCAAGCGCATCCTGCCGTGGAAGTGGCACGAGAAGATCGTCGCGAAATATCTGAAGCTGGATTAGAACCAGCCTCGAGTCGCTAGTCCCGAGCCCCGAGTAAAGTTAAAAGCATAGAAAGCTTTTCTAGCCTGGATTCGCGCTCGCAACTCGGGACTCGGGACTCGCGACTACTTCTCCAGATCCATCGTCTTCACGGGCAAATCCCAGTGCGCGTCGAGAATCTCAAACCGCCGCTGCTCTTCGCGCTGGAACGTTTCCTGATCGGGATACATCTGCTTCTGCAGCGCGGCCTCGTCGAAGGGCTCGTTGGCCACTGTCGCGTTCTTGAAGACTATGGTCACGCGAAAATCCCAGCGGCCGTCTTCCGTGGTGTGATAGCGCGGTTGATCCATCCAGACTTTCGCGATCCGCCCCATCTCCATTTCTTTCTTCAGCACAGGATAGTGATTCTTCTTGAACAACTTCAGAAACTCATCCGCATGCCCCCACTTCGCTTTGTAGTAGTACTCAACCACGAACGGCTGTCCTGAGGTTGCGGGCGCGGATTGCGCGCGGGAAGCGAGCGGCAGAGCGATTGCATAGAAAAGCAACAGCGCTAAAGTGCGGGACATTCGAATCACGGAAGCCTCCTGGTAAATGCCACCTTGTACACTAACAAAAAGAATGCGCGCAAGGGAGAAGCGGGTGAAAGACGACGAACAGCAAATCCTGAACCTCTTCAAAGAGGGCGATCGCGCGATAATCGCCGCCGACGTGCCCGCGCTGTCGCGCATTTTCACCGACGACTATATCCAATACGACGAATCCGGCAAGGCCTTCACTAAGCAGGATGTGCTCGCAAGTCTCAAGTCCGGCGCGATCCGCTACATCTCGATGATCTCGACCGGTCGCCGCATCCGCCTACTGAAAGAAGATCTAGCTATCGTTCACGGCTCGGAAGATAACGAAGTCGAGCAAGATGGAAGACGCTTCGCAGTTAGCTACATCTACATGGATGTGGTGGTGAAGCGGGACGGGAGATGGCAGATCGTGGGGTCACAGTTGGCGAGGCCGAGCACCGACTAGTGCTGGAGTCCCGTCGGCTGTCGAGTGGGCGTCCCGTTCAATCCGGCCAGCAAGATGCTGCCGCTACAAGCCTGGGTCGCTACTCAG
>JBEKJF010000331.1:0-5838 GCA_050011375.1 Candidatus Sulfotelmatobacter sp.
AGCTGAAAGCTGAAAGCTGAAAGCTGAGAAAAAAATAAAGAGTTCCGAGGTGGTGTTGCGCCCATTCGCCTCAGCCAGTAGCTCGCGTTAGACCCTTGCTCGACCTGCTATCGCTGCTTCCCTTACGGGCCGCTGCGCGCGATCTTTGCTCGGGCTCCGGGCTTACCGCCAACTGGACAAACCTGCTCAACGCCTCGGAACTCTGTCTTGCCTTCAACTGGGTTTCCTGTTCTCCTCGACCAGCGCTTTGCTATAGACCCTTGCTTGCCTTCCCTCCGCATTTTGCAATGTTGAGGGTGACCTCGCTTGAGCCCCGGACGCCGCACCAACCGGAAAAACTTAAGAAACTGTCAAAGAACGATCCTGTTGTACTCCTTCTAATTCTGTAGTCAACGAAAAGTTGACGCCTTTATCTGACCTATTTTCAATTGAGTGCAGGCCGTCCACAGGCCTGTGACCATATTTTGTGCAGCGCGGCGAGGCCGTTTCGTGCAAAACTACAGATGAGGGCGTTTTCTGGGATGCAGAGCAAGACCGGGCGCGTGCGCAGATTTCCGGCAGACATTCTGAGGCTGTGAAAATCTCGCGAAACCCGCGATGGGTAAGCAATTCCGAGAGTCCGCGGACACGGGGTAAGCCTTCACTGACCACTAGCCACTGACCCCTGGCCACTGTGTTTTGAAACCCGAATCTTAGTTGCTAAGCCTTAATTCCTTGACAACACGAGTAAGTCTGCTAAAGTTCGAGAAAAGCTGCTGACCCTAAAAATGATTTCACAGGTGCCCTGTCTATGAAGAATGTGTATGAGGTTTTGAGGCAGAAAGAGATGGAACTGACCCGACTGGAGAAAGAAGTGGAAGCGCTCCGGCTGGTAGCTCCGCTGCTGTCCGAAGGAATGGACATGAATTCGGACATGGTGAAGCCGGCGCTGGCGACTGCCGTGAACGGACCACAGCAGCCGATCCGCATTCCGGCGCCTCCGGTGGTGCCGCCGGCACAGCCAGTGCGCGCAGCCGGATGGGACGATACCGCGAAGCGCTGGCCGTAACCCTTATCGACGGCCTTCGCTTCACTCGTTCCCCGCCGCCTCTTCGTTTCCGAGCGACGCAGCCGCCTGTCCTGAATGGCGGAAGGCATTCTGTTTCCTCTCTAACGCGCTCGAGCAGATTGAGATTGCCATGAATTTTCTGGATAAAGTTTTCTCTGGTAAGCCCAGCCGTCCCGACTTCGCCGGGATGATGATTCAAGCCCTTCAAAAGGCCGGCATCGAAACGGCAGAACAATCCGAGAGCGATTTCTCCCTCAAGTTGGCAGGCGGCACTACAATTTTCCTGGGCAACGTCTACGCGAACTTCTGCGGCGCGCCTCGCAACAAGCGCCAATCCATCGTCACGGAGTTCGTTACCGCAGCGGCTTCTATCCCTGATCTTCCATCGATTCCCGCCGACTTTGCCACCGTGAAACCCAGCCTCATGCCGGTCATCCGCGATGCCGCCTACTTCAGCCTGATTCAGCTCATGCACCGCAAGAACGGCAAGCAGGACGCTGGATTGGAAGACCTGAGCAAACCTGTAGCCGGGGCTTTGCAGGTCGGACTGGCCTACGACACAGAAAAAAACATTACCTCGCTCGATCGTGCGCACTTTGAAAAGTGGGGTGTAAGTCTGGACGAGGCTTTCAAGGCCGCAAAAGAAAACCTTTGGGAGAAAACCGACCCTAATCGGTTCGCCGGGGAAAACGGCGTCTATCATGGCGAGTGGGCCGACTCCTACGATAGCTCGCGGCTGCTCCTCACGGAGTTGATTTATCGTCTGTCCGTAGACGGTGACCCGGTTGCCTTCGTGCCCAACCGCGATCAGTTTTGGGTGACGGGCACGAACAATTCCGCGGCACTGGCCGGTCTTCTGAAAGGCGGGCTGGAAAGCCATTTCAAGCAGGGCCATCCCCTCTCGCCGGACCTCTACGTTCTTGTCGATGGCACATGGAAAGTGCACGTCCCGGAAGACAAGACTCTTCGAGAACTGTGGATGAAGATCAAGCGGCAACGGGACGCGATTGACTATGCGCAGCAGCAGAAACTGCTGAACGAAATTCACGAGCAGGAAGAGATCGACATCTTCGTGGCCAGCTATAAGATCTACGAGCGGAAAGATGGACTCGCCTACAGCGCCTGCGTGTGGACCGACGGGATCGACAGTTCCCTGCCGCGATCGGAAAACATTGCCTTCATGGCAGATGTTGAAAACCCCGAGTATTTCGTAGTTCCCTGGGAAGCTGCCGAGTCCGTGATTGGGGATCTGCTGGAACTGGAACCGGATCTGGTGCCGGTTCGCTACCGCGCCCGCCAATTTCCGAGCGAAGAGCAGTTAGCGAAACTGCGCCCCTTAGCGATTTGAGCTATGGTTGGAAGAAGTGCAGCCCCTCAAACCTTGTCATTCCGAGCGCAGCCGAGGAACCTGCTGTTCGCTTGAAGCGCCACGCTCCCCGCGTTGGTAGAGACCGGGAAGGGCACGACGTTCAGTCGTGCCGTAAGAGCGTCCAAATGACTTCGGCTTCAGCCGCTGGGGTGCATCCTCAACTCCGACGTTGTCTCACCCTCTAACAATCTCCCGCAAAGCTAGCACCAGCCGATCAACCTCCTCGATGGTGTTGTAATGCACGAGTCCAATTCGCAGAAATCCTCCGGTTTTTTCCACGTCGAGGCGCTCAGTCAGATTCAGAGCATAATAGTTTCCGTCCCATGTAAAGAAGCCACGATCGCCTAATTTCGTAGCCAGCGCCAGCGGTGTCTGTTCCGCAGTCTGGTTGACCACGCGCACCGCAAGCGTGGGACACCTCCAGCCAAAGCAGGAAGGATCGGTAATGCCGTAAATCTTCAGGCGCGGAATTTCGGAGAGTCCGTCCATCAGGCGATTCATCAGCGCATGTTCATGGCGATGAATCGATTCGAAAGCCGCGATGATAGCCGCGCGGCGCGAAGAGGGTCCATGTGGGGACAGCCGCCCTGGCTGTCCGTCGAGCGAAGCGAGACCAAGGGGAACATTTTCATGCCGCCCAAGATCAGCAATGTAATCCACGCACGCGGTAATGCCCGCAATGCATTCGTGGTTCAGCGTGCCCCACTCCCAGCGCAGCGGAACGGCGTCGCTGAGCGGGCGAACCTTATAAGGCCGCAACCGCGCCAGATGCTCGCGCTTGCCATACAGCACTCCCATGTGCGGGCCGTAGAACTTGTAAGTGGAGCAAACCAAAAAATCGCAATCCAGATCGGCAACATCGATCAGGCCATGCGGAGCGTAGTGCACGGCGTCAACATAGGTAAGCGCTCCATAACTGTGCGCGAGGCGAATGAGTTCCTTCACCGGATTAATGGTTCCGACCGCATTCGAGGCGTAGCCGACGGCGACAAGCCTGGTTTTGGAATTGAGCTTAGCAGCGAGGTCTTCGACGTCAAGAGTGCAGTCGTCCGCGTGAATTTCTGCCCACCGAATCGTCACACCCTTTTCTTCGAGCGCAACCCAGGGCGAAACATTGGCGTCGTGGTCGAGGCGCGTGACCAGGATTTCATCGCCGGGGCCAAGGTCGCGGCCGATCGCCCGCGACATCGCATAGGTCAGCATGGTCATGTTCTGACCGAACACGATTTCGTCGGCGCCGCAGTTGAGGAAGTCAGCCATCGCCGCGCGGGCATCCGCGAGCATCGCGTCAGTACGGCGGCTGGTCGCGTAGGCACCGCATGTATTAGCATTATCGCGGCACAGATAATCGGAGATGGCGTCAATCACGCGCTGCGGCACTTGCGTTCCCCCGGGACCATCGAGGAACGCAGCAGGATGTCCGTTAACAGTTTGCGCGAGCGCAGGGAATCGCGCGCGGATCCAATCGATGTCGAGTTCTGCAGGAGCGGAGGTTTCAGCAATTGGCATAGTAGCGCCGGCGTCCCGCCGGCTCTTCACGAATCAAAGACAGAGTGGAAGACCTACCCCATCACGGTCGTGTGCTCAGGCTTCACTTTATAAAGCACGCGCACTTCCCCGGGTTGGCCGTAAGGGTACTTGTCGACGCCGAGATATTTCTTGGCCATCTTGTCGATGTGAGCGTCGGCGCCCTCTTCGGTGATCTCGACCACGCGGCCGCGAATCTCCAGATAGCGATAAGGGTTTTCCGGGTCGATGACGGCCAATGCAACGCGCGGATCGCGGCGCACGTTCTTATCTTTCTGGCGTCCCTTGGCGGAGTTGAAGATGACGTGCTCGCCGTCGTAGTCGCACCAGACGGGCGTAACCTGCGGACGGCCATCAGGCATGAGCGTACCGAGACTGGCGAAGGCGCGCTTCTGAAAAAGATCGCGATATTTTTCAGGGATAGCTTCCGGCATAAATCCTCCTTGCGGCAGTGCAATGAATTGACAGGACATTATAGACGGGCGGTACGAATGTGCGCTCGATTTGCCGCCCGGCGGCCATCCCCGGTATTCTTTCAGGCCATGATCACAACCAACCAAAGAACCGCAGCCCACACGACTGACTTTTCTGAGCGAGCCATTCAGCGTTTACCTCGATCCGTGATTGCGCTCTTGATTCTCATGCTCGTCTCCGTGCTGGCCGGTGCACAGACCTCGAAATATCCGCAGACCATCGTCTTCATGACTGACTTCGGCGTGGTGGACGATTCCGTCGCCATCTGCCGCGGCGTGATGTATTCCATCATGCCCGAGGTGCGCATCGTTGACCTCACGCACCAAGTGACGCCGTTCTCGATTCTCGATGGCGCGCGTTTTCTTTATGGCGCAACACCTTATTATCCCGCGGGCACTGTGTTCGTGGTTGTCATTGATCCGACGGTTGGCAGCACGCGCAAAGCAATCGTCGCCAGGTCCAAGCGCGGACAATACTTCGTGCTGCCCGATAACGGCTTGCTCACGCTAGTCGAGCAACGGGACGGCATCGAAAGCGTCCACGAGATCACAAATCCAGATTGGATGATCGGCACAAAAATGTCATCGACATTTCATGGGCGCGATATTTTTTCTCCCGTAGGCGCGCACCTGGCGCGCGGCGACGATTGGACGAAGGTCGGCCCGGAGATGCCAGTTTCACTGTTGGTGCATCTGGAACTGAAGGCGGCGAGCCTCGACGATCGCGGCGCTACAGCCGAAGTGATTGCCACCGACGGTCCCTTCGGCAATCTAGTGACGAACCTCGACGCCGAAGATTTTCTCAAGCTCGGCTACCAGCGCGGCCAGGAAATCCCGGTGAAGGTCGGCAATAAAGAAATGAAAATCAAATTCGTTCGAACTTTCAGCGACGTAGCGCTGAAGCAACCGCTGCTCTACGTCGATTCGCGCGGACATCTCGCGCTGGCCGTGAATCAGGGAAGCTTTGCCGCAGCCTACGGCGTGACCCCGCCGGTAGAGTTATTTATTCCACGGGCGGGAAAGTAATACTCATGACGATACTTGTCATTCCGAGCGCAGCGAGGAATCTTGGTTATTGCCGGCGGCGGCGGCACTGGCGGCCCGGGCAAACACCAAGATCCCGCGCTTCGCTCGGGATGACAAAACTCTTACTAATCGCCCTGAATCCGCGGCAACACAGCCCGCAGCAGCGCCTCAAAGCTCGACTTCACGCGCTCTCCAGTCTCCATCACTTCCTGGTGCGAGAGTGGCTGGTCGAGAATCCCAGCCGCCATGTTGGTGACGCAGGAGATCGCGAGCACTTTGATTCCCATGTGGCGCGCGGCAATCACCTCGAACGCGGTCGACATGCCGACCAGGTCGGCGCCGATGGTTCGCAGATATCGAATTTCGGCGGGCGTCTCGTAACTGGGACCGAGCAG
>JBEKJF010000332.1:0-5816 GCA_050011375.1 Candidatus Sulfotelmatobacter sp.
CGACGTTCCGTTAAATAGCATGTACAAAGATTCTGACGGATCTATCTGGACCCTTTCCAGCCAAAATCCGGACCGAATTCTATGTCGGGCAACTGACGCACAAATCCGTTGCTTCGGGAAGACGGAAGGCATAACGATTCGCATGCCGTTTTCATTTCTCCCTGATGGGGAAGGAGGATTTTGGATCGGAGGCGACACGTCATTGCTTCATTGGAAAATGGGTGCAGCCCCTGAAATCTACAGCCCTCACAATCTGCAATCAAATGTGGGGCAAATCGGCATCCGCAGTCTTCTCGAGGATTCCGACGGTTCCTTATTGGTCGGAATTATGGCAGTGGGGCCGGGACTTGGGCTTGAAAGATTCCGCAATGGCGTTCTGACGCCCGTAGTTCTGCCGAACTTCGACGGAAGTAAGGTTTTCGTCCACGGGATCATGGAAGATTCCGATAAGAATATCTGGATTGCAACGTTTGGCGATGGCATCTACCGCATTCACGATCAAACCGTCGACCATTTTGGACAAGCGGATGGCTTGTCCAGCAACAGCGTCTCTAATCTGTACGAAAGCGATGACGGCACAGTATGGGCGGCCACGACCAACGGGCTCGATAATTTTCGCGATCTAGCTGTGACTACATTTTCGACCTCCACGGGGTCTGGGCCAACCGGTGCCGCTTCGGTCATGACCACGAAAGATGGGACGATCTGGGTAGCAAATCTCGGCGCCCTCGATTTCATTCGAAACGGAGCTGTTTCCTCGGTTCGCGTGCCTGGACAGCAAGTTAGTTCATTACTCGAAGACCGTCAGAGCAACATTTGGGTTGGCGTAGACGACGGGCTCTTTGTCTACAAAAATGGCCGCTTCCGGCGTATCCCGGAACCTGATCATCGTCCACTCGGTTTGGTACTCGATCTCACAGAAGATGTCGACGGCGATATTTGGGCGGAATGTAAAGGCGCTCAAGAAAGAAGGCTCATCCGCATCCGCGATTTCGAGGTGCGTGAGCAGTTCTCCCAGCCTCAAGTTCCGAAGGCTAAGGCCATTGCGGCAGACCCGAGGGGCGGAATTTGGCTGGGTGCAGTCACGGGTGAATTGACGTTTTTCCGTGAGGGTATTGCGCATACATCTCCCTTGAAGCTGAAGCGCGGATCGTGGGCCTATCAGATTGCTGTTGATCCCGATGGGTCAGTGATCACCGCGTCGGATGACGGGCTTGTGATGCTCCGCGCCGGGAAAGTTCAGCACCTGGGCAAAGAAAACGGACTCCCTTGCGACGGTGTCAATGGTTTCGTCATGGATGACGACAAGAACCTTTGGCTTGGTACGCCCTGTGGATTTATAGAAATTGCAGGCGCAGACGTCCAACGATGGTGGATTCATCCCGATACCGTCGTTCAGGCAAGGCTGTTCGATACGCTGGACGGAGCCCTACCAGGTAGGGTGTCATTCAATCCGGCCGCGAAATCTCCGGATGGTCGCCTATGGTTTGTAAACGGTACGGTGCTTCAAATGATCGACCCGTCGCATCTCGCTGGAGATGGGATTGTTTCGCCGGTCTACGTCGAGTCCGTTGTTGCTGATCGAAAGCAATACAAATCACAAGAAGGACTTCAGCTTCCACCTTTGACTCGTGATCTCCAAATTAACTACACATCGCCAAGTTTTCTTATTCCCCAAAAGGTGAGGTTTCGCTATCGACTCGACGGACATGATCGCGATTGGCAGGACGCAGGCACTCGTCGCGAAGCTTTTTATACCGACCTGGGTCCGGGGAAATATCGGTTTCGCGTGATCGCATGCAATAACAATGGCGTCTGGAGCGATGCGGGCGCGATACTGGACTTCGCGATTGCTCCGGCCTACTACCAGACCGTATGGTTTCGCTTTCTGGGCTTGCTCCTTTTCCTGGCAGTTCTTACTGGACTTTATCGCCTTCGAGTCCGCCATTTAGAACGTCAGCGGGATGCTCTCCGCATGAGCGAAAAAGAGCTTCAGTTATTGTCTGGCGACTTGCAAGAGAGCAAAGCCAAGCTTGAAGAAGCCCAGCGGATCACCAATGTCGGGTATTGGGAACGCGACCTTGCGACCGATTGCATCACTTGGTCGGACGAAACCTATCGCATCTTCGGACTTCGGCCACAAGAAATCCCGATTGACCTGTCAGTGCTGCGGCAAAAGGTCCATCCCGAAGATCGTAAGCGTGTTTCACAAGCACTCGACGAGGCGTTGGGCGGGCGTGCCCGCTACGACCTGGAGTACCGTGCGTTGCGGCCCACGGGAGAACTTCGCGTCGTGCACAGTACCGGCGACGTGAAGAGGGATGCGTCAGGCAAGCCCTACCGAATGTTCGGAACCGTCCAGGACATAACTGAGCGTAAGCGCGCAGAAGAGGAGTTGCAGAGAAGCCAGTTTTATCTGAATGAAGGCCAGCGCCTAGCGCACATCGGAAGTTGGGCATACAATCCCGCTGGTTATTTCGAGTACTGGTCTGAGGAGTTGTTCCAGATTTACGGTCTCGATCCGCAGAACGGAGCCCCCACGCTTGAACAGTATCTTGCCACCATGCATCCGCAAGACCGGGATTCAATGGCTGACACCATTAAGAAAATGCATGCGGAACACTCCGGCTGTGATGTACGGAAACGAATTGTTCGTCCCGACGGCCAACACCGCTACGTTCGCTGCGTCGGAATTCCTGTTGTTGAACGCGGGGTGCTCAAGGGATTTCTCGGCACCGCCATCGATATCACCGAGGAAGAACTGCTGACCCGTGAGTTGGAGCGCCGGCAAGCGCACCTTGCCGAAGCGCAGAGACTAACCCACACGGGCAGTTGGACGATTAATATCCATACCGACGAGCACTTCTGGTCGGAAGAGATCTTTCGCATTTATGAGTTTGACCCGAAGCTCAAACCCGCTGGGTCTCTCATTCGCGATAGAGTTCACCCCGACGATCGAGCAAGCCTTGATGGGCGGCGGGAAATGGAGTTCACCCAAACGGGATGGACTGACTCGGAAGCTGATCTGCGAATCGTTCTCCCGGACGGGAGGATCAAGCATCTTCATACCCTCGCACACCCGGTGATAGATGCCTCCGGCCAAATCGTTGAGATCATCGGCACAACCATGGACGTAACCGAACGAAAACGAATCGAGGATTCACTACGACGGAGTGAAAGTCATCTTGCCGAAGCGCAGAAGCTGACCCACACCGGAAGCTGGGGTTGGCGCACGGCGGATCGCAAGCCAGTGCACTTGTCCGAGGAGTGGTACCGCATTTATGGCTTCAATCCATCTGATGGAATACCGACGTGGGAAGCTTATTTTGAACGCGTCCACCCCGAGGATCTCCCTAAGTTGAAAGGCTTGATCGAACGGGCAATCGCGGAAAAGTGCGATTACGAACGGGAGTTCCGCATTCTCCTTCCGAACGGAAAGTTGAAGTGGATCCACACTGTTGGCCATCCTGTCTTTTCGGACTCCGGAGATCTAGAACAATTCGTAGGAAGCTCGACCGACATCACTGCGATTAGGTCTGCCGAGCAAGAGCATGAGAAACTACGCCAGTTAGAGGCCGATCTCGCACACATCAATCGTGTGAGCATGCTGGGAGAAATGGCAGCGTCGCTGGCGCACGAGATCAAACAGCCAATTTCGGCAGCCATCACCAGCGCCAATAGCTGCGTCGAATGGCTCGCCCACGAACCGCCCAACCTGGATCGGGCGCGAGCGTCAGCAGCTCGAATCGACAAGTATGGGAATCGTGCGGCTGAGATCATCGACCGTATGCGTTCGTTCTATAAGAAATCTCCTCCACAACGTGAGTTGGTCGACGCGAACGGAATTGTCCACGAAATTCTCACCCTGCTGAAAGGTGAGGCTACGCGATCTTCAGTTTCCATGCACACGGACCTTTCCGCCGAACTGCCTAAAATCATGGCGGACCGTGTACAGCTGCAGCAGGTGTTCATGAACCTCATGCTGAACGGCATCGAAGCCATGCAGGACTCCGGCGGAGAGCTTACGGTGAAGTCGGAACTGCAACACGACAAATTCCAGTTCTCGGTCAGCGACACGGGCCCCGGATTACCATCTGGGAATGTTGATCAGATTTTTTCCGCCTTCTTTACTACCAAGCCACAAGGCAGCGGCATGGGGTTGGCCATTAGCCGTTCCATTGTGGAGTCGCACGGTGGGCATTTGTGGGCCAGCGCCAACACTGGCGGAGGCGCGACTTTTCATTTCACTCTACCGATACAGCTCACGGAGTCATCGCCGCCCGTTGCCTGACGAATCTCTGTACCTCGGAACATTCGGATCTCACCTGTAGCGGGACCGAGAAACCGCCCGGTCTACTCCCCTTCGAAACTCGACGCCTATTGAGGCCGAGCCAGGCATTGTCACGATCACGACACCTAATTGACACTCCGCAGTTGTTTTCTCCACTTGGTTTCAATACATCGGTGTGGGCATGTACGCATGTTGGCTGGGCTTGCCGATCTGGTAGCTATGCTCACGGGCGAAGCTCCAGTTATCACCAGCCAAAGGCAGTATCGGTCACACTGCTCGCTTGCCGGCAATCACTTCCGCCACGGGAATCTCCGTCGCCTCGCGCTCCGGGACGAAGCTGTGATGATCCACGATGAGCCGTGAGCCTCGCTGCCGTGTCAGGAACGTCCACATCCATTGCAAGAAGACGCTGAACCG
Organism: Candidatus Sulfotelmatobacter sp.; assembly: GCA_050011375.1. GTDB lineage: Bacteria > Acidobacteriota > Terriglobia > Terriglobales > Acidobacteriaceae > Sulfotelmatobacter. Next base: position 4,709 of record JBEKJF010000332.1, read on the forward strand.
TAGGCCTGGTTGTGCCAGGAACATGATGTGCACACCCGCCCAAGCCAGCCACGCGATTAATCCCTTCAGGTGCAGCTTGCCCGTTTGCAAGACGGCATAGCCCTGACCGACAACGGCCATGGTGCCCTTGTCGAAGTAGCGAAATGGAGGCGGTTCTGGTTTGCCGGTTACGCGCCGCTCAATCAGCCTGCCCGCGTAGCGACCCTGCTGCATCGCAACCTGTGCAACGCCGCCTAACGGTTTGCCGTCTTGACTGAGTGTTGCGGTGTCACCGATCACGAAGATCTCTGGGTGTCCCGGCACGGTGAGGTCGGGTTGAATACGCACACGCCCCGCGCGGTCAGTTTCGGCATTCAACCATTTGCCCGCGGGCGAAGGCGCGACACCGGCGGTCCAGATCACAGTCCGGCTCGCAATCCGCTCGCCGCCAACGATGACGCCGTCGTCGTCGATCTGATCGACTCCATGTCCCAGCCGTACCTCCACTCCCAACTTCTCGAGCCGCTGCTTGGCCGCCGCGGACAAATCTTCGGCATAGGGCCCCAAAACCTTGCTGGACATGTCGACCAGAATCACTCGCGCCGACGTTGGGTCGATACGGCGGAACTGTGTACGCAGGCTGTTGCGGATCAGGACCGCTATCGCGGCCGCCATTTCGACTCCAGCGGGACCGGCGCCGACGAGCATGAAGGTTAGAAGATCCCGATGGATGTTCGTGTCTTCCTCAGTTTCCGCTTGCTCGAAGGCCCGAAGAATCTTGTTGCGGATCGCCACGGCATCCGCGATCGTCTTCAAGCCAGGCGCATGTTCCGCGAACTCGTCACGGCCGAAATAGCTATGCGTCGCCCCCGTCGCCAGGATCAGGTAGTCGTATGAAATCGATACGTGTTCACGATCCGCGCCGCTGGCGAAGACGCACTTATGCTCGATATCGACACCAGTCACTTCTGCCATCACGACGGTTGTATTCGGTTGTGCGCGCAGGATGTCGCGGATAGGCGAAGCGATCTGGTTAGGTGCCAGGGCTGACGTTGCGACCTGGTAGAGGAGCGGCTGAAACAGGTGGTGGTTCGCACGGTCAATCAGTACGATATGCACTGGAGCATCT
>JBEKJF010000333.1:0-5801 GCA_050011375.1 Candidatus Sulfotelmatobacter sp.
CTGCAGGACCGCATGGAAGTGCTGCGACTGCACGGCTACACCGAGCAGGAAAAAGTTGAGATCGCCAAGCAGTTCCTGGTCAAGAAGCAAATGGCGCAGGCTGGCCTGTCGGATAAGAACATCAATTTCACCGACGAAGCCATCATGGGATTGATTCGCTCCTACACGCGCGAAGCCGGAGTTCGCAATCTCGAGCGCGAGATCGGCAACGTCTGTCGCAAGGTCGCGCGCAAGGTGGTCAAAGAAGGCGAGAACTATACCTCCGCGGTCACCGGCGAGAATGTTACCGACTTCCTGGGCGTTATCAAGTACCGCGACACTTTGGCTCATGAAAAGAGTGAAGTGGGATTAGTCACCGGCCTGGCTTGGACCGAAGTCGGCGGCTCGATCCTCAGCACCGAAGCCACCGTGGTCGATGGCAAGGGCAAGCTCACGCTGACCGGCAAACTGGGCGACGTGATGCAGGAGTCGGCGCAGGCTGCGCTGTCTTACATCCGCTCACGCGCGCACCGTCTCGGTCTCACTCGCGATTTCTACCGCACCCTCGATCTGCATGTGCACGTGCCGGAAGGCGCGATTCCGAAGGACGGGCCGTCGGCTGGCATCACCATTGCCACAGCAATCGCGAGCGCCCTCAGCAAGATTCCGGTGCGGCGCGACCTGGCCATGACCGGAGAAATCACGCTGCGCGGTAAAGTCCTGCCCATCGGCGGACTCAAAGAAAAACTTCTGGCCGCCCATCGCGCCGGACTTTTCGAAGTCATCCTGCCGCGCGACAACGAAAAAGACTTAGCCGAAGTTCCCGAAAATCTGCGCAACGCGATGAAGATGCACTTCGTCGATACCATGGACCAGGTGCTGCAGATTGCGCTGGAATCTCCGCTGCCCTCGCTGAGCGAAGACATAACCGCGCAGCCGATCGCGCCTCTGACCTCCGAAACCGGAGATAGCCCGGCAGCGCATCAGTAGGCTGCAGCGCCGCGCCGACCATTAACCGCGCTGTGTCATCCTGAGCGAAGCATGATTGTCCGAAGGACAATCATGCGCAGTCGAAGGATCCCTCTTCATCCGATGCCCCCAAAGGCCCCTCAGGGAGTTCTCACCGTGCGATCTGGTTTTACGGTGGAAACTCCCTGAGAGGCCGCCACATCAGCTTTTATGGGGTCCTTCGACTTCGTGGCCGTTCGCTATCGCGCACGGCCGCTCCGCTCAGGATGACAATTCTGAGTGAGCCTGCCTCGTCCCGGTTTCCCGCGAAGCGTTACAATAGAGGCACTTACGATGTCCACATCCAATCAAAGTCAGATTGCTTTTGAAAACGGGATCGAGCGGCCTTCCGAAGAAGCTCAGACTCGAACTACCGGAATCCTGCCTTCGCAGGACATCGCCAATTTAATCGCGCGCGGAAACATCATCGCCTCACCGGCAATTAATCCGGATCACATCCAGCCTGCAAGCCTCGACTTGCGCCTCGGTGACATGGCGCATCGCGTGCGCGCGAGTTTTCTGCCGGGGCCCAATAGCACGGTTGAAGCAAAAATCAAAGAACTCCGGATGACGCGCGTCGATCTGACTGGCGCGCCCGTCTTCGAAAAAGATTGCGTCTACATCATTCCCCTGGTGGAGGAACTGAACCTGCCGGAAAATATTTCCGGCAACGCAAATCCGAAAAGCACCACTGGACGTCTCGATATTTTCACGCGCCTGATCACAGATTACGGCACCGAGTTCGACCGTGTGCCCCCGGGATACAAGGGCAAACTCTACGCCGAAGTTGTTTCCCGGACATTTACCGTTGCCCTGCGGGCGGGGATGCGGCTGAGCCAGTTGCGCTTTGTGCAGGGGAATCCGCGATCGAGCGACAGCGCGATCCGAGGACTGGATCGCGAAGAGCCGCTTGTCTACGAGGAAGACAGTCCAAGCAAGGCGCGTGTGGAGCGCGGGCTGAGAATCACGATCAATCTGGAAGGCGCGGCAGGCGAGATTATCGCCTACAAGGCGAAGCGCTATGCTCCCGCGATCGAACTGGACAAAATTAATTTCTATGCGACGGAGGAGTTCTGGGAAGTTCGGCATCAGAACGCGAATAAGAGTCTGATCCTCGAACCTGGCGACTTCTACATACTTGCGTCCAAAGAGAGAGTGAGCGTTCCTCCCGAGTTTGCGGCAGAGATGGTGCCTTTCGATCCGTCAGACGGCGAGTTCCGCATTCACTACGCCGGCTTCTTCGATCCTGGCTTCGGTTATGGTTCGAACGACATCAAGGGAACGCCAGCGGTGCTCGAAGTTCGAGCCCATGAAGTTCCGTTTCTCATGGAGCACGGCCAGCTTGTCGGCCGGCTGAACTATATGCCACTCTTGTCGCGGCCGCACAAGATCTACGGAACGAATATCGGATCGTCGTATCAGCATCAGGCGCTCACGCTCAGCAAACAGTTCCGTAAGAGTTGATTTTCAGCATTTCTCCAGCTTGCCAATCTCCACCGCCGCATTGCACACTGAACCATGGCAACTGAGAACTGGGATATGAGAACTGAGAACTGCGCATGAGGGTCTTGTCACGATTTCTTGCGGCGGCCACCGATGCTGCGCACTTCCCTGCTCCCAGCTTGCCTGAGGTTGCATTCCTCGGCCGCTCGAATGTGGGCAAGTCCAGCGTGATCAACACGCTGATCGGCGACAAGGTCGCCCGCACAAGCTCCACACCGGGGCGCACCCGCAGCATCAACTTCTTCGAAGTGCGCTGGCCCGGAAAGCCGCGTCCAGAAGTCATCTTCGCCGACCTGCCGGGCTACGGCTACGCCAAACTTTCGCGCGAGATTTCGCAGGAGTGGCCCAAGTTCATCGAGCCTTACCTGAATGAGCGTCCCACGCTGGTCCTGTGTGTTGCGCTTGTCGACGTGAACGTTCCGCCCCAGGATAGCGACCGCCAACTCTTAGACTTTCTTAATGCCTCGGGACGCGACTTTCTTCTGATCGCAACCAAGAGCGACCGGCTCTCGAACAATCAACTGCGCAGCGCGCTCAAAGGCCTGGAACAGGCCTATCCAACTGCGCCGGTAATCCCCTTCTCGGCAAAAACCGGAGCGGGCCGGGACGAAGTGTGGAACAAAATCCGGCAATCTGCGGCGAAGCTCCCGGCGACCGAATTCCAATCCTGAACTTTTCCTGCTACGGGAAAGGCTTGTCCCGTTCGCCGCAAACCATCTTCACTTCCACTAAGTGTCCCACTCGAAAGCTCCGTAGAGTAACAGAGCAGCTTGCAAGCGTCAGGGTGCGATGGGAAAGAAATAATCCACGGTTATGCCATTCGAGGGAACCAGCGACGGTGCGGCCTATCTATCCTCTTTGAAGAAATCAGGCCCACCCCAGGCTGCCGGTGCGGCAACGCCGCGCGCGCCCGACCTGCCACACACGGCCGAAACTCAACCGGGAGGCACTGCCCTATCCAGTTTCTCAATCGCCTCCAAGCGAGACAAGCGCAGAACTCCGCGTTACAAATGCAAAGGCAGCGCTCGTATACAGGAGAGCAGCAATGAGGTGGCGACCTGGGCGACATTCACCGACATCAGCCTGCACGGATGCTACATAGAGACTCCCGCGCCCTATGGGGTTGAGAGCTTCATCAGTCTGAAACTCGAGGTCGACGGTCTTCGCGTCGAGGCTGCGGGAGAGGTTCGCACGTCGTTTCCTGGTGTCGGCATGGGAGTATTTTTCACGCGCATGTCGGAACCGGATCGGGCACGCTTGCGCGCACTAGTCAAGTCATTCTCGCAGGCCTCCGTCGCCATTGGCGCGGCGCGCACTCAGTCGAGTCCGAAGCCGGATGCTTCCCGCGCGATTACAAATCCACACGCAGTTTTACAGGCCCTGGTGACTTTTTTCGAGGACCGTCAGACCCTGGGCCGGGAAGAATTTCTGAGTATCCTGCGAAAGAACCGTTAGCTGTTCGCAGTCTCGACTTCCTGCGGTTCGGTCGCATCACGCTTGCGAGCCGGAGTTTCTTCCAAGCATAAGACAAACCATTCGCCCCATGGTAAACCTCCGTTTTTCTACGCAGAAGCCAGCTTGCTCGACAAGGGAACGCAAAGCGTCAGGGCTCGCCGCCCGTACACCGTGAAACAGCCGGCTGACCCAGCCCGGAACAGTAATGTCTGCAAGGCACAGGCACCCGCCGGGGCGCAGCACACGCGCGGTCTCACGCACTCCTTGCAGGCGCTCTTTCCAGTGATGAAGCGATAGGCAGCTCAGTACCACGTCTACAGAAGCATCGGGCAAGGGCAATGCCTCAGCGACCGCGGCCTCCATCGTAGCGTTGGGAATGCGCTTACGAGCGACCTCGATCATTCCCGGCGCCGGATCCACGCCCACAAGGCTCGCGTCTGGCCAAAGCGCGGCAGCTTTCTCCAGCAATCTCCCCGTGCCGCATCCTACATCGAGAATGGCGACAGGCGCCCCATCCCGATTCTCACGCACCGTCTGTAGCATGAGTTCATGAATGCGGTCTACGTAGCGCTGCCCCCAAAATGCATCGTAAGTGGGCGCCCAACGGTCGAAGCGTTCGACATCATTCGAACGGCCGTGCTGCATTTCCATCATTTGATCCTCGCCCCGTTACCTTCGTTTCTCGGCTTGTGCTGCCGCTTGCTCCAAACCACTCTCGTGAGTGGTTATGATGACAGTATATGGCCGTTTACCTTATCACCGGCATTGCCGGGTTTATCGGATCGTCTCTTGCGCGGGAACTCTTACGGCGCGGCGAGCAGGTTCGCGGAGTAGACAATTTTTCTACTGGCAAACGGGAAAACCTGACGCAGATCCTCGGGCGCATCGACTTTCGCGAAGCCGACATCCTCGATCTTGACGCCATGAAATCGGCGAGCACCGGAGTCGACTATGTGTTGCATCAGGCGGCGATTCCATCCGTGCCTAAGTCGGTCCTCGATCCGATCGGAAGCAACCGCGCGAATGTCGATGGCACGGTGAACGTGCTCGTCGCCGCGCGCGATGCCAAAGTGAAACGCGTGATCTACGCTGCGTCGTCGTCTGCCTACGGCGATACGCCCACCTTGCCCAAACACGAGCGCATGACTCCAGATCCGATTTCTCCATACGCGGTCGCCAAGCTGGCGAGCGAACATTACCTCACATCGTTCTACCGCTGTTACGGACTGGAGACGGTGGCTCTGCGCTACTTTAATATCTTCGGTCCGCGGCAAGATCCGTCATCCCCTTACTCGGGAGTGCTGGCAAAATTTATCACGCAGATGCTGGCTGGCCAGCAGCCCACGATTTTTGGCGACGGGGAGCAGAGCCGCGATTTCACTTACATCGACAACGCGGTCGAAGCCAACCTGCTGGCCTGCAAGGCTCCGGCAGAGCAAGTCGCGGGAAATGTATTCAATGTGGCGACCGGGCGGCGCGTTACGCTCAATGAAACTTTCAAGCTTCTGCAGACACTCACGTCGTACACCGGTTCTCCCATCTACGGCGCGGAACGCGGCGGCGACATCAAGCACTCGCTGGCCGACATCTCCGCCGCAGAAAAAAATCTGGGATACAAACCCAAAGTAAATTTCGGGCAGGGACTGCAGCAGACAGTCGAGTGGTATCGCAGCCGGTAGAAGCGGGCTTCGGGCTTCGGAGGCTGTGCTGCCTCCACTGAGCAGTCAAGTTCAAAGTCCGGTTCAAGCTCGAACGTTGTCTGCGCACAATTGCCGAACTCTTCTCACACTCGAAGCCCGAAGCCCGCTCTACCGATTACGTTAGTGATCTACGTCGAGATTACCTCCGCCTATAGA
>JBEKJF010000334.1:0-5790 GCA_050011375.1 Candidatus Sulfotelmatobacter sp.
AATCAGATAACCGCTCACCGAGACCAGCGCCTTGCAGCGCTCCGGCCACAGCACAGCGATGATGTCGGCCGTCCGTCCTCCCCAATCGAAGCCCGCGAGAATTGCCTTCTCGATCTTAAGCGCATCCATCAAAGCGATGATGTCGAGAGCAACCACCGACTGTTGACCATTCCGAAGCGTTTCGCTCGAAAGAAAGCGCGTAGTGCCGAACCCGCGCAGATACGGGACGATCACCCGGTACCCCGCCGAAGCCAGCAACGGTGCAACATCAACATAACTGTAGATGTCGTAGGGCCAGCCCTGCAAAAGAATGACCGCAGGGCCATTGGCAGGCCCAGCCTCCGCATAACCAACGTTAAGAAGGCCGGCGTCAATCTGCTTCAGCGGAGCAAACGAAGTGTTCTTAGCGCTAGCCGCCGCCTTCGCCAGAGGCGGCACAGTCCCATCGTGCGCGAACAGTGAGCGAGGAGCGAACACCGTGGCTCCAGCCGAGACACCGGCCATAGCCAGCAGACGGCGACGTGATATTCCATCTGATTCTGTGCGTTTCATGACGAACCCCTCCTCGGCAGGCCTGTTCGCCGGTAGCTTTCCAAGCCCAATCAGCGTGCGCCTTTGAACATTGCGATTAAGCCAGACGAGACGGGAGCAAAGCAATTGGACTATGGTATCGGCGACACCTCCGTATCAAGCTGTGCTGCCCCCAGAGATTTCCACAGGCCCATTGTGACATCTGACCTTGCGCTGCACCTCGAACTTGCGTAATGATAATCGAGGCAGTGACAGCCGGAAAAGTATCCAGCTGTCCAGCCATTAAGTCCTTTGTTGTCTATATTTTAGTACCTAAGTCCTTTAGGCCCTAGATTTTGCGGGCCAAAACACGCCTAACCCGATGATTCCAGATATCGAGGGGGGTGGGGAGGGGGGTACCCTGTTACCGTAAAGTAAACATCGATTTCCCCGAGCAAGAAAGAAATATTCGCAAAGCCCGAAAGCCGGAAGCACGAAAGCCCGAAAGCCGAAGCCCGAACTTACTCGCGCTCGTATTTGTCATTGCCGAGATGCCGCCAGCCAACGCCATCTGCATCACGGAATACTCCGAGCGGTTTATCCTCTTCCGGATCGGAGCCGATGCGCAGGACGTTGCCGTCGAGGTCTTCGACCTGCATCTCCAGCGCCCACAGAAAATTGTTGGGCGGATTCCGAATCTTCGCTCCAGAGGTCACGAACTGTGAGTGCAACACCCGGACATCCGGCACGCCGATCCATATCCACATGCGCGGCTGGCTCTGATTATCGTCGGTGAGAAAGATGGAGCATTCACCGCGCGCGACGCAGGCAAAGCCATCGTTCGCACGCCACAGCAGCTTGAAACCAAGAGAGTCGACATAGTAGGCAATGCTGGCGGTAACATCTTTGACGCGAAACACGGGAACCGGTGAACCGAAATTGTCTTTTGATTCCGTCATAAGTCATAAGTCCTTTTACAAAGCTGCAGGCTGAAGGGAGATTATAAACAGAAAACTACTACTCGATTTCCGGACGCCAAAGAGTCTCGCCTCCGAGCGAATGATAAAAGCCCCAACCTGCAAGCGCTACGACGCTGAGCAAGGCCAGAACCGACGCAGGCATATACCACGCGGAGAGGTCGGCGGAAAAAGGCACGTTTGCCATCAGGTTGATCGTGAATACTGCGCAAGCCAAAGGCACAAACCCGAAGCGCAGAACGATCAGCACAGCAATGGCATAAACCAGAATTTGCGCCGGAATCTCAACCGCCGTGTACGTACTGCTCAGTCCGCGCGGCAGTGCAAAGATCGCAACCAGCGCGATTCCAGCGATCCACTCCTTGCGCAACAAAACTTTCAGTCCAAACAGGAGAAAGAAAAAAACCAGCGTAGTTTGAATCGATTGCGGCCATTGAAACAACCACGCGCCCAAAGCAGTGCGTCCTCCCATGAGCGCATCGGTCGAGAAGAGCGCGGGAGCAGCTCCCAAGCGCATCATGGGAATGTAGCGAATCTGGAAGACGAGAATCCAGACCACTCCCAGAGCCACGCCGAAAAGAATGTCGCGGCCTACCAGCGGATCGCGCGCTTGCCCCGACAGCAACCGGCTCCACGAGATGATGGTCTTCGGCCAATGCCGACGCACCCACGGTTCCACGGCCAGATAAAGTGTCCAAGTCAAGCCCGCTGTAAACAGCGCAGTGCTCACCGCGATAACGAAGAGTCCGAAAGTATCGTTGATGGTCGCGAAGTGGCAGCGGCACAACCATAAGCCCATCTCGAGCAGAAACATTACGGCTGCCAAGCGGAGCGCTCCTGCACGGTCTCCCCGACCTTGAAGATAATTTCTTCGCGCGAGAAAGACAGATCCCGCCAGCAAAGAAAAAAACACGATGAGCTGGATAATTCCCTGCGCCCGCTCGCCCACTGATTTCTTCTCAGTGCTTTTCATCCGCTCTGGCTTGGTCCACTCGCCGATGAGGGAGAAGAAAACGGGCTTGCCCTCAAATGATGCTGCTTCGACGCGGAGAGGACGCGTGGTGCCGGGCCAGCTCCCGGTCCAGGCCATGCGCGCGTCAGAGGCAGCGAGCGAATTCCATGTGGGCTGTGCGGGCTGTAGCTTGGATGAATCCAGACCAGCTGCCGTGAAGAGAACATTCCAGTCCATTGGTGCGGCCGTTGCATTGGCTTGTTTCTCATCGTCCTTCTGCAGCGCCTGTTTTTGCGGAGGGATTGCCTGGAAGTGCGTCAATCGGCCCTGCGAATCGAGCACCAGATTGATCATGCCCGAGAGCACAGCCGGCGGATCGGTTTTGGTGACGATTCCCGGCGTCAACGAATTTTCACTGAGGTTCCACGCCGTCAATGTATCGGGACTTTGCCGGTACCAATATTGCAGCAGGGAAGGGCGCGCGGCTAACACTGCATCCCAGTTTGGAGGCTTGTCATTTTTCTCTACATAGTCCTGAAAATCGCCGTCGTAATTGAGGCCAAAGGCGCTGTCAGCGGGACGTCCGCCGTAGCCCAAGCGCGCGATAATTTCTCGGGACTTCTGGGTCAGAACTTCGGGAGTCTGCTCCAGGCCCATCTTCTCCAAAGCGCTGTAGTGAATGGAGAGATAAGTCACGGCCGCCAGGCCCAGGAGCACTGCCGCCAGACAGATCACCGCTGCTCGTGGACGCAATCCAGCGGTTTCGCCCGATGCCGCTACCAACTGCGGAGAAGGCGTTTCGCCAGCGGCCAGCGCCGCGGCGAGCGGATCTCCGCCGGGCAGAGCGGCAGCCACGCTGAAAACGTTTGCGGGACGTGCGGATGGTTCCTGCTCAAGGCAGCGGAGGATCACGCGCTCGACAACAGGATTAAGATCTTTGACTACGGACGACGGCCTGCTGGGAGTTCTTTCAGCGCCAGCTGGCTCGCCCGGTTTTGCGGAGAAGGCGCGCTTGCCGGTGAAAACTTCGTACAACACGAGCCCTAAAGAAAAAATGTCGCTGCGCGTGCTGACTTCTTTGCCTGCCAGTTGCTCGGGCGCCATGTAGGCGGGAGTTCCGCTGCGCACGTCGTTGCCTTGAATCTGATCGGCGATTCCTGCGAGGCCGAAGTCTGTGACCACGACTTGCCCGCGTCCATCGAGCATGATGTTCGCCGGCTTTAAGTCGCGGTGCAGAACTCCCTTGGCGTGAGCGGCGGCTAATCCGGCGCAGAGTTGGCGGGCGATGTCGAGCGCTTTATCTTCTGGCAAGCGGCCGATGCGGCGCAGCAGAGACGCCAAATCTTCGCCATCGACATACTCCATGGTGAAGAAGGTGTGGCCTTCGACATCTCCTACGTCGTAGACGCGGCAGACATTGGGATGGGATACACGGCGGGCAATCCGCACTTCATTCTTGAAGCGCTCGAGCAATCCTTGATCGCGGGCGGCTTCGTCGGGGAGAAACTTGAGAGCAACGGGCTGGCCGAGCGTGAGGTCGTCGGCGCGGTAGACCTCACCCATGCCACCTCTTCCCAGCAGAGCGATGATGCGGTAACGGCTGGCGATCAGGCGTCCGGGAAGAAAACGGCCCTCGCTCTGGTATTCGGCGGAACTGCTGGGGCGCGACGAGGATTTGGAAGCGGAACGCGGCGGCAGAGGGAGTGGTGAAGCTGCCGTGGCTGAGTAGTCGAGCGTCGCCGCGTCGTCGGAATTGCCGGCGGGCGCGCCGCAGGCCGAGCAGAAGCGTCCAGTTGCCGGAACGTCGGTACCACAGGATGAGCAAGGGGGCATGAATTTTCCGGATACAGTTTACCGCTTTGACTGGGTTCTAGTGAAAAAGTCAAAAGCCCCACTTCTCGCAAAGGACGCGAGAAATGGGGCACCCGGCCCATGCAGTTCACAGAAAGATTGACTTACGGTATCTTTGATGTACAATTTGAATGTGTACAAAATGGAGGTGCGGCGTGCCGAGAATAGCGGTTGAAGATAACAGCCGGATGTCGTTACGGATTCGGCCCGAACAAAAGAAGATGCTCTTGCGGGCAGTCGCGCTGAAGCATACCGACCTCACGGAGTTTGTGATTCATCACGCCGTGCGTGCCGCCGAAGCCGTCATTGAGGAAGCGGATCATGTGCGGCTCTCAGCAAGGGATAGTTTACAGGTGCTCGATTTGCTGGAGCATCCTCCGCCGCCGAACGCAAAACTGCGCGCAGCGGCTCGGACGTTGCCTAAGCGGTCATAATCGTGACGGCATGGCACGAAGAACCGATTAGCAAGAAACACGATAGGGAAGCGTTCGATTGCGGCGAAGAAGCGTTGAACGAATTCTTGCGCCGTTACGCCCGCAAGAGCCATGAGTTGGGTGGGGCGAAAACCTTCCTCGCGATTGATGATGCCGGTAACAAATCCATTCTCGGCTTCTATAGCCTGAGCCCGGCGTCGGTAGGCTATGCCCGCGCCCCGGAGATCGCACGTCGCGGACTGGCTCGCCATGATGTGCCGGGCTTCCGGCTGGCGCGGCTGGCTGTGGATCGCAGATGGCAGAGTCGGGGAATTGGGGGACAGCTTCTGCTCGCTGCGGGTAGGCGCTGTTTGGATGCTGCGGCCGAGGTGGGCGGCGTAGTGATGGTCATCGATGCCAAGAATGAGCGAGTGGCACGGTGGTACGCGAGCTATGGCGCTGTGCCGCTGCTGGACGCGCCCTTATCTCTGTTGCTGCCACTCGCGACGATTAGGGCCGCTCTGGAGAAACCCGGAAAATACCGTGGCCGCTGAGTGGTGCGAACGAGTAAGGTCTCAGGTCTTAGGTGTTAGGTCGTAGGAAAACCTGAAACCCATCCTCCGAAAACCTATCGCCTACGACCTATCACCTGCCACCCAATGTATTACCATCCGAGCGATGACTTCCCGCCTCGGACGACGGCTGCGCGATCCGCTTATCCTTTTGTGTCTGATCGCGGGGCTGCTCGCTTTTGTGGTGCAGTCGGGCGAGTTGGGGACTTCTGACACTACGACTCGGCTGCAGACTACGCACTGGCTCTGGACAGCAGAGCCGCAGGTGTTTCCTAACGAGTTCGGGCTGCCCGGCCGCGGAGGCCGGCTCTACAGCTGGTATGGCATTGGGCAGTCTCTGCTGATGCTGCCTGCCGACGTGGCGGGCACGTTGATCGCACGCTGGGAAATCTTTTCAGGTTATGGGGACGACCCAGGAGTGCGCAGCATTGTGGTCAGCTACAGCACCAGCATTCTGGTGAATGTGCTCACGGCGCTGGTGGGCTTTCGCCTGCTTCGCCAGTTGCGATTCAGCG
>JBEKJF010000335.1:0-5769 GCA_050011375.1 Candidatus Sulfotelmatobacter sp.
GCGCCGCAATGAAAAGCGATCGATGCATACCCTTATTATATGCCCGATTCAGCCTGGCGGACGCAGAAATTAGTACCTATCACGAGACGAATTAGGACAGCACTGGGATTGCGACCACCGGACCAGTCTATCAATCTATCGCTTCTTGCCCTTGGCCTTCTTTGCAGGGGCAGGCTTCTTTGCAACTGGTTTCGCCGATGGCTTGGCCGCGCTCTTAACGGCCTTAGGCGGAGCTTTTGCAGGCTTAGCCTTGGCTGCCGGTTTCGCCTTCGCCGCGGGTTTCGCCTCGGACTTGGCCACCACGGCCGGAGCCGCTGCTGGTGCAGGCGCGGCCGCAGCTTTCCCCTTGCCCTTCCCAGCTTTAACCGGCGCTACCGCGGCAGGCGCAACAGCAGCAACCGCTGCTGCCTTAGGTCCACGCCCGCGCCTCGGGGGCGGCGGTGGTGGAGGCGGCGGAGGCGCAAACGGCTTCAAGAATTTCAAAGTCTCGGTGTGCGACCGGAGTCTCCCGTCCAGCAGTAACATAAACACGTCGCGCGCAATCTTTGGATACTCCGGCAGCGCTGGCGTAATCAGCAACTCGGTCATCTCCGGCAGAGGAATGCGCTGCTGCACCTGCCGCCATTTTGTCAGGAAGTTCTTGATCTTCCCCGCGACGGTCTGGTGCCGCGATGTCACAGCGAGAAACAGAATCATTTCCGGCCGTGCCGCCGACAAAAGATTCCAGGTGCGCGACGGCGTGGCCGCTTCCTTCCCCATCAACCGCTTCGCCAGATCTTTCGCGTGATCTTCAATATCGCGCCACGATTCGATCAAATCCTTGCGCGGAATCTGCCGCCGCAAATCCGAAATATCTTTATCCGAAAGCTTTGCCGTCAGAAAGTGCATGACCGCAGCCGATGGATCGACCGTATATCCCAGATCCACCAGTTGCTGCCGCGTCTTCATCAAGAGCGCAATCCCGTTCGTATCCACCTTGGCCGACGACCAGTGCGGATGCAGCACCTTCAGCCAGTCTTCTTTTTCCAGCGCCCGTATCACGCTTAGCGGATCGTCTTCATGCGCCAGTTGCGCGATCTCATGGCCTACGGCGCCGCGCAAAATGTGCTCGATATAATTGTTTTCCTTGGCGGCGTCATAGCGCTGCTGCGTGCGCTCCTCCAAAGGCCAGTGAAAACGCGCCGCAAACCGAGTGGCGCGAATCAGCCGCGACGGATCTTCCACGAACGAATAGTTGTGCAGGATGCGCAGCAGCTTCGCTTCAATATCGGCCACGCCGTTGAACGGATCGAGCAGAAGCCCACGCGACCCCTCATTCAGCGACAACGCCATCGCATTTACGGTGAAGTCGCGCCGCCGCAAATCTTCCTGAATGCTCGCCGGCGTAATCACGGGAGCCTTGCCGACCTTCTCGTACTCTTCGGTCCGCGACATCCCGATCTCGGCGCGCACATTCCCCGGCAGCACCAGAAACAAAGTGCGCACGTCTTCATCGTGGCCCGCGATCTGTGCGCCAGCGCGTTCAAAATCTTTTTGGAGTTTGAGGGGATTGCCCTGAACCGTGAAATCCAGGTCGCGGATGGTAAACCCGCTGATGATGTCTCGAATCGCGCCGCCGGTAAGGTAAAGAGTGACTCCCGCGGCGCGGGCTATCTCTTGCACCAGGTTGACGCCTTTCAACTGATCCGGCGTCAACCGGATCTCCATCGTGTAAATGTAATCAGCCATTCGTCGTCAAACGTTCCAAGTCAAGCCACCACGAACCGCGCAATCCAACGTGCTGCCTTACCCCTGTGAAATCCTATGCCTGCCCTGAGCCAACGACGGTCTTTCAGACCGTCAGTACTGACAGAAGCTAAACGACTTACGCGTTAAGCTTCTGGAGAGCGGGGCCGAAGGGTCCTTTGTGTGAAAGAATTTCGGACAGCATCCAACGCCCAACTGCATTTCCTGTTTTCCACAAGATTCCCACAGGATGACTCGGCCCAACCTTGGCGATTCGGCAGCGAATCGGACTCAAGTGATTCAATAGAAAACACTTACCAAAGACTTGAGTCACGCCAAGGCAACTTAAAGGAATAACACAAGGTTAACATTTTGGCTACTGCCAACGTGGATTCCCGCGATTTTCCCCAAATTAGTGCGAGAATGGTCGGGCTTCGGCTTTCGGGCGTCGGGCGTCGGCTGCACCAGGTATCGCTTTCTTTTCGGAATCCCTGGTGCCGGTTTCTTTCGTAGCCGAAGCCCGAAAGCCGAAGCCCGACACATGCCCTCGACCCACAAGAAAGTCATTGTCCGCAAGATGGACCGCGATTCCGTCTCCGGCTATGTCTCGCCTACGCAGTTCGTGAACGAAGGCAAGCTCGAACTCCTGAACACCTCGGGCAACGTGGTCGCGATGGAGTTGCGCGAGATCAAAGGCGTCTACTTCGTCCGCGAGTTCGGCGACTCCGAATCCCTGACCCGAAAAACCTTTACCTCGCGCCCGCGCTCCGAAGGGCTGTGGGTCCGCCTGCGCTTCAAAGACAACGAAATCCTCGAAGGCCTGATGCCCTCTGACCTGACCCAAAACCTGCCGGAAGGCTATCTCGTGAACCCTCCCGACCAGCGCTCGAACACCCAACGCATCTTCGTCCCGCGCACTGCGCTGGATTCCTTGACGGTGCTGGCGGTAATCGGAGCTAGCCGCCGTCCCCGCCGCGGCCCCACCGACGACCAGCGGCAGGTTACTTTGTTCGAGGAGTAAGTTCCGAAAAGGGGGCTGGCGCACCTTTGATTTCTTAAAGCTGGCGCCACCATCACTGAGGCTGCCCCACCTTTGCTTCTTTTGCAAAGGTGGGCCGCGATGCGGTCGATCCCGCGCGGATTTTGACTCTGATGTAAGCGCCCGTTCCTTCCGCAAATGGGATTTGAGAATGTCCGATCCGTCCACGATGTTCACCCGTCACAGCGTCGAGCCCACGTCCGTGATAAAACCCCCGCATGACGAATCTCAATCGCTGCTATGGTCAGGGCTACCTGCACTACATCACCACCAGTTGCTACCAGCGTCGCCCGCTGCTCGAGGCCGCCTCCAGACGCGACCTGTTTCTTGAAGTGCTGGAACATGTGCGCCGCCGCTATCATTTCGTTGTGGTGGGCTACGTCGTCATGCCGGAGCATGTCCATCTGCTGCTCAGCGAGCCGGGACGAGGCAATCCTTCCACGGTGATGCAGGCCGTCAAACAAGGCTTTGCACGGCGCATACTGGAAAGGCTCCGGTCCCATGTGGCCACCGAGCGGCGCCTCGAGTGCGACGGCGAAGATCACATCTGGCAACCACGCTTCTATGACTTCGTCCTGTGGACCGCGCAAAAACGCCAGGAAAAGCTGCACTACATCCATCAAAACCCGGTGAAGCGAGGCTTGGTCGAGGAGCCGGAACAATGGAGGTGGGGCAGTGCCCGGCACTATCTGCGGAGCGAGCGCGGGCCGGTATTGGTGAATGAACGCGTGGAAGCCACGATAACGATACGGCAAATGGGGTGACGGAAGTGGCGGGTTTCACGGTCTGCAAAAGTCAAAATCTTGTCACTGCTGGCTGCACCGCGGCCCACCTTTGCAAAAGAAGCAAAGGTGGGGCATCCTCAGGTACGATTGCTCCGGCAAAGGCGGGCCCTCCCCCGTCGGATATTATCTTTCTCTGCTTGGGAGGATTAAGTACGACACTAGCTCTCTCCCAACTGCTTCAAACAGCGCCAATCCTCAAATGGATGAATTGCTGAAGATAGTCGAGAACCCTCGCGTAACCGTGCGCCGCACAGGGCCGCCGGATCCGGCCGGCACCTGCGTGGTTTACTGGATGCAGCGGGCACAGCGCGCCGTGGATAATCCCGCACTGAACGTAGCCGTCGAAGCGGCGAACGCTCTGGCAAGGCCCGCAGTCGTATTTTTTGCACCCATACCCTTTTACCCGCACGCCAACCTTCGCCATTACCGCTTTTTGGCCGAGGGGATTCCAGATATCGCAGCATCCCTAGCGAGGCGCAATATTGGCTTTGTGCTCCGGCGGTTTCCCGACCACAGCCTGCTCAAGTTCTGCGACGAAGTCAAACCGGCGCTTGTAGTGAGCGATGAAAATCCAATGCGGGAACCTGAGTCCTGGCGGCGATCAGCAGCGAAGAAACTCAAAGTGCCGCTGTGGACTATTGATGCCGATGTGATCGTTCCCTCGAAGCTGCTCGTCAAGGCACAGTACGCGGCGCGCATCATCCGGCCGCGATTGCAGGCGCAGTTGCGGCAGTTTCTGGTTCCCCAGAAAAATGCAAAAGCGAAACTAGCGTGGAAGAATCCGGCGCAGATGCAGTCGCTCGATACAAAATTTGACATCACGCAAAGCTGGCCACTCGATGCCTCGGTCGGCCCGGTGTCAGGTTTTCGCGGCGGCACCAAAGAAGGGCTCAGACTTCTCGCTAAATTCATCCAGCATGGGTTGCACGGTTACAGCACGAACCGCAACAAGCCGGAGTTGGACGGCACCAGCCGGCTTTCGCCTTACCTGCATTTCGGACACATCAACTCTCTCACCGTTGCGCTTGCCGTTGAGAAGGCCGACGCGCCGCAAGCGGACAAGGATGCATTTCTTGACCAACTCATTACTTGGCGTGAGTTGGCGGTGAACCTGGTCCATTTCAATTCTGACTATGACAATTTCGAGTGCGCCGAGCCGTGGGCACACCGCACGCTGGCCAAACACGCGAAGGACATTCGCCCGGTCCGCTACACCGAGAGGCAGATGGAGCAAGCCGAAACCCACGACGAACTTTGGAATGCCGCGCAGATTCAGATGGTCAATACCGGCTTTATGCACAACTATCTGCGGATGTACTGGGGCAAAAAGATTCTGGAATGGAGTCGCTCGCCGGCGCAGGCCTACGAGATTGCCGTGCGACTGAATGACAAGTACGAATTGGATGGCCGCGACCCCAACGGTTATGCGGGAATTGCCTGGGCAATCGTTGGAAAGTTCGATCGTCCCTGGTTCGAACGGCCTATCTTCGGGCAGATTCGCTATATGTCCGGTGCGAGCACGGGAAAAAAGTTCGATAGCAAGAAATATATTCAGCAGAATTTGTCGCCGTAGTGGCGGCAGCACACGGAACGGAGACAACGCATGACCTATTTCTTACGATCTTTCAGATACTCCCAATCCACAATCTTTCTTGCATTTCGACCAGACATGCAGTAAAAGACTCGTTCCGGGCGCAGGCCTTAAATCCCGCGCCCCGAGAGCGGTTGGGCTTTCTTCCCCTGGCCCGTCTGTGTCTCTAAGGCAAGCCACATCCCAGGGTAGAGGTGTCGATTTCATGAGAAGCCTGCGCGTCTCCGCTTCGAAGCAGCTCCGCGCCGTATTTTTATTCGGAATATTCGTCACCACAATATCGATTGCCCGGCCGTCGACTGCCGAACAGCCACCCTCGCCGGCGGCGTCGCGCCCGCTCATCACGCAGCCACTCATCACGCAGCCGATTAACGAATTGCAACTCACCACTCTTCGTGGCAACACGCATCCACTCGCGCGCCCGCAGTTCGACCTCGGCACAGCCCCGGCCACGCTGCCCATGCAGCGCATGCTGCTGGTGCTGAAGCGCAGCCCGCAGCAGGAATCCGCGCTCGACCAACTTCTCAATGACCAGCAGGATAAATCTTCGCCCAACTATCACAAGTGGCTAACACCGGAAGAGTACGGCAAGCAATTCGGCCCCAGCGACGCCGACCTCCAAACCATCA
>JBEKJF010000336.1:0-5752 GCA_050011375.1 Candidatus Sulfotelmatobacter sp.
CTGGAAGCGCTGTGCCTGGAGCGCGAAGTCGCGCACTTCAAACAGCACGTGGCATTGAAATATGCGGAACTCGTCTACTTCGGTTTGTGGTTCACGCCGCTGCGCGAGGCGCTCGACGCTTTTGTCGCGGACACGCAAAAAGAAATGACCGGCAGCGTCACGCTGTCTCTTTATAAGGGAAACGTTTCCGTAATGAGCCGCGAGTCCGAGCACTCGCTGTATCGCACCGATCTCTCGTCGTTCACCATGGGCGATGATTACGACCAGAAAGATGCAGCCGGATTCATTCGCATCCTCGGACTGCCGTCGCGCGTGCGAGCGCGTGGCCGCGTGGAGGTTGCGCGATGAAGATGTGGTCGGGCCGGTTCCGGCAGCCGCTGGACCCGCAATTCGAACGTTGGCAGCGGTCGTTTGACTTCGATCGCCGGCTGCTTCATTACGAACTGGCTGCGAGCGGCGCTCACGCTCGCGCCTTGAAGAACGCCGGCGTTCTGTCGGCCGACGAACTCATCGGCATTCTTCAAGGCCTGCAGCAGATTGGCGAGATGGCAGCAGCTTCGCAGGGTTCTGTCGAAGACGAAGAGGCCGAGGATGTGCACCACTTCGTCGAGAAGCAACTGGTATTGCGGATCGGCGAGCTAGGCTACAAACTGCACAGCGGACGCAGCCGCAACGAACAGATTGCCACTGACTTGCGGCTTTATGTACGGGCGGCGATCGATGAGTTGCGAAGCGAACTGGCCGACGTGTGCGGTGCGTTCGCCGACCGCGCCGAACAGGCTGGCAGCGCCTCATCATCAATGCCCGCCTACACTCATTTGCAGCGCGCAGAACCTGTGCTGGTTGCCCACTGGCTGTTGGCATACGTCGAAATGTTTTTGCGCGATGCCGATCGCCTTGCTGATTGCCGCAAGCGTGTGAACATCTGTCCTCTGGGATCGGGTGCCGTGGCTGGCGCAACTCTCCCACTTGATCGCGCTTTCATGGCAAGTGAACTCGATTTCGATGGCCCCACGGCAAACAGTATTGATGCCACGAGCGACCGCGATTTCGTTCTTGAGTTCGTCAGCACGCTGTCACTGCTGGCGCTGCACTTGAGTCGCTGGGCAGAGGAGATGATTATTTTCTCCACCCAGGAATTCGGCTTCGTTCATCTGCCCGAAGCCTACTCCACCGGAAGCAGCGCTATGCCGCAGAAAAAAAATCCGGATCTTCTGGAGCTGGTGCGTGGCAAAACCGGCCGCGTGATCGGAAGCGCCACCACGCTCATGATCTCTCTGAAAGGCCTGCCGCTCGCTTACAACAAAGATTTGCAGGAAACGCAGCAGCCGCTATTCGATGCCGCGGATACCGCGCTCGGCTTACTACCGCTGATCGTCGGCTGGATGAAAGCGGTTGAGTTCGATCATCAGCGCATGAACGACGCGGCTCAGTCGGGATTCATGAATGCGTGGGCGGCGGCGACCTATCTGGTCAACCGCGGAGTTCCGAGCCGTCTCGCGCACGAGCAGATCGGCAAGGCCGTGAAGCTGTGCGCGGACAAGAACTGCGAACTTCAGGATCTGACGCTGGATGATCTGCGCACTTTGAATCCCATATTCGACGAGAGTTTTCGTGACTGCTTGCAACCGGCTTCAGTGCTGGCGATTCATGATGTGGTCGGTGGCACCGCGCCCGCCCGCGTGCGCCAAGGGATTACAGCGGCGCGCAAAAAGATCGACTCTCTGCGCGAGGAGGTTAATTTCCATGCGCACGCGTAAAGCCACTTTACCGGATGCCAAGAACATCCACGAACTGATCTCCGCCTACTCGAGCGACGGCACCTTGCTGCCGCGCACGCTCGCCGAGATTTGCGAAAACGTACGGGATTTTGTCGTCCTCGAAAACGAAGGCCGCATCATTGGATGCGGCGCGCTGCATCTTTACGGCACCCACCTCGCTGAAATTCGGTCGATCACCGTCGGGCCTCGGGCGCAGGGTCACGGCGGGGGCAGCAAACTCATGAAGGCTTTGATGGCCGAGGCCAAGCGGCATCGCGTGGATTGCATCTGCCTCTTCACTCGCGCTCCCGAGTTTTTTTCCCGCCAGGGATTTGTGATGGCGCGGCGCGAAGATCTTCCCGACAAGATTCACAAGGATTGCCACGTCTGCCCCAGGTTTCACCGATGTGATGAAGTCGCCATGGTGCGCGGCAAGCTGCCCACATTCGCCATTCTTCCCGAACCGGCGAACTGGCTGGTTAAGCTCGAAGCGTTAGCCCCTTGACTATGACTCAAAGCACTCCGGCCGGCGTTTATTTCCAGCATTAGCCATCGCTAAAACGCAGCGCGAACCCCTGTTTCCCGGTCCGCGATGCTATCATGCAAAACGATAGGGCTGGCCGAATTCGGGATCAAAGGACGATTCACCATGGCAATTGTCACGCCGAGCACGTCTACCACAGCTACAGCGCCTGAGTCTTCTTCCGGTTCGTACGGAGCGCCGCTGGCAGTAGTGACTACCCTGTTTTTCATGTGGGGATTTCTTACCTGCCTGAATGACATTCTCGTCCCGCACCTGAAACCAATCTTTGACCTGAACTACACGCGCATCATGCTGATTCAGTCCGCTTTCTTTGGAGCATATTTTCTATTCTCCATACCTTCGGCGAAGATCATCGATTGGATTGGCTACCAGCGTTCCATGGTGGTGGGTTTGCTCACCATGGGCGCAGGCGCATTTCTTTTCGTGCCCGCGGCGAGCGTTCCATCGTATCCACTGTTTCTGATGGCATTGATCGTACTTGCAGCGGGCATCACGTGTTTGCAGGTCGCAGCCAATCCCTACGTCACGGTTCTCGGCAAACCCCAAACGGCTTCCAGTCGACTGAACCTGACACAGGCATTCAATTCCCTGGGAACTTTTCTTGCTCCTTTTTTCGGCGGGCTTCTGATTCTGAGCGCTGCGCCAAAGAGCATGGATGAGATACGCGCGTTAGCGCCCGATGCTTTGCAGGCCTACCGCTTGCATGAGGCCGCCACCGTCAAGACGCCCTATGTGGGACTGGGCATCGCGTTAGTGCTGCTGGCGATCGCGATCGGCAGTTTCAACTTGCCGAAAATTCCTCACGCTCAACACCAGATCGGCGAAAAGGTGAACGACTCCATTTGGAATCACCCGAATTTAATCTTTGGCGCGATCGGCATATTTGTCTATGTCGGCGCAGAGGTTTCCATCGGAAGTTTTCTGGTGAACTATTTCAGCCAGCCTGAGATCGGCGGCCTGACAGAAAAGGTTGCGGCCAGCTTCGTTGCCTTTTACTGGGGTGGAGCCATGGTCGGGCGGTTCATCGGATCCGGGCTTTTGCAGAAGATGAAGACGGGGCATCTGCTGGGTATTTGTGCCGTGTGCGCTGCCGCCCTCGTGGGCATCTCAATGCTTACGACTGGGCACTTCGCCATGTACAGCATCATCCTGGTCGGATTCTTCAACTCCATCATGTTCCCGAGCATTTTCACTTTAGGTGTGGCGGAACTGGGGCCGCTTACAGGAGATGGTTCCGGAGTCATGATCATGGCGATCGTTGGCGGAGCTCTTATTCCGCTGGCGCAGGGCGCAATTGCCGATAAGATCGGAATTCACCACGCCTTTTTTCTTCCCGTGATCTGCTATCTCTACATTCTGTTCTTCGCTCTGAGCGGATCAAAGCCGAACAGCGAGCGCCACGCACGCACCTAGGCGACAGGCGCGAGAGCGCCTGTCGTGCAAATTTCGGATGAGAACGGGGAATCAGGAAGGACTGCTTCGATCCAGCTCAGAGATAGTCAATCAAGCCAGCGCAAGCAGCAGATTTAACCACGGGTCAAATCTGTACCGACACCAACTCCGGGTTACAGCGGGAATTTTGCATAACCTTGACGGCGTCTTCAGCCGTGAATCTTCCCATGGCGAGCGCAAGCTTTTTGTTGGTTGTCGTCTGAATGGGACTGCGGTCCACGCGCAACACGTATTCCGCAGCTCGAGCGCCGCCGCGGTTCACTTTTACCAGAAACTTGGTGTTTTTCATGGTTTCCCTTTCTTTGTTCAGGATGACTGGATAGCAAACAAACCGAGCGAGACAAATCCCCTGGCAAACTAACGGTCCCGTAACGCGACGCCTGCCGCAGAGCCGCGCTGCGTGTGAAGGGCTTCAGATTGGGCTGATTTGACTATGAAACGCGAAAAAGCAGGAGAGATATTTCCCACAGCTATAACTCTAAGCCAGTTCCAAGCCGTTGTCAACCTGGAACTGCGTCTTGGGCCGAGGTGCTCAGGGCTGCAAAATCTGGCCCGCCTGCGGATGGACCCGCTGATCCTTGATTTCGCTGGCGTCCCACCCCCCACCGAGGGCTTTCACCAAGTAGACCGAGCTGACCATTCGCTGCCCGAGCAATTGCGTCTCCAGCCGTTGGCTCGTCAGGAGTGTTGTCTGGGCCGTGATGACATCCAGATAGCTGGTAACTCCACCGACGTAGCGATTGTTGGCAATCTCCAGGGCGCGGCGCGCGTCTTCGACGGCCGCGCCCTGCGTTGTGAGAGCTTGCGAAAGCGTACTGAGATTGCTGATGCCGTCCTCGACCTGTTGGAAGGCCGTCAGCACCGACTGCCGGTAGTTGGCTACCGCCTGGTCATACGCGGAACGCGCGGCAGCAAGATTCGCGCGGTTTCGTCCGCCCTCAACAATGGGCTGCAATGCATCCGCACCGAGCGACCAGAAAAGGCTGGGAGCATTGAAGAGCGGCGCAAGGTCACGGCTCTGCCATCCCCCGGAACCACTCAAAGTGATATGAGGATAGAAGGCCGAGCGCGCAATGCCGACCTGCGCATTCTGGTAAGCCATCAGCCGTTCGGCCGTGGAGATATCCGGCCGACGCTCGAGTACGTCAGAAGGTACACCAAGCGGGACGGGCGGAGGCGTAGCGCGCAATGGAGCGACCGGCACGTTGAGGCTGGAAGCTGGCTGGCCCACCAACACTGCGATGGCGTGCTCATACTGCGCGCGCGATTGCTGCACCAGGGCAAGCTGCGACAACGTTGAATCGAGCAGCGCAGCTTGCTGTGCAACTTCCAGTCCGCTGGCAATCCCACCCTGATGGCGGTGGTTCACCAGATCAAGGCCCTTGCGCTGGTAACCCACGGATTCCTGCACTACCTGAAACTCAGCGTCTAATTCACGCAGAGAGAAGTAATCGGCGGCAAGCTCCGCGGTCAATACTAATTGCACGTTCTGCAGATCAGCCGCTGTGGACTGCAGGGAAGCGTTCGCTGCCGCCACATTATTCCGCACACGTCCAAAAAGATCGACTTCGTAGCTCAGCGAGAAAGGAACTGTGTAGACGCTCTGCGTGTAAGGCGAATATCCCCCGTTCGCGACGGTCGGGATCTCTCCGTTTAGAGGTCGATTGCCGGAGCCTCGCTCCCGCAGCGCGCCAGGATCTGTCGAAAGCTGGGGAAACATATCCGCCGTGGCCACCCGCGCCAACGCTCGCGCCTGGTCCAAATGATCGCGCGCAGCAATCAGCGACTGATTAGCTTGCAGTAATTGTTGCTCGTAGGTGTCAAGTGCGGGATCGTGAAATACCTGCCACCACGCGCCTTTCGGAATTGCATCTTTCGGCGCAGCCTGCTCCCAGGGCGGTTGCGTCTTCCACGCGTCCGGCGCCGGCGCGGGAGCCGCGGGCCGGCTGTACCGCGGACCGACCGTGCATCCCGCAGCCAGCGCAAGCAATGCCAG
>JBEKJF010000337.1:0-5740 GCA_050011375.1 Candidatus Sulfotelmatobacter sp.
GGATCCACAGCGGACGGATCTCGCTGGCGAATGGCCGCGTACAAGATGCGATTAACACCTTGCAGAGACAGGTGAGGGATTCCCCCGATTCACCTCAAGCCCACTATTACCTCGCTCTGGCCTACCGGCAAAGTGGAAGTTCCGAAATGGCAAAGAGCGAATTGGAGACGGCGGTTAAGGTGCTGCCCGATGCGATTCTTCCAATGCAAGCTTTGGCCAGCATGGAGCTGTCCCGTGGAAATACCCAGGCGGCGAGAGAGTATGCACAACGAATTGTGCAAATTGCCCCCGGGGACTCAGCAGGAAGGTTGCTAATGGGCAGTGTTCTACTCAACAGCAGGGACCCGCGTGGGGCACAAGAGCAATTCGAATTTGCGCAGAAGCTTGCCCCCGGAGACCCCGTGCCACATTTGCGGTTGGCTTCTGTTTTTCTAAGTGAGAAGAAGTGGCCTGAAGCCGAGCGTGAACTGGAAGCAGCCCTGAGCCTCAATCCGCGTTTCGCCGATGCACAAGGGGCGTTGGCTGATTTTCTGGTCTCCAGGAATCAGCGCCCCAAGGCAATGGCAGTGGTGGAACAATACTTGGCCAAATATCCGGACGATCCGAATCTCCACACCATTCACGGCATGCTTTTGGCCGAAACCAACGAATATGAGCCGGCCAAGGCTGAATTCGAGCGAGCCATTCAGCTTAATCCTAAGCACTTTGTGGCGTACGTTCGATTAGCAAGGCTCGAGCAGGACCGGAATGACATCGATGGTGCAATCAGGGGGTACGAGAAAGCTCTTTCTCTGCAGCCCAGACAGTTGGCGCTAGTTGCTCTGGTGGGGAATCTTTACCTGGAAGACAAAGTGGATCTCGCCACCGCCCGGAAATACTACGAACAGGCGCTGACTATTGACCCTCAGTTTGCTCCCGCGGTCGCCAATCTTGCATATGTGGAGGCGAAACAAGGCGACGATTTAAACGTGGCTCTGGGACTGGCCCAGAAGGCGAAACAACTGGCCCCTGATGCCTACGCCATCACCGACATCCTGGCATGGGTGGAGTACTTGAAAGGGAGCTACGAGCAGACTGTTCCCATGTTCAAAGACTGTGTTCGGAAAGATCCGCAACGTGGGGTCTATCGTTACCACCTCGGCATGGCTTTGCTGGCCACCGGCAACAAGGAGCAAGCAAAGTCGGAACTCGATGCTGCCTTGCATCTGAAGCTCAGTCCCGATGATGCTCAACATGCTCGCGACACGCTGACACAGATTCAATCGAACTAAAGACATTTTGGGACTTCTGTTTCAGTCACTCCAATGCTGACACTGGGACTATCGCCCTTTAAGCACGATACCGCTGCTGCCCTTTTTGAAGACGGGGTGATTAAGGCTGCGATCGAGAACGATAAACTCGTTCGCACTCATAGCGTCGGGCTTCCCGAACATGCGATTCGCTTTTGCCTGGAACAGGCTGGAGCGAGTTGGAAGGATTTGGACGCAATTGCTGTCGGAACAGAGCCATATCGCGGTTGGGCCCGTCGTTCCCTTTATCACGCGCGCTCAAGTGGTTCTTCGCCCGTGTCCGCGGTCTACCAGGAGGCCAACGAACTCGGCGTTCTGTCTCGCGAGTTGAGCCAGTTACGGATGCTGCGCCAGCACAACGGCAAGGCTTCAAGGATGGTTAGCTTTGAACACCATCTTTGTCACGCGGCCAGCGCCTTCTACCTCTCTCCCTTCGACCGGGCGTTGATTCTGACCATGGACGAGGAGGGCGATGGGAACTGCGGAATGATTGCAGTCGGTGAGGGCACGCATATTCGCCTGCTGCGAAAAATTCCGTTTCCTCACTCCTTGGCCTGGATCTACTCCGAAATCACCGGGCTCCTGGGCTTCCTGCCTCGCCGGGAGGAACACAAAACCCAGTGGCTCAGCCTGGAAGGTGAGCCGGTCTACAAGAACGTGTTTGTCGAAGCGTCCCGGAGCCGGCAGAACCATCTGCCGGTTTTGAGTCCTGACTTTGTGACTCCTTTTAGTCACAAGGTTTTCTCCGACAGATTCTACCGCGATGTGAAACTGACTGGCGAGACCGAGCCCATCAATGACGATCAGCGGCGTGGCCTGGCAAGCAGCCTGCAACATGCGTGCGCGGAAATTGTTGGTTCGTTGATCGAGTATTATCGTGCTCTTGAGGGTATTCAGAAGGTCTGCCTGGCTGGCGGTCTCTTTCAAAACACGCTCTTGGTTGCCACCTTGGAGAAGCGGCTGGGAATCCACGATCTCTTTGTTCCGCCTGCACCCGGTAACGCGGGCTGCGCCCTGGGAGCTGGCATGCTGGCTTGGCATTCAAACTCAAAAAGGCCACGCATGCCAGGGCTGTCACATATTTACAGCGGGCCCTTCGCGCGCCGCTCAGAGATTAAGGATGTGCTGGACAATTGCAAAGCGCGATATTCCGTACAGCTTACGATTGACAAGAAAATTGACACCACCCTGCGCTTGCTGGAAGCGGGAAAGATAGTTGGCTGGTTTCAGGGGCCGACTGAGTTTGGACCTCGTGCGTTAGGGAATAGGAGTCTGGTGGCTTCTCCCTGGGCACCATACGTGCGAGAAAACCTGAATGACTACATCAAGCACCGCGAATGGTTCAGGCCTTTCGCTCTGGCAGTTCCTGAAGAAGAGTGTGACCGTTATTTTGAATGCTCGCAATTGTGCCGGTCGATGAACTCGTTGGCCTGGGTGCGTCCGGAAGCGCGCCAGTTGCTCGATGGCTTTGTTCTCCCCGGGAATTTCGTGCGTCTGCACGTGGTCCAACAAAAGAGCAACCCACAGTTCTGGCAGTTGATAAAGCGCTTCGGCG
This sequence comes from Candidatus Sulfotelmatobacter sp., assembly GCA_050011375.1. Classification (GTDB taxonomy): domain Bacteria; phylum Acidobacteriota; class Terriglobia; order Terriglobales; family Acidobacteriaceae; genus Sulfotelmatobacter. The sequence goes on from JBEKJF010000337.1 coordinate 2,845, forward strand.
AAAGGGCTGCCGCGCCTTTCCTGGTCAACACATCCTTCAACCTGTTCGGGGAACCTCTCGTGGTCAAGCCCAGAGACGCAGTACGCAGTTATTTCTGCTCTGGCGTCGATGCCTTGATGATCGATATGTTCCTGCTGTCCAAGTCCGCGGTGAACAGCGCTACTGTCGCCGCCTGAGCCGCTGGCGAATAATGCCATGAGTCAAAATATCCGAGAATGTTCAGCCGGCTACATCGGTCTCGCGCAGCCTGTGAGGGTGCAGTTCCCCACTGCTCCCGCGCGATCGATTCTTGACCGTCTGATCGAGTTATTGTGCCGGCCGACGATCCTCCTAATTGCCGTGACGGCGCTGGTCGCTTCAAAAGGCATCAGCCAAGGGGAACTGTTCTTCCACACCGATGAGATGTACCATGCCATGAATGGCATCTTTGTTCGGGATTTCCTGGTGGATTTTCCGATTCAACATCCTGTCCAATATGCCTATGAATATTATGCGAAGTATCCCGCAGTAGCTCTCCCGCATTGGCCACCACTCTTCTACACAGCTGAGGGAATCGCGTTTCTGATATTTGGTGTTTCCCCATGGGTCAGCCGATTGGTAGTGGTTGGTTTTGCTGTACTGGCAATTCACTTCTGGTATCGGATTGCGGTTTCGTTGGGGCCGCGCTACCGCGCTTTCTTTTCTGCCCTGATTTTATGTTGCCTGCCGTACATCCTCATGTATGAGCGGCTGACCATGCTCGAAATCCCGGCACTCGCCATGTGCCTCGGGGCAATCCATTTCTGGCTGAAATTTCTGGACACGGAACGCGGGCGCTATCTTTGGGCCCTGGCAGGATTCGCGGTGGCCGGTCTTCTCACCAGTCAAGCGATGATCTTCCTCGTTTTCTTCGTAGGGTTGCACCTTGTAGTCGAACGGCGATTCCGGCTTTTGAAGCGCATTGATGTCTGGTTAGCTCTGCTAGCGTCAGCGGCGGCGATTTTGCCTTGGTATATGCTCACGCAACGGACGGAGCGGGTTCCTCTAGGGACCATGGTAGGGCGCGTGAGCGGTTATGGATTTAAGCACCTTGCTCAAAGTGTTACCTACACTTACTATCCAGTCGAATTGTACAAGCAGATAGGTCCGATATTGCTGGGCCTTGCAGGTCTGGGGTTGTTCCTAGCCTTCATCAGGCCGTCTGCAGGCAATCGTCTTTTGGCGGTTTGGGTATTTTCTGGGTACATTTGCTTCGTTTTAATCAGCGAAAAAGATCCGCGGCATACGATCCTATGGATTCCTGCACTTCTGTACCTTGGCCTCATGGCGTTGGAAACCTTGTGCATTCGACGCACGTGGACGTTAGTTGTTTCATGCGGCTTGGCTTTGTTCTTCCTCGTCCAAGCACTTCGCTCCGAGCGACCCCTTGTGAGTGGGCCAGGCGAAGCAGCGAGCTACGTCCTCTCGCTCCCGGAGTCGGATGTTGTTTATTATCAGGGTGCTCTGCACGGCGACTTTATTTTCTATGTGCGGAAACTCGACCCGGAAAAGCGCCATCTCGTCGCTCGGGAAAAACAAGTTGTTATCCTAGGGCGCGAACGGCGAGCAATCCTTCACTCGTCACCTGAGGTCGTCGACTTTTTTCAACGCTGGGGTATCCGTTACGCAATAGTAGAAGATCTTGATCCTTTTCCAGGATTCGGCCCGGTACGTGAGGCATTGAAGTCTGATCAATTTGAGTTGTTGCGCAGCTTCCCGGTTGTCACCAACCAGCCGGATATACCGATCCGCCAAGTCCAAGTCTTTCGCTATCGCGGAGAACTTCATCGCACAAACCAGAAAGTCATCATTCCGATGATGACTTTGCGCCATGCCATCTTTGCCGATTTGTCCCGGCTTGCTGGCCGTCCGTGGCCGAACTAGCTACGACCCTTCTGTTCGACATCCTGAAAAGAAAAAATGGACTCGGAGATATTCTCCTCGCCGAAGAACGAATTGCCGCTCTGGGCTGAAAGCACAGCGCCCTCGGAGGGATCAGTTTCCTGGGCGTGGCTTGCAGGACTGCTCGCGGCGGCGACTGCGTTGCGTATGATAGCTCTCAATCAGCAGCTCTGGTTCGACGAGATCGTTACGCTGCTGGATTCGGCTCGCGATCCGCTCTGGCGAATTGTGACCCACTATGGCGGGCAGAATCAACACATGCTCTATTCGGTTCTGGCGCATTGCTCGATCCGAATTTTTGGAGAGCAGCCCTGGGCTCTGCGCCTTCCGGCCGTGCTCTTTGGCGCTGCCGGAATCCCTGCGCTGTACTTCTTCGGATGTCTGGTAACCACGAAGCGTGAGTCGTGGTTCGCTGCCTTACTGATGGCGATCAACTACCAGCACATTTGGTTCTCGCAGAATGCGCGCGGGTACACGGGGATGGTGTTTTGGACGCTGCTGGCCAGCATCTTTTTTGTTCGCTGCGCCAACAACGGGCGCACGTCAGATTGCGTGATGTATGGCATCAGCGCAGCTCTTGGCATCTACACGCACTTAATGATGGCCTTTGTGGTCGTTGGTCACGCCATCCTTTATGTATGTCTGATCTGGTCCAGAACCCGACAGAGCCGTCGAATCCCTCGAAAAGCCTTTTTGCCGCTCTATGGCTTGGTGCTGGCCGGAACTTTGGCGTTGGCGCTTTACGCGCCAGTGATTCCGGGAATATTCGCGCGCACGATTGGTGTCGCCGGTACCTCGGTCCGGTCTGAATGGGCGAGCCCGCTGTGGGCATTGAGAGAAGCAATTCATGGCTTACGAAACGGAGCGGGGGGCAGTGTGCTCGCTCTCATTGTCGGCGGGCTCTTGCTTCTGAGTGGCTTGGTAAGTTTCTGGCGGGGCAACCGCTTTGTCGTTGGATTAATGGTTTTTCCGGGCT
>JBEKJF010000338.1:0-5711 GCA_050011375.1 Candidatus Sulfotelmatobacter sp.
GTTCCCTTGCCAGAGGTCTTTTCGTTCCCGCTCTGTTGCTCGTACTCGCGGGCTGCGGCACGAACAATACGAACAGCAACAATAATAACCAGTCAGGCGACATGTGCAGCGGGTGCTCGTTTGTTTATGCGACGACAAACACCAATCAGCTTCTCAGCTTTAAGGTCGAACCCGGCGGGGCCCTCGGCGCGCCGGCCAGCACTCAAGGGGGCGCCGACAGCCCCGCTATTATTGGCGGCGGGCCCTTGTACGAGTCAGATCCCGCCAACAATGCGATTGATGCTTTTGACGTGAATTCGAGTAACGGCACACTCACTGCAATAGCGGGATCTCCTTTCAGCATCGGTTCCAGTACGGGCAGCCCAGCGGGACTACTCTTCGCTAACAATTACTCCGGCAGTTATCTGTATGTCGGAGACACGAATGGCACGATCGCAGCGTTCAACGCTGCGTCCAGCGGCGTCCTGACCGCGCTTTCCGGCTCGCCTTTTCCTGCTGGCGTTGCGCCTGTCAATCTGGCTTGGTCGTACAATAGCAATACTGGCGCATCCTTCCTGTATGCTGCGGATTTCAGCGGCGGCGGCATCTACGGTTTTACGATCGACTCCAATGGTGCCCTGACGCCGGTTGCCGGTTCTCCCTTTGCAACTGCGCCCGGCAGCGCTCCGGCTGCAATGGTTGTCGGTGCGGGCGCAACCGGCGGGGGCACGCTTTACGTCGCACTTAGCGCCCTTAACGAAATTGCGGCCTATTCTGTCCAGGACTCCGGTGCTCTAACAGCGCTAACTGGCTCGCCCTTCTTGGCCGGACGCGGCCCGGCAACGCTGCTTGCCTACAGTAACTTCTTTTACTCGCTCAATGGCCTTGACCACACTATCTCCGGCTACAGCGTGGACTTGAATACCGGCGTCCTGACCGAGATTGCGGGTTCTCCGTTTCCCGCGGGGACGGCACTGGCAGGGCTGATCGACGGCCACAACGGAGACATATACGTTCCCGATACTCAGTCGAACGGCATTCTCGGCTTCAGCGTGAATGCAACTACGGGAAGCCTCACGCCTTTGGCTGGCTCTCCGTTTCTCACGAGCGCAGGGCCGGTGGCGCTCACCAGCGTTGCTTTCCCGGTTTTGGATCCACCTTAACGAGAGCCCGATCGGCGGCTGAAGCCTCTTTGATTTGGGGCAATTACGCGGCGCTTACGGCACGGCTGAAGCCGTGCCCTTTCAAAGCCGCTATCTGACTAATTCTTGTCCTAACACCGTGGCGTTGCTGGCGTAGGAGAGGGCGGTTTCGAGGTCGACTACGCGGTCGCGGACCAGTTGCGCGATTTCTCCATCGAAGTGTTGCATGCCTTCGGCTGCGCCTGCCTTTATTGCGTCGAGCAAAGTTTTGCCTTCGCGCTCACCTTTTTCGATGCAGTCGCGCGTGCGTGCGTTCGCCTTGAGAATTTCAGCGACCGGGACTCGCCCGCTGCGATCGGTCTTGGGCAAGAGCCGCTGGCAGATGATGTAACGGAATGCCTTGGCGAAACGCGCGCGCACGCTTTGCTGTTCGCCGGACGAGAACGAGCTGACGATGCGGTCAACAGTTTTGGAGGCGTCCATGGTATTGAGACTGGAAAGCACGAGATGACCGGTCTCGGCCGCTTCGAGCATGCTCTCAATGGTTTCACGATCGCGGATTTCGCCGACCATGATGACCTTGGGCGCCTGCCGCAGCGCGGAGCGCAGCGCGTGCGCGAAGCTGGGTGTGTCGCTATGCAGTTCGCGCTGATGAACGGTGGACTGCTTATGGTTGTGCAGGAACTCGATGGGATCTTCAATCGTGATGATGTGATAGTTCCTCTCGCGATTGATGCAGTCGAGCAGCACGGCGAGAGTGGAGGACTTGCCCGATCCGGCGGGCCCGGTGACCAGCACGATTCCGTCGCGCAGGCTGGCTACATCGGTAAGATGCGAAGGCAAGCGGAGTGACGCGAACTCGGGAATGCCAGTGGGAATCACGCGCATCACGACCGCACAACTGCCGCGCTGGATGAAGACGTTGACGCGGAAGCGGGCGACTCCGGGCAAGCCGTACGAAATGTCGCACGAGCCTTGTTCGCGCAGGCTGGCGACTGCCTGTTTGTTCTCGCCAATCAGATCGATGGCGATGTGCCGCGTGTCATCGGGAGTCAGCGCGGCGAGGCCTGCCACATGGACTGGAATGAGCTGGCCGTGAACCTGCACCTGCGGAGGACGTCCAGGAGAGAACACAAGGTCGCTGATCTTATCGGCGGCGCGCAACATTGCGCCCAGCAAAGCGGGCGTGGCCACTTTACCGCTGCCAGAATAACCTTCCAAAGAAACTGAGATTGCTGCGTTGCCAGGCGCTGCCATTCCATCCTCGCATGGGACTGTTCTTAATTCTTAGGGAATTGCAAAGCGCCACAGATAAGGAGATGGAGGCAACCGGAGTCGCCCGATACATACACTTTAACGCGATGGCGAGGGAAACATAAGAACGCTTAGGACTTGGTCCTTAGTAACGTGAAGGCGCGCGGATAGAGAAAGAAAGAGCGGCTAACGGGCCGCTCTCGTTGTCTTTCAAACATGGTTTTTCAAGCTTGCTTATGGTGATCGGCTTATTTGGTCGCCTTCTTCTTACCGAGGCTGGTTTGTACGGAAGCGCCTATGCTGGCTAGCATGTCCTTGGCATTCTGGGCGTTGGGACCGGTGGGCGCAAGCTCAAGGTATTTGTTGAAAGCCTCAGCCGTACCGGGGGCCGCGACCATCTTGTCGCCTTGCAGGGTTGCCTTGCCCATCATGTTCAGGCCCTTTTGATAATAGGCGTCTGCCTTGGTGGGATCGGCGGCAATGCATTTGTCGAAGGCTTCGTTGGCGGCGTCGACTTTCCCGGCATTGGTCAGCACCGCGCCCGCGTTGTAGTAATAGCCTGCCGCGCCTTCGGGATTGATCTGGGCTGCTTGCGTGTAGGCCTTCAAGGCATCCTCGACCTTGCCAGATTTGGCGGAAGCCTCACCCAAGTTGTTGTAATACGCAGCCAGACGTTTGTTGTCGTCCGGATCCTTCTTCGTGGCGGCCTCTACGCTTTTTTGCTTGATCTCGATTGCCTTCTGATAATCGGTGACGGCTTCCTGCAGACGCCTCGCTTTTTCTGCGGAATCGGTCTGTTTGGTGGCCGATCCGCGATAGGCATCGGCGAGTTGCGCCCAGAGTATGTCGCGGGTCGCATCCATCTGCGTGGCTTCGGTTAAGATGCTGATCGCGCCATCGTAGTCTCCGCCCTTGGCCGCGGTGTTGGCAGCGACGATTTTTTCGTTCAGGGTTTTAATCGTGCCCGATTCCTTCTGCTGCTTTTCGATCTGCTCCTGCCTCTGCTTGAGTTGTTCCGGAGTCATGCCCTGGCTGGCGGCGGCTTTTTCCTGCTCCTTTTTCATGTCGAAGTCGAGGGTGTCCTCGCCCAGGGCGACCGGAAAGTTGTTGGCGCGGGAAAGTTCCTTGCCGGCTTTAAGGTCGTCAGCGTTCTTGTAGAGTGTGACGTTATATGCGCCTGCGGTAAGGCCCAGGGAGAAATACTCGCCCTTCTTGTTGGTCTTCAACTGATATTTCTGGCCATTGTTCTGGTTGACGAATACCACGATTGCGTCGGGAATGGGATTGCCCTGAGCGTCTTTGCACGTGCCCTTCACCGTTGCTGAAGCCTGGGCGAAGCCCAGAGGCGCACAGAGTGCCAGCATTGCCAAGACGAGAACGAATACTGCGAAATGCTTTTTCATTGCGGCCTCCCGGCGGAAAACATTTTTGATTGTCGATTGATGATTGTTGATTGGAGAAAGCTGCGCACAAGGTTTTCAATCAACAATCAGAAATCAACAATTGCTTTTCTACATACGGAATCGGGTCCCTGGCGCCTGCCGCGGCAAAGGCCCGCAGCCGCAGCACGCAGCTATCACAGACGCCGCATGCCCGATCCTGGCGGCTGTAGCATGACCAAGTTAAATCGAATGGCGCGCCTAATTCAAGGCCCAGGCGGACAATTTCGGCTTTGCGAAGGCGAATGAGCGGGGTGACGATTTCGATGGTCCCTTCTTTCGTCCCAGTTTTGATCACGCGGTTGAAGGCCTCATAATATGCGGGCCGACAATCGGGATAGCCGGAACTGTCTTGTTCCACCGCGCCGATATAGACTTTCTCGGCTCCGAGCACCTCGGCCCAGCTTACTGCGGCGGCGAGAAAGTGCGCGTTGCGGAAAGGAACATAGGTTACGGGGATGTCTTCGCCGATGGCATGGCCCGCGGCGTCCGCGGTGGGGACCGCAATGTTGTCGTCGGTCAGGGCAGAACCTCCGATGGCGCGAAATATTTCGTTGCGCACCAGGAGTTTGTTTTGAATTCGCAGGCGCTCGCAGACTGCCAGGAAAGATTGGCGCTCGCGGTCTTCGGTACGCTGGCCATAACTTACGTGCAATGCCGCGGCGTCGTGATCGCGGGCGGCAAGCGCCGCGCACACGCAGGAATCCATTCCTCCGCTGAGCAGAACGACGGCGCGGGGTTTATTTGGATCGGGCATCTCTTGCACGGCAATTGCTTATTGTTGATTGACCACATAACGGATTGTCATCCCGAGCAACGCGAGGGATCTTGGTTCTTGCCTGCGCCACCGGTATCGCCGCTGCGGGCAGAAGCCAAGATCCCTCGCTTCGCTCGGGATGACAATTTCATAAGCTTTTCAATCAGCAATCATCAATATCAATCAACAATTTCCTTAAACGCCTTTCAGCGCGGGATCCCAGATAAACTTGTGCAACTGCAATCCCAGGCGTGCGGGAACGTCGTCGGCGAGCATCCACTCGGCTAATTCCTGGGGATTGAGCAGGCAGTGCGAACTATCGCGCGCACCGGTTGCGTCCTTACGAAACGCCGGTGAGAATAGTACAGCATTTACTCGCTCGGCTAAACGATGCTGCGAGGTAAAGGCGCGCGCGAATTCATAGTCTGCGCGCCCGCTCAGCACGAACTTGACTTCATCTTCCTTGGTCAGCGTTTCAAGATTCTCCGTATGAAACGTGTCGCCCTCGCCCGAATCCGGACACTTCACGTCCACGATCTTGATGACTCCCGCCGGAACCCGCTCCAGTGGCCGTTCTCCGCTGGTCTCGAGCAGCACTTGATAGCCGGCTTCAAGCAACTGCCGCATCAGCGGGACCAATTCGCGCTCCTGCAGCATGGGCTCGCCGCCGGTAATCTCAACCAATCCGCCGTTGGGGCTTAGGCGCATCACTTCATCCCGCACGGCTTCGGTATCCATCTTGCGACCGCCCTGAAATGTGTACTCGCTATCGCACCACGAGCAGCGCAGGTTGCATCCTGTCAGGCGAACGAAGACGCACGGCAGACCAGCGTAGGTCGATTCACCCTGGAGCGATTTGTAGATTTCAGTAATCTGCATTTGAAAGTAGCGCCGGCGTCTCGCCGGCCCGGTCGCGGGCGGGACGCCCGCTGGACAGCCGCCGGGACGGCGGCGCTACGACTCCGAGTACTTTGCCGTCGTGGTATCTGTTTCAAAAACTGTTACATCTTTCACTCTTACTCGGCCATTGGTTACGCTCTTCAGCCGCGTGTTCGATTCGTCATAAAAATATTTCGCCAGGTTTTCCGCCGAGGGATTAATCACCGTAAACGGCTCAATCTCATTGATCATCTGGTGGTC
>JBEKJF010000339.1:0-5651 GCA_050011375.1 Candidatus Sulfotelmatobacter sp.
GAAGTGGAAGGTGCAGAGGATCGCGCCGGGACATTGCACCGGCGAGCCTGCATTTGCGCGATTGAAGAAGGCGTACGGGGAAAATTATCTATATGCGGGGTTGGGTACGAAGATAGAGCAGTAGGAATGAGAGCTGGCGGAATTACTTGAGGTGAAAATCTACTTCGACTGCTAATTCAACAGCGACGGGCTTGCCGTCTTTCATACCGGGTTCGAACTTCCACTTCTGCACTGCTTCCATTGCCTTTTCGTCTAGTCCCATCCCGAGGCTGACTAGCACACGAACGTTTCGAGGGACGCCGTCGGCACCTACAATCAATCCCAGCACGCACGTTCCCTGGTACTTTGCATCCGAAGCTTGCTTCGAAAATTCAGGGTCCACCAGGGAAATAACCTTTGGAGGCGTAACGCAGGAGGATGAGTTGTTTGCGCTGCATACTTCAGTCATCCCGTTCAGCGGGGGCATCTCCGGGTGTAGAAGGTACGCGAGATTCAGAGAGGCCCGCGTATTGCCCTTCGCGGCCGCCTTGCGATACCACTCGGCAGCCTCGGCGGAATCCTGGTGAACTCCAAGGCCTTGATCGTAGAGCCGGCCTAGATTGTTCATCGCGTCACTGTTACCTTGCTCTGCGGCCTTGCGGTACCAATCGGAAGCTTTGGCATAGTCCTGATCTACTCCACTGCCGTTTTGGTAGAGCCATCCAATCGCATTCAGCGCCTGGGCATGGCCCTGACGCGCTGCTCTGTAATACCAAGCCATGGCGACCGCATAGTCGCGGGCAACTCCGCGACCGTTTTCATAAAGCCAACCTATATCCGTCTGTGCATAAGCGTTGCCCTTATTGGCTGGGCCGAGATACCATCTCATCGCTTCCGCGTAATCCTGCTTTACTCCCCAGCCGTTCTGGTAGAAGTAGCCGATATTTACCTGGGCGCTCGCGCTGCCCTGATCCGCGGCCTTGTGTAGCCAAGTTAGCGCCTCGGCATAGTCCTGACTTGTTCCGAGTCCATTTTGATAAAGAAGCGCGAGGTTTTCCTGGGCCCGACTGTTTCCTTGGTCTGCGGCTTTACGGAACCAGGTCAGGGCTTCGGCGTAATCCTGTTTCACTCCCCAGCCTTCGTGGTAGAGCCAGCCGAGGTTGTTCTGTCCGTCGGCATTGTGCTGGCTGGCTGCCTTGGAGAACCACGCCATGGCCTCGGCATAGTCTTGCTGAACCCCAAACCCGTTCTCGTAAAGCCATCCGATATTGTTTTGCGCGGCGGAATTACCTTGCTCTGCCGCTTTGCGGAACCAAGTCAGAGCCAGGGAATATTCCTTCTGTTGCAGATATGTATTGCCGAGTTGGACTTGGGATGCGGGTGTGGTGGGTTGAGGCGAAGAGATCTGGGCAATTGCTCCAATGCAGGCCACCGCCGAGAAGACAACCAACCGTGAAAGAGTTCTATTCACGATTCAACCTCAGAGGCGAGATCGATACAAACTGCGGACGGTTTAGCACGAGCAGTATTTTGGACCCTGCGCCGAGGAAGAAGCAAGTTTACATGAGCTGCTTACAGGGAGTTGACTGTTGCACCACGGTTGGCTGAAAACCACCACGCTGGCTCAGGATAACCACCGATTCTGAAACCAGCCCTTGCTTTGGCGAGCGCGCTGCCAGCCTTGCTCCGTGAAAACAAATGAATTACGCGGAACCGTGCGCGCTTCGATTTTTGGCATTGCAGTTGCTTTGCACGAAGATGTTTTCGTCTTTACATACATTTGCAGTATCTATACTTTTCTCTGTAAAGCCTTTGTTCTGGTCTCACGTCTAACCGGATGACGGGGCAACTCTGGTAAGCAGTTCGCAGTACACCCGAGTTGTGGAGGCGATGTATGAAAGCGAATCTCCTGTCGTGCTTGTCTCTCCTTTCCATATCTTTATTGTTTTCGCTGGGCTTGGCGGATCGTCCGGCCTGGGCGGGCGCGGCAGTTGGGCAAACCAGTTCGGCCACGCAGGCCGGCGCTTCGGCGCAGTCGAAGATTGAAGTTGAGAGTTGGACCAAGCCTGAGGCTGGTTGGCTGTATGTGCTCGATGCGAAACCGGATGCGGGTGGGCCGGGAGGGCGCGTATGGCTGGTCGAGCCTGAAGCCGGCAAAGTCATGGGCAGCATTCGCACTGGCGGCAATGCGGATTTCGCGCTATCGCCAGATGGAAGCCGGCTGTATGTTGCGTCGATTACGCAGGGAGATTCGAGCGAGCTTGCGGCGATCGACACCGCGCGCGGCGTGGCGGTGCAAAGGAGCTCGGTGGATGACCGCGAAGTGGGCAATGTGCTGCCGTCATTTTCGACGATGGCTGTTTCCGGCGATGGGCTGGCGCTGCGAATTCTGAGGGACACGCCGAAATCGGCGGAGGCGGATGCGTTTCTGCTCGCCACGTTCGACACGCAGAGCGGGGAGTTTTCGCAGAGGACGGTGCATCTGGGAAACTGCGGACCGGGGCGGTTCATTTCTTATCCCAGCAAAGATCAGTTCGATATTCTTTGCCCGAGATCGAATCGAATCAGGCTGATTCGTGTGGACGGTGAATCGCGCGAGTTGCAAAACGAGGACATCAAGCTTCCGTGGGAAAGGCGAGTGGGCGCGGCTTTGGCAGTTGAGGTTCCGGACAATCAGGAGATCGCGATCGTGCGTGGCGACGGAGGAGTTTTTAAGATGAATCTGGTCACGCACGAATTTACGGACACGACTGCGCGTCCTGTGCTGCCGAATCGCGTGCCTCCGGCGGCGTGGCCGACTGCGTCTGATAGCAGCCGGGCCTATGTTGGCTTCAACAAGGATTACGAGAAGCACTATGACAACCGCTTTTATCTGGATTACGGGCGGTCTCCGAACCTGCGGCCGAATGACGCGCTGGCCGGGGAGTTTCATGTATTTGACATGCTCACTTGGCGCAAGGTTGGGACTATTAAAACCAAGATGCCGTTCTGGAGCGCGGTGATTGCGAATGACGGAAAGACGTTGTTTGCGATGGCTCCGCAGAAGCACAGCATTCTGGTGATCGACACGGTGAAGATGCGCGAGATTCGCGAGTTGAAAGTCGGCGGCGCGCCCGCGCTGGCTTTGGTTGCGCCTTAGGATAAGAGTCTTACGAGTTAACGTTTGGGTACGGAGGAACTATGGGAAAATTTGGGTTGGTTCTATTGCTTGCAGCGACGGCGTTTGGGCAGACTGTGCCAGTGGGTTCAACCGCGGCGTGCGGCCGCGACAATGTCAGCTTCAAGGTGAAGCTGGACGATTCCCAGCACACGTTTACGCCACCGGATGCGGGGAAGGCGCGGGTTTACTTCTTTCATGACGCCGGGACTAACAATACCCTGGGGTATCCAACGGTGAAGGTCGGGATGGACGGAGCCTGGGTCGGTGCGCAACATGGCAACTCGTATTTCTCCGAGGCGGTCGAGCCGGGAGATCACCACGTGTGCATTATGCTGCAGTCATCGCTGGTGGCGCAGCGCTTTGAGCTGGCGCACTTCACGGCAGAGGCCGGAAAAACTTATTACTATCGCACGCGATTGGTGATGTCGCGAACCGTGGAGTTGTTGGAGCTTGATGCGATCGACAGCGATCAGGGAGAGTATCTGGTTGCTACGTTTCCGATGGCGATTTCGGCGCCGAAGAAGTGAGGTGGGAACGCCGAGTGGAAATGCCAAATCCAGCGCCTGAAGGCGTATTCACTGGAGTGCGGGTGCGGCACGCCTGAAGGCGTGCCCTGATACGAATCTCAACCGCCCCACGAAGCTCGATTCGCTCGTACCGATCTCGATTCGTCATATGATCCTCCGAAGAAAACCTGCTGGAGGGCAGGCGGAGCGCGGTAAGATGTAACGCGATGAATGGTGCCTGGAAGATTACTGGCGGCTTCGCGCGTCGCATCTGCCGAATGCTCGAACGTTTTCGAATCTGCCGCGTGAGGAATCTGGCTTGCGCGTCGGCGCTGTTGATAGGAACTGGGCTCAGCCTAGTAGCAACGGGCTGCGGTGGTGGGGGAAGCGCGGGGACGCCCATAAGTTCGGGACCCTCGATCACCCTGGTGACCGTAAGTCCTAATCCCGCCCCTGCGACCATTGGAACTCAGGTGCAGTTTGCCGCGACGGTGGCCGGCACAGGAGACTTCAGCAGCGGCGTAACATGGGCGGTGCAGGCGCCATCGGGCAGCACTTTGAGCCCGGGGACGATCAACACAAGTGGGCTTTACACCACGCCTTATCCGGCTCCGGCTACCGTGACCGTGGTGGCGACCAGCACGCAGGACCTTACTAAGAGCGGCAGTGCGACGGTGAACCTTGCGGCTCCCGCGACCGTGGCTGGGCCCGCGTTGAAGGTGGATGCTGGCAATCAGACGCGCGCTATCAGCCCTTACATCTACGGCGTGAACGCCTACCTGCTGGACTCTACTACGGCGAAGAACATCAACGTTCCGATTGATCGCTGGGGCGGAGACTCGACTTCGCGCTACAACTATCTGCTGGACGTAACCAACTCTGCGGCCGACTGGTATTTTGAGAACGGCGACGGCACCGGTGGGGATGGATTGCCTGCGGTGCCGGGCGAGAAGGCGTTCGACGCGCTGGTGTTGAGCAATAATTCTATTGGGGCGAAAACTCTTGGAACCGTGCCGGTCCAGGGCTGGGTAGCGAAGGACAACATCAACTGCGGCTGTCCGGCGTCGAGTTATCCCAGCCAGTATTCGTTCGATCCCTACAACTCGAATTGCGGCGACGGAGAGATGCCGAATCAAACCGATATCACGGGCAATGATCCGACGGCTACGAGTACTGCGGTCGGACCGTCATGGGCTGGGAATTGGGTTAGCTATCTGGTTGGCAAGTTCGGCAGCGCGGCGAATGGCGGAGTTGCGATTTACGATCTGGACAACGAGCCCAGCTGGTGGGATGCGACGCAGCGCGACGTGCATCCCGTGGCCTTCACTTACGACGAAGTGACGACCAACGGCATTGCAACGGCTGCGGCCGTTAAGGCGGCCGATCCGACGGCGGCAGTGAGCGGTCCGGTGATTGACTTCTGGTGGGATTATTTTTACTCGAAGAAAGACGTCGAATCCGGATGGAGCAGCGGTAGTCCGTGCTTTGGGCCGTGGAGCAATCCCATCGACCGCCAGGCGCATAATGGCATCCCGCTGATCGAATATTATCTGCAGCAGTTCGCGGCGTACGAAGCGACGAATAACGTGCGCCTGCTGGATTACGTGGACCTGCATACTTATTTTGCGGCACAGTACAACGGCGCTTCCGTTGCCTTTACCACGGCGGGCGACACCGGAATGCAACAGGCACGGTTGAACTCGACTCGAGTATTTTGGGATTCAACTTACACCGATCCGAACTATCAGCAGCCGAACTACACCACCGACTTGAACTATACGACGAGTTGCTCTCCGCCGGCGCAGGCTCCGCAAGTGATTCCGATGATGATGGGCTGGGTTGCCAAGGACTATCCCGGCACGAAGCTGGCCATCGACGAATACAACTGGGGCGGACTGGAATCGATTAACGGCGCGCTGGCGCAGGCCGACATTCTGGGGATTTTCGGGCGCGAGGGGCTTGATCTGGGAACTTTTTGGCCGACGACCAATCCCACGTCGCAAGTG